>JAMCZK010000054.1:2230-69537 GCA_023485685.1 Chloroflexota bacterium | reverse complement strand
AGCGTTTGCCGGGCCGCCGCCTCGACGAAGTGGCCACTGAACGCAAGATGGTGCCGTACGAAGTGGTGGAAGGCGCCGGCAACGATGTGCGCATCAAGATCCCCGCTACCGGTAAGGAATATAGCCCGCAGGAAATCTCTGCCATGGTGCTGGGCAAGCTGAAGGCGGACGCCGAAGCTTACCTGGGCGAGAAGGTTAACCAGGCGGTTATCACCGTTCCGGCTTACTTCAACGACTCTCAGCGCCAGGCTACCAAGGACGCCGGCAAGATTGCCGGTCTCGAAGTCTTGCGAATCATCAATGAGCCAACTTCCGCCGCCTTAGCCTACGGTCTCGACAAGAAAGACAATGAAACCATTCTGGTCTTCGACCTGGGTGGTGGCACTTTTGACGTTTCCGTCCTCGAAGTGGGTGGCGGCGTCATCGAAGTGAAAGCCACCAACGGTGACACCCACCTGGGTGGCGACGACTGGGACGAAGCCATCGTCAATCACATCGCCGACGAGTTCAAGCGCGATCAAGGCATCGATCTGCGCGCCGATCGCCAGGCGCTCCAGCGTCTGCGCGAAGGCGCAGAGAAAGCCAAGATCGAACTCTCGTCCGTAATGGAAACGGAGATCAATCTGCCGTATGTGACCGCGGATGCTTCTGGTCCTAAGCACCTGGTGACCAAGCTGAGCCGCTCCAAACTGGAGCAACTCACCGAATCCCTGGTGGCTCGCCTGCGCGGCCCCTTTGAAGCCGCGCTTAAAGACGCTAACATTAAAACCGGCGACCTGGACGAAGTTGTGCTGGTGGGCGGCGCAACGCGCATGCCCATGGTGCAGGAACTCGTTCGTTCGCTGACTGGCAAGGAGCCCCATAAAGGCGTCAACCCCGACGAAGTGGTTGCCGTGGGCGCAGCCATTCAGGCCGGCGTGTTGGGTGGCGAGGTGAAGGATGTGCTGCTGCTCGACGTGACCCCGCTCTCCCTGGGTGTCGAAACCCTGGGCGGCGTGATGACTAAGATGATCGAACGCAACACCACGATCCCGGTGAAGAAGACCGAGGTGTACTCGACCGCCGAAGATAATCAGACTGCCGTGGATGTGCACATCCTGCAGGGCGAGCGCGCACAGGCCAAGGACAACATGAGCCTCGGCCACTTCCGCCTCGAAGGCATCCCGGCTGCTCCTCGCGGCATGCCGCAAGTCGAAGTCACTTTCGACATCGATGCCAACGGCATCCTGAACGTGAGCGCCAAAGACCGCGCTTCCGGCAAAGAGCAGAAAATCACCGTGACCGCATCGACCAACCTCAAAGAGAGCGACATCGAGCGCATGGTGAAGGAAGCTCGCGAGCATGAAGGCGAAGACCGCAAGCGCCGCGAACTGGTGGAAGCCCGCAATGCCGCCGACGGCCTGGCCTACCAGACCGAGAAGACCCTCAAGGATCTCGGCGACAAAGTGCCGGCTGCCGAACGCAGCAACATCGAAAGCAAGGTCAGGGAATTGCGCGCTTCGCTCGAAGGCGAAGATAAGGAAAAGATCAAGCGCCTCAGCGAAGATCTGCAGAACGCCTTCCATGCTTTGAGTCAACAGCTGTACGCTCAGCAGCAACCCGGCCCTTCTGCGTCTTCAAACGGGCACAATGGCCCAAGCGCCAATGGCGCAGGCCACAAGCCCGGCGAAGACGAAGGCGAAGTGGTCGAAGGCGAATTCCGCGACGCGTAATGAATAAAATAAAAAGAGACCGCCAATTTTCTTGGCGGTCTCTTTTTTCGTCATTGCGAGGAGGCTGAAAGCCCAGAGCCTGTCCCGAGCGAGCCGTTCAGCGGCGACGAGGGAAAGCAATTTCCACCTTCACCTTCTGCAGAATGCTTTTTAATTAACTATTGCCCTGTCGCCTCTTCCAGCAAAGCGATCAGGCTCTCCGTGTAACCAGCCAAAATGGTATCGCGATAGGGTTGCGCCAACGCATAAAAACTGTCGCGATCGGTGCCCGCCTGCAGCTCGGCATTAACCTCATCCGGGATCGGCTCCTGATATGTGAATTCCACCACGCGCTCGTCACCCAGCACGGCCACGTTGCTGCTCCAGTTGAGATAAATCGTCTCAGCGGTCACGACGTTATCGCCGACCTCGCTGCGGGTTGCATTTTGCACAAACATGCAGTTGCCCAGAGTGCCGACATAGGTCGTATACAAGTCACCGAGTGAAAGCCCGCTTACGTCCTGCCCGCTATCCGGAGCGGCGAGGAATTCGATATCGAAGAACTTTTCGAGCATCGCATCGCAGCTCTCCTGAGCCGCCTGAACGATACCAGCAAAATAGTGCTTGGCGGCATCCCCCTCATAGATCGTGACTTGTACCTGGGTGTCGCCTTCGCTATCGAACTTGTATTCGCAGCCTGCCCCTATGGTTTGCGTGTCAACGCTTACTTCGACAACATCCTTCCCGAACGCGGCAGCGACCTGCTCTTGCGTGAGTAGGGTGCAGGCGTCTGTGGCATCGATCACAATCGATCCGGTTCCGCCATCCGCGGGCCCATAGTAGAGGTCACCTTCAGATTCTGTGACCTCGGCGGCTCCACCCTCCGGGGCAGAGGTGGCTTCGCTTTCCTCAACAATTTCGGTCTGAGGAGATTCCGCTTCCGGCGTTTCCGCGTCGGAGGTGCAGGCGGCCAGTCCAAGAGTTAGGATCAGGCCAACAAGAAAAAACAGGCGAATTTCGATTCTTGTCTTCATCTCATTCCTTTCCTTTTCAAAATAGATATGAAGATTAAACATTTCCTTTATACATGAAAATCACCCATTTGGACCAATGAGTTTGCAGGGATAAGCTCACCTATCTTTTTTCTCAAGAGGAGATTCAATAACAGCAAGATTAAAGATTCGTTTTTTGGGATAGGAGTTAGCAGCTTGCGCTAACTCAAAAACTTTTTAATGAGGTGAATCATGGCAAACACGCCAAATAAACCCCGCATGCGCGCGCAGTTTTGATTGTGGCTGTCATCCTGTTCGCTTTAATTGCCGCGTTCCTGGTTTGGGCCGCCGCGGGCGAAGCGAACTCGATGGGTTCTCCAGTGAGCATATCCCCTACCGGCGCTGCGTCCACCGAAGCGATGGCAACCCCCGTTCCGACTTACTAGTTCGGACAGCGAACTATTTTTATCGGCGCCGGCGCCCGCTGCGATTTGATCTGCGCTCCAAGCCGCCCCTGCCACGGGATGGCTGGGCCTTCTCAGGCGCCGGGCTGGCTATGTGTGCAACCGCATGATAGCTGTCATCGAGCAGCATGGCCAGTAACGCCAACTCCTCTTCGGTTTCCGCGAATTGCCTAGCGAGAGGAAGGAAACGTTGCATCCGCTCTACTTGCAGTTTGTCGCGGCTGCGCAATTGCGCTTCAAGCTGAGCGGTTAACCGTTCGGAGACGATCGTGGCAACATCCTCATCACTGGGAGCGGCGCGCTCGATAAATTCGATCTGATAGATCGAGGCGATTTTGTTGAGATCGCGTCGTTCCAAACTGGTGATCAGACTGATGGCTACTCCACCAGCCCCGGCGCGCCCTGTGCGGCCGGCTCGATGGATGTAGAGTTCCGGATCTTCGGGTGGCTCGTAGAGAATGACGTGGGAAAGCTCCGGAACATCGATGCCGCGGGCAGCCACGTCGGTGGCGACCAGGAATTGCAACGAACCGTCTTTCAAGCGGGCAAGCACTGCTTCGCGGGAATTTTGCGAAAGCTCCGAACTTAGTTCGGCGACATTAAACCCGAAACGCTGCAGCACGGCGGTTACGTAATTCACGCGCGATTTTGTATTGCAAAAAATCAACGCTTGCGGGGGATTGTCTACTTCAAGTAACCGCACCAGGGCACGATCTTTATCCATACGTGGTACAGGCATTAGGATATGCTCCACGTCTGTAACGTGTACGTGGTCGCGGCTGAGACTGAGGAATTCGGGCTGCTGTAAAAACCGCTGGGCTAGGCGTTGCACATTAATTGGGAATGTGGCCGAAAACATACTGCCGTGGATCCGCTTTGGTAAATAGCTTTGCAATTCCAGCATATCCGGATAGAAGCCCATCGATAGCATACGGTCGGCTTCATCAAACACTAAGACCTTGAGTGTGTCGAGCGAAAGGTTGCGCTTCAAAAGATGATCTAGGATCCGCCCGGGAGTTCCTACCACGACCTGAGCGCCGCGCTTAAAGCCTTCGATTTGTGGACGGTAGCCCACGCCTCCGTATACGGGCAGGGCCTCCAGCCCGCTGCCGGCAAACAGGACGCCTGCGTCTTTGGTGACTTGGACGGCCAACTCACGCGTAGGTACCAGCACCAAAGCCTGCACTTGCATGTGGGATGTGTCCAATAATTCCAGCATGGGGAGCAGGAAGGCTCCCGTCTTGCCGCTTCCGGTGCGAGCTTGAACCATCAGGTCACGCCCGGCGAGTAGAAGTGGAATTGCGCCTGCCTGCACGGGGCTAAGTTCCGACCAATTCGCCCGTTTAGCGGCAGCCTGGATTTTTGTTGAAAGGGAGGAAAGTCCGGTTTCCGGGAGGGAATTTTTGGGTTCGTCTGCGTCAGGATTTGGCAAAGGGGTCTCGATTGGCTAAGATTTTTGGTTCTAAGGATTATAAGGGCCAGAAGTCTTTATGAGACTTTAATTTCGCGGATGATATAATCCGCGCGACGTGCACAAAGAGAACCCATTTTTTCGCCGATTCTCTCCTCATCGCAACCATTCCAATCGCTGGCGCCGCTGGTTGGGCGCCGCGCTTGGTTTAATTGCACTGGCTTTCCTCATTTACAATATTCCTTTTGTCCACGATCGCCTGGCTTGGCGCATCAGCGATCTCAGATCCCAGATCACCTATTTCTTCAATCCGCCCGAGGAAGCCATTTTCATCCCGGAAGAAAACCAGGCCGCCGTCGCCTCGGCCACCGCCGCTGCGCTCACCCCGGCCGCCACCCGGACTCCACTGGCAATCACAGCGACGCCGTTTCCGACTGAAGATCCTATTCCGCCTTCCATTTCGCTGACCGGGTTTAAGTACATCGATCAATATGGCGGTTGGAATTTATGCGGGCCTGCAACCCTGGCCATGGCCCTGACCTATTGGGGTTGGGAAGGCACTCGTAGCGACGTGGAGGACTATGTCAAACCCGGACTAAATGATCCTAATTTAGATCGGGTGGCGCGTGGCAAGCCCGATAAGAACGTGATGCCCTACGAAATGGAAGATTTCGTAGACAGCCAGGTCCCCGGCTTGCAAGCGGTGGTGCGCGTAGGAGGCGACATTGAGCGGGTCAAACGCCTGATTGCCGCTGGTTTTCCCGTGGTGGTCGAAAAAGGGTACACGGAACGTGACGCGTCCGGCAAGATTTCCTGGCTGGGACATTATTTGTTCGTGACGGGATATGACGACCTGCAAGAACGATTTATCGTCCAGGATGTGTATTTAAAAACCGGCGAGGATGGCACCGGCAAGAACCTTACCTCTTCGTATGAGGAGTTCATCAATCAATGGCGGTCTTTCAACTATTTGTTTTTAGTAATATATCCCGAAGAGCGCCTGGAGGATGTGCTTAGGGCATTAGGTCCGTTTGCCGATGAACAGTGGGCCAATGAACGTGCCTTGGAAATCGCGCAGACCGAGTCAACCACCTTGTCCGGTTTTGATCAGTATTTCGCCTGGTTCAATGTAGGCAGCAGCCACGTGCGCTTATTCCAGTATGTCGATGCCGCTTTCGCCTACGATTATGCATTCCAACTTTATGCCGGCTTACCCAACGATGTTGCCGAACGCCCATACCGCATGATGTGGTATCAAACTGGGCCTTATTGGGCCTATTATTACAGCGGCCGCTATCAGGATGTGATCGACCTGGCAAATTACACCTTGTACGAAACCATCAGTGAACCTACTCTCGAAGAAAGCCTCTATTGGCGCGGTCTGGCACGCCTGGCTCTCGGCGAGACGGATAACGCCATCGCCGACCTGCAAGAATCCGTGCGCATCAACCCCAACTTCTGGGCGGGCTGGCAGCAGTTGGAAGCCCTGGGAATCAGCGGGTAACTGCTGAGGTCGGGAAGTCTTGAGGCCAAGAAGTCTTGAGGTTGCTGCTCTTTATTTGACTTCATGACCTCCGGACTTCCGGACATCGAGACATACTCCGATGTAATATTACATAGTTGATGCTCATGGTTCCCTTAAAACTCCTCCACTTCGCCGACGCGCATATCGATATGGCCAACTACGGCCGCCACGATCCGCAATCCGGGTTGCCGGTGCGGGTCATGGATTTTCTCAAGTCCCTGGATGAAATTGTTGACACGGCCATTAGTGAAAAGGCAGACCTGGTACTGTTCGCCGGGGATGCGTACAAAGACCGCAATCCCGCACCCACTTTTCAACGCGAATGGGGCAGGCGGATTATTCGACTCTCGAAAGCGAAGATTCCCACGTTGCTTTTAGTGGGCAACCATGACTTATCGCCCAGCCTGGGCCGCGCTCACGCCTTGGAAGAATACAGCACTTTGGATGTGCCTTATGTAAAAGTTCTGGATAAACCCGATTTCTACGCTTCAAAAGATTTGTGGGGTTTGCCTTTACAAGTGATCGCGCTGCCATGGGTCGCACGTTCGCAAATGCTGGCTTTTGGAAATATCGAGACAACTGAAACCGAAGAAATCTATTCTCACCTGGAAGGATTGCTTGGCGATTTGGTGGAAGGGTTTTTGGAGAACAAGGTAGATCCCAATCTTCCCACCGTGCTCATGGCTCACGCCTCGGTACAGGGAGCCATTTATGGCGGGGAACGCGCGGTGATGTTGGGCAGCGACCTGGTGTTGTCGCCGTCCTTGGTAAAAGATAAACGTTTCGATTACGTCGCCCTGGGGCATATTCACAAGGCGCAAAACCTAAATGAAAATAACCAGCCCCCCGTTGTGTATCCGGGATCTATAGAACGAGTTGATTTTGGTGAGGCACACGACGAGAAATTCTTCGTTAGCGCAGAGCTGAAAAAAGGTGATACCCAATTCGAATGGCGCAGACTTAGCCACATTCGACCATTTGTCGACCGAAGAAAAGCTCTCTTGTCTGAGATCGGCGTGATGAGCGATCTCCTCAGCGCGATTCCGCCGAAGGCTGAATTGAAGGACGCGATATTTCGGTTGACTATTGACTATCCCATCGATTTCGAGGCTTTTATCGACGAGACTGTTTTACGCGAGGCGGCAGCTGATGCCTTCGAATTCCATTTGGTGAAACGCCCACAGGTGCAAGCCCGTGTGCGCATCCCCGAAGACCGGAGCGTCAGCGATCTTTCTGCCTACGACCTGCTCGACATTTATTGGAAATCCGCGCATGTTGAAGACGAGGACCGCGGCCAGTTGGCAAAACTTGCCAAGGATGTGATTGAAGAAGAACCCATAGAGGATTGAGATGCACTTCCCATCGAGGCCATCATCGCCGCCAACTAGCCCCGTCATTGCGAGGAGGCGGTTTGCGCCGCTTTTAACGGCGCAGCCGAACGAAGCAACCTCCAACATTGTTCGCAAGCAGTGCGGGAGATTGCTTCGCGGCGTCACGCCTCGCCTATCAGCAGGCTTACTGGCTCGCAATGACGGTGTGGGTGTGGTAAGCACGCGTAATTTCCGCATTTTTATTCTTCTCCCCCTCATCCTTGCCGCCTGTGCGGCTCCCGCCGGAACGCCCATCGTGACTGGCGACGAAACAGAAGTGGCCGCCGAAATGACCCTGGGCGCCGAGACGGTCACACCGGAGCGCACGGAAGCGGTCGCCACGATCACCTCGGAGAAGGCATTGGAGCTTGCCGATATGGGCTGGATTGCATTCACCGCCAGCGACGGCGGGAGACGCGATGTCTGGCTGATCCGGCCGGATGGCACAGGCGAATACAACCTCACCGGCGGCCTGGCGAACACCTTCGCCGAAGCGCCGGTCTGGTCTTGGGATGGCAAGCTGATCGCCTTCGATGGCATCCCCAATTCGGATGTGTTGCGCGATGTCTATCTGGTGACCGTCGATCCTGACCCTGAGCAATGGCAGTTCACCACGCAGCCCGGATTCGATTGCTATCCCTCCTTTTCCCCGGATGGCAAGTACATTGTATATATGAAAGAGCACGATAAAAACCGCGATCTCTTCATTGCCGAAGTGGGGGCCAACGGAGAGCCGGGCAAAGATATTCTGCAGCTCACCGACGTGGAAGCCCATGACTACGAGCCGAACTGGTCGCCCGATGGCGAACACATTGCCTTCACCACGCGCCGCGATGGCAACTCGGAGATCTACGTGATGGATGTGGACGGCAGCAACCTGACCCGGCTCACGGAGGATCCCGGCCTCGACTGGCGCCCCGTGTTTTCCCCCGACGGAGAATGGATCGTTTTCGAGTCCTGGCGCAGCGGCAAAGGGGATATCTACCTGATGCGCGCGGATGGCAGTGGCCTGCGGCAGCTCACCGATAGCCCCTCCGAAGACGGCAACCCCACCTGGTCGCCGGATGGGAAGTACATCGTGTTCCATTCGCAGCGCACGGGGAATTACCAACTCTTCATACTGGAGGTTGCAGATCCCGAAAACCAATGGCATTTGGAGACTTCTAGTCCCCGCGCACTATTACCTGTTTGGTCTCCTATCACAGATATTCCAGGGGCGGGGATGGTGGAAAATAAGTGATCCATCAAAAAGCTAGTGGAATATGGTGCCGAAAATCAAATTGTGATACAAGTAATTTTGAGTGAAATTATTATCCGCCATAAATCCATGGAGGAAATATGGGCAATCAAATTACTGGAGAACAGCTAAACAAGGAATGGGAAGTCAATGCTGCTCATGCGCTCTACAATCACGAAGGGAAGTGGTATCACTATTTGGAACGATTTCCAGGTGCTTTATTTGATTCCAATGGATATATTCTTTTTCAGTCCAAAGAAAACTACGAAAACAACCCATGGCTGCGTTTTGGAGAAGACGTTCATATAGAGGGTGATGGAATAAGTGCTATCCCGGGTTATGTGAGGATGAAACCCGTGGTGCGATTGGGCATTAAAACTGAATAGCAATGCCTGATTTGGGTTCACCGCTCGGCTCCTCTGTGCTGGTCAACGCTAGAGTAGTGTGCGCTGCTTCCCGTTTAGTTTCCGGTGACGGATGTTGAAGGCGCGGGGATGGTGGTCAGTAAGTGACTCAACTAACAAAATTTCTCTGGAACATGACTGGAAAAACTAGCCCCTCGAAGTGATCGAGCTTAAATCTGTGTTAATGGGAAAATGAAACTAGTTTTTTTTATTCTATTTGTTCGCCATAGATCCAATCGCAAATTTCTGTAGTATCTTTGAACTTGGATGGTTGGCTAGGGAGACTAATTTGTTCACCAGCGCAACTGGTATTAGAGCATCGTCATACATATCACATTTTAACTTTTCTACATTTGCAAGAATTGTTTGGAGGTTAGGAAAATCGTTTTCTTTGGGCGCTTGGAGCATTACCCTCGTAGGCACGTTAATGACATACATTCGCTCGCTTTTAGTTTTGAAAATCACTTTGTTTGCGTAATACGTGGTACTGCCATAAGCATCTTGGTTATCGGCTTTTCCCGGCAGAATATATTTATAAATATATTCATTATCCAATAGAATAATTTGCCCAGGGTTTAAAACGCGTGACACTTCGTCCGCATGCTCTACAAACCCTCCGCTTTTTTCCAGTCCTGCCATAAATAGATTTTGATTATCTAGTAAATAACATACCAATGCTCTCATCGGCTTGTGGAGATTAGCTGTTTGTCCAAAGAACGCAAGCGGACCATCCTTTATGAATAGCACGTGGCTTAGGAGGTTCGGCTTTGTTTCAAGAATAAGGCGTATCAGATGAGCTATGATGATCTGCTCAAATGCTGTGGCGACATAACCAAGGATTCCGCCAGCTCCAAGCTCGTTGTCAACTGCTTCATGCAACCGAAAAACATCTGTCAAAAATATTTCTCCCCCGCATTGGCTGCATTTAAAAGTGTAGTCTTTAGAAATCATCTGCCTTTGTAACTGAACTCTTGGTGTGAAGCAAATTGGACAGTTGGCTAATTGCCAAACCAAAGATGGTTTGGAGTACTCTTCAAAAACCAGCCATTTTAAAGTTGTAATTAGATTGCTTCCATCTATATCCTGTATGAAGAAATTATAGACTGAGCGTCTAACGCTATTAATTAAGTTCGCCTCTCCTTGCAATGCGACGTTTCTAACTGGCAACGTAAACTTCAGCCTTTGAATCCTTTTGAGCTTTGCCATGTCTTCAGGATCAATAAATGGTTGTTGTTCCAGACTATCTAAGTCTTCTAGACTGAAAATTAACGCGCCAAATTGGAAGAAGCAGATAGTCGCTGTAGGAAACTCTACCTGCACGGGGACTTCTGTGTATCCGCTGTCTACAGCAATTACGTGTTGAATTGGATTGTTAGTTATTTCTTGAACGTCAATCAATTGATCATTTGCCAGTGAAACGTCTTCAGCTCTTTTTGGAAGATTGCAGTGTTTCAGAAATTCTTGGATTGTTGTATCTTTAATAATATGTCCATGTGCTGATTTACTTGCCCACTCTGCTGGCCTCCTACCTTTTTTGCTTAAATACGCCATTTTTAATCACCAATGTTCTTGGGAAAACGGTCAATTTGGACTGGGACTACAAAAGGGTTTGAATAGGTTTTCATTCGAACGAAACCCTTGTCGCTGTTTGCGCTAAACTTTATCAAGGCGCTCGTAAAATCACCAAAGTCACAGTATTTCTTTATCTCGCGTGTTTCGTCTTCATTATTTAGGTGTGCTATAAACCAATTTTGTGTGTTCTTTAAAATATTTGCACTTATAGAACTCACCTCTTGAGTCGCGTAAATTAATCCGATATTTAGTTTTGCACCTTCTTTTGCAAGACGGTTATAAATCTGACTTAGATCCTTCTCTTCTTTTTTGGGGAAAAGATTGTGGGCTTCTTCAAAATAGAATTGCAAGAAGTTGTTAGGCTTTGTGTTGATGAAGCGATCCATGCAATCTGCGAAGACATGTCTACAAATCCTTTCTGAATACAAAGATTGAATGTTTGGATCACCTTGAGACAAATCCACTATTACAATTTTTCCTAAGCGTAATTCATCAATGATTTCTTGCTCAAAAGGTTTGTCAACTGTTTCTGTGTGCAAATTCATTATGCCCCGTAATTTAATATAACCGTCCACATTTACGTTGCCACCTGGTTGGCGTTTGCGTGTAAGAAATACCAGGATTGCCTTCAGATTTTCATCCGCCCATTCATGTCCTTTCTTTCGCTTATAGTCCGCAAAGTATTCGTCAACCTCGTAATTATCCCAAATGGTCGTAAACCAACTTACTGCGTCTTCTAAGGTAATTCCCTCGCTGGGGTCAACATCTCCACCCCTTACTAGTTGATTTAGATCCTTGTTCCCTTCAAATTTGATTTTGTATCCATTCGGCGCTTTGAATCCTGCACGGAACAAACAGCAAAGATATGCTGCGATCGTCCTCTCGTAGCGTACTTTGGCCGATTTGTTGGTATCGAAGTCAATTGGTCTTGTTAGATCAACCGCTCTGAAGCTTTCAATATAGTTACCGCCACTTTGCATTAGGTGAGACTTGACTAATTCAAAGCCGGACAGGATGCCTCTATAAAAATTGACCTTCATTACCTTAAAACCTGGCTTTTGTATTACGCTGTATCTAGTAACCTGGTCTTTGAACATTTCGAAAATTGCTGTTCCTTCATCCTGCAAATTTGCATTTGCGTATTCACCGTTGATATCAAAAACAATTTGTCCAGACGGGTATTTTGGAAAACCATCCTTCGTAAAGTGGTTCAGGTTTTCTTCAACTTTTCCAACATTTTCATTTAAGTCGCCAGGGGCCTTTTTGCCCATTGCAACAGTAGCCTGGATGATTTTTTTTACAGTATTGGATTTTCCGGTTCTAGTCATCCCAAAAAGTGCTGTTCTTTTGCCCAAAAAATCGTTTGGGCTTACAAAAACTGGAACATGTTCTTCTTGGGCTTGAAAACGGCGTGAAGAACTATATCGAACGCGTCCTATTTCTATATCGGTAACCTTGCTTGTAACTTCGCCTTCTCTAAAATTAACTATATACTCAAGCACCATCTCGCTGGGTTTAACAACTTGATAATTATGTGCACTATAGAAATTTTCAACATCTGCACCGAAGTTAACCTTCCCATTTTCATCTTTGTAGAAAGTTCCAAGGATGCGGGTTTCTAAACCCGAAAAGCTAAACTCGTACCTGGTAAACGTGTCCAGTTGGCTCCCAGTCCCACTTGTTTTTAAATTATCTTTGTAATATTCGATCATTGAGCTAATAACATCCTTATCGGTTGGAAGCGGGCATGGTCCAAGAACTCTTAGCAATAGTGTTTCTTCGATGTTTTGTTCATTCTCGTAATATGCAAGCAAAAATGACCCTTGAGGAATACCTTTAACTTTTTGCTTCCAGGCATCAGCAACTAATAACAGGGCTAAACTGTAATCCAATTGGAAAGGTCTCCCTACATAGGTTCCAGTGGCTAAGGCCCCATCTTTACCTCTCTTGAAGAGGTCAATCTTGGAAATCTTTGCTAATTCGTCAGTAAAACTCAATGTGGCGTCAGTCATAACTTTTTCTTATTCCCTTTTCTTCAATATTGGATCTGAGAGTCGAATTCTAGATTGTTTTGCATATTCAGGGTTGGTTTCAATGGAAAGCCAACGTCTACCTAGATTTTCGGCCACATAGCCGGTTGTATTGCTGCCTGCGAATGGATCAAGCACATAATCTTTTGGATCGGTTAGTAATTTGACAAAAAATGCAACTAACCCCGAAGGCATTCGAGCGGGGTGAGGAGTGATTCCGCGATCTCTACATTTTCTTGAGAAGAAATCATTAGATGATGTATTCGAAAGGCTGAAAGCGTTAGGCAGACGGACCTCACGCGTCGTGTCCATCTGTTCAAGCTCGAAGACGTTATGTGCAATACTTCCTTTGTGTCTATATAAAAACCCCTTTTCGCTAATAACATGCTCTGATGGTCTTTCACCATGGTTGAAACTATTTCTTTCGATAAGTTTTTTCATGCTTTTGCTATAAGGGCGGGTAACCTTTTTATTGTCAGCCTTTGGATAATCGGTTTTTGCTATCCACCAGACATGTGTAAAGCTATCTGTTAGACGGATTCGGCGTATAGTTACCCACTCAGCGGGAGAAGGAAGCCTCGATGGGTTATAGCAAATGAATTGTTGAATCAATCGAAGCCCCGTTTTTTTCTTTTTAACGAATCCCATGAGCGATTCGAGGTGCAACATCGACTGAATTGGTCTTCGGTGCTCCCAAGCATTGCCCATCTCTATTACTATCGACCCATTTTCGGTCAACAGGTTGGCAAATAAGGGTGCTAAATCAATAAACCACTTTTTATATTCGTTCCCATTTAAGTTGCCGTAGCTTTTTTTATTATTTAATGGGAAAGGAGGTGACGTTAGAATCAACTGAACCTTGCCTTTTAAACTCTGGCCCAAGGCAGCGTTCAGCAACTCAACTGAATCCCCTTGGAAAAACTTGCCTAATTGGGTCTTGTGATCCGATTTGGGAATTCGCATTGGCTAGAGAGATATGCCCTCCTGCTATCTAATTATAATGCCCTGAGTTCACGTTCCTGATAGGATGTGTCGAAAATTGTGAATAGCTTGATATTTTTAGCGCTCATACCAACCCCTTGACATCCCCTTCCCGTTTCCTTAAATCTGTGCGTTAATCGCAATCGGTAATCAGCTTCCTGAATCCTTTGGGTTCCGTTGCCCGCATTCTGCAGGTGCCCAAAGGTTGAACTTTAACATGCTGCCTAAATATCCAATGTGTAACTTGTCAACGTGTAATCGTGGTCTCCCCTGAAATTGCACATTACACATAACAGGTCGTTGCACTTAGGGGAAGCTTGTCAAGCTGTTTGGTACACCCCCACCCACAAAAACCACAACAACTTGACAGGAAGCTCGAACTTGTCAAGGATCGGTGTAACCTCTCTCTCGCTCCTTGGCACAGTTTAAGCGCGAAACAGGCTCTACTTTCCCGTAACCTGTCAAGCACCGGTGTAATAAACCCTCTGTACCCCCATGTGATGATGACACCGGAACCAACAGAATCTTGTTAGAAAATTAGTTCTAGCTTGTGTATAATGCCATTCCACCACCTTGGACAACCTAAACAAGCTCCTCGCTCACTGGAAGGCTGAACCCACCGTAGGCGGCAATATCGCCCACTGGCACCAGGAGGCTGCCCGCCCGGCTGCCTTCCGGCCACTGCCGCCGAATATCCATCCCGCCATTGCCGCCGCCTTCGCCAAACTTGGCTACAGCCAGCTGTACAGCCACCAGGCGCAAGCCTGGGACCTGCTGCAGGCGGGGCAGAATGTGGCGGTGGTTACCGGCACAGCCAGCGGCAAGACCCTGTGCTACAACCTGCCGGTGCTGGATGCGCTGCTGTGCGACCCGCAGGCGCGAGCGTTGTATCTGTTTCCCACGAAGGCGCTAGCGTATGACCAAAAGAATGAATTGGAAACATGGCTTGAAGCCGTGGCCTTAAAGGAATCGGATGCTTCGCCGCTTGCGGCGAAGCGGGCGGGTCTAAGACCCGCCCCTACGGATGCGGATACGCGCGGTTCCCAACCTAATGTCAAGGCACCCCTCTCTATAGAAGATGGAGAGGGGCCGGGGGTGAGGCCCATCTCTGTAGCCACCTACGACGGCGACACGCCCTCCTCTCACCGCAGCAGCATCCGTAAACGGGTTCGGTTGCTGATCACCAACCCCGATATGCTGCATTACGGCATCCTGCCCATGCACACCCAGTGGGCGGAGTTCTTTGGCAACTTGCGCTACGTGGTCATCGACGAAATGCACAGTTACCGCGGCGTATTCGGCTCGCATGTCGCCAATGTCCTGCGGCGTCTTTCGCGATTGTTGAAATTCTATGGAGCCAGGCCTCAATTCGTGATGGCCTCGGCCACTATTGCCAACCCGCAGGAGTTGGCTGAGAAATTGGTCGAGCAGCCGGTGATGGTGATCGACCGCGACGGCGCGCCGCGCGGCCCGCGCAATTTCGTCATCTACAACCCGCCCATCGTCGACCCCGAACTCGGCCTGCGCGCCAGCCTGGCGCAGGAATCCGTGAGGCTGGTTTCGGACCTGTTGGCTTACGACGTGCAGACTATCTTATTTGGCCGGACTCGCCGCATGGTGGAGGTGATGCTGAAGTCTTTGCGCGAGGCGGCACCAAACGTAAATTCTTTTTCGCCGCCGCAAACGGCGGCGAGGGCGGGTCTAAGACCCGCTCCTACGGATGCGAACACACGCGATTCCCAACCTAATGTCAAGGCACCCCTCTCCATTGAAGATGGAGAGGGGCCGGGGGTGAGGACTTCAGCCATCCGCGGTTACCGCGGCGGCTATCTCACCAACGAGCGCCGCGCCATCGAAGCCGGCCTGCGCTCCGGGGAACTGCGCGCCGTGGTGGCAACCAACGCCCTGGAACTCGGCGTGGATATCGGCGGCATGGGCGCCGCCGTGCTTGCGGGGTATCCCGGCTCGATCGCCGCGACCTGGCAGCAAGCCGGCCGCTCCGGCCGCGGGGCGGATGCCTCGGTGGCGCTGCTGGTCGCTTCTTCGAATCCCCTGGATCAATTCCTGGCGCGCCATCCCGATTATCTGATGGGCCGCACGCCGGAACATGCGCTGATCAACCCGGACAATGTGTTGATCCTGCTGTCTCATCTGCGCTGCGCAGCTTTCGAATTACCATTCACTAAAGGTGAAAATTTCGGCTCTATCCCGGGTGAACGAGTCGAAGAATTTCTGAATGTCTTGGCCGAAAGTAATGAACTGCACGTGTCGGGCGATAAATATTTTTGGATGGCGGAGGGGCAACCCAGCCGCGGGGTGAGTCTGCGCGGTGTGGGTTCTGATTCGGTGGTGATTCAGGCGCAGACCGAAGAGGGCTGGCGGCTGGTGGGTGAGGTGGATCCATTCGGCGCCATGTGGCTGGTGCATCCCGATGCCATCTATATTCACGATGGCGCCACCTATTTCGTCGACAAGCTGGATCTCGACGAACATGTCGCTTACCTGCGACCTATCGAAGCGGATTACTACACGGTGCCCAAGAGTCGCAGCACCGTTTCGCTGGTCGAAGAAAAAAACAGCGCGCCGGTGCGCGGGGGAACTAAACACTTTGGCGAATTGAATATCACTCAGGAAATTATTGGTTACGAAAAGATCCAGTGGTCCGGAATGGAAAAGCCGGGCGGAGGGGAACTGGATCTGCCGCCCATGGAACTTAACACCTTCGGCTATTGGCTATCGCTCAGTGAAGCCACTGTGGACGACCTGCGCGAGCGCGGCTTGTGGACCAATGACCCCAATGAATATGGCCCTAACTGGAACGCGATCCGCGAGGTGGTGCGCGCCCGCGATCAATACACCTGCCAGGTTTGCGGTCTGCCCGAAAACGGCCACGAAAATGCCTCTTTTCGACCGCACGATGTGCATCACAAAATTCCATTCCGCACATTTGCATCGCCGAAGGAAGCTAATCGTCTGGAAAACCTGGTAACCCTTTGCCGCAATTGCCATCGCCGCGCCGAAACCATTGTGCGCATTCGCAGCGGGCTGGCGGGATTGTCCTTTGTGCTGCAGCATCTGGCGCCCCTGTATCTGATGTGCGACCCGCGCGATCTGGGCGTTTTTTCTGATCCCAAGTCAGATTTGGCAGAGGGGGCGCCTGTCGTGCTGGTCTTCGACCAGATGGGTGATGCCATGGGCTTCAGCCAGCGCCTTTTTGAGATCCATGACGAGCTCATACGCGCAGCGTATGAGCTCGTCCACGAATGCGGCTGCCAGGATGGCTGCCCTTCCTGCGTAGGGCCGGGTGGGGAGCAGGGGCAAGGTAGCAAACGCGAAACACTGGCTCTGTTGGAGGCGTTGATTGGAACGCGTTAATAGTACGCACACACTCGTCCTTGCGAGGAGCACGCCATGGCTAAGCCATGGCAGCGGACGAAGCAATCTCAAAGGACGCTCAAGTTTAGCCAGTTAGGATTGTCGTAATTCGTGATCGCTATGTGGATTTACGCCAACCAGCCCTGCCACTCAGTCTTTTGGATTCGAGTTTGCTTCGTCCGCTTGCGCCGCAACGCGTCGCAATGCTCCTCGCAATGACGGGTGGGCTGATGGCGATGCTTCCATGTTCGACCAGTGGATTTTTCATATAATGCCGCTATGACCAGCTTGTCGGATCGATTGAAGGCTCTGGGTGTGCAGTTGGGCGCAAAGAATCTGCAGCCCGCGCCGCGGCGCGTTGAATTTCCCATTGAGTCGGTGGTCGGGGGCGAGGCCCAGCAAACCGAATTTGGCGAAGCCTTTTTAGTCGAGCGCTTTATTCCTGCCGACGAGTTGCATGGCGCCAAGACGCTGCGCTTCCCGGCCGCCATAGACAAATTAGCCATATGGGCCGCCGACAACCGTGTCGCCCTGTTCCCTCCCGAGCGTTTTCTCTTCCTGGATACCGAAAGTACGGGTCTTTGGGGCAGTGGAACCCTGGCATTCCTGGTCGGCTTGGGCCGCTTCGAAGGCGGGGGTTTCCGCCAGAAGCAATATTTCCTGCGCGAGCCTATCGAGGAACGCGCCATGCTGGAGGCGCTGAACCGTTTGGTTTCACCTGAGGACGCGCTGGTCACTTTCAACGGGAAAAGCTTCGATCTGCCGCTCTTACACAGCCGTTACCTGACCAACGGAGCCCAACAGCCCTTTCGTGGCTTGCCGCACCTCGATTTACTCCACCTCGCCCGCCGCCTTTGGAAAGACTTTCTGCCGAGCAGGGCGCTGGGTGATCTTGAGGTCCAACTCCTGGGCATACGCCGCAGCCAGGAAGACATCCCCGGCTGGATGATCCCCCAGATCTATATCGATTACCTGCACACGGGGGACGCCCGCCCGCTGGCCGGCGTCTTCTATCACAACAGCATGGATGTGCTCAGCATGGCCTCTCTGCTGAATTACCTTGCCTCCAAGCTTGCGGCACCCTTGGATGAGGCCGCTCACCACAGCGAACTTTACGCGATTGGCCGGCTCTACGTCGATCTGGGTTTTGCCGAAGATGCCATTCAAATCTTTCGGAGCACCCTGTCGATGGATCTCCCCAAAGATGTGCATTACAGGCTGGTCGAAAGCCTGGGCTATTTATTTCGGCGGCGGGGTGATTACGAAGCCGCATTGCAGCTGTGGGAACAGGCGGCAGCCGAGGGCCAGGTTTATGCCCACGTGGAAATTGCCAAATACTACGAGCATCGGGCGCGAGATTACACGGCAGCTTTGCGATACACACACAATGCTATTGAGGTAATTGAGGCCGCCAGGACACCCGGTTATGAACGCGCCTATTGGCAGCCGCTATTGGAGCATCGCCTGGCGCGCTTGGAACGCAAGTTAGCGAACTGCAGAGACTAAGGAAGAGTGAGGGGGGAGATGGCGACAATGCGAAAAACAAAAGCGCTTCTTTTGCGCTTTTGTTTTTCTATGTTTTCGTCATTGCGAGGAGGCGTTTTTGAGCCGCTACAGCGGCGAAAGCCAGAGCCTGTCCCGAGCGAGCCGCTCTACGGCAGAGCCTGCCCTGAGCGGAGCGAATGGGAGGGATGGCAATCTCGAATCAATAGGCTTGATCGTGAATCTAATCCGCCGTCTATCAACAAGTCAACGGTTCATTACGCCAAGCCTATCTTGCAAGACAGGATCATCATTCGAGATTGCTTCGTCCGCTGCTCATTGCTTCGCATGAGCGTGCTTCCCTCGTCGCCTGTAAAACAACAGGCTCGCTCGGGACAGGCTCTCGCAAAGACGAGAGGAAGAGATTAGTTGAATGAGGAGGATTTGAGAATTAGCTTTCTTCCGCGGGGGCAAAAAAGACCAGGGCTTCCAGATCTTCTTCGATGTCGACAAACTGATGTGGGAGATTTGCTTCGACGTATAAGAGGGAACCCGGGGTAGCCAATTCCAGATTGCCATTTACCTTGAGCTTGGCCTTCCCGGCGAGAACATAATAAACCTCGTCCTGCTTATGGGGAGCCTGAGTATCCTGGGACCCGGCGGATAAGCGATAGAGGCCCATACTCATCGCTGGGACGCGCAGGAATTCGAGGTACCGGCTGCGCTGCTCGGTGGCCAGGTTTTCTAGCTCATGTAATTGGAAGGCCTGCATTTTGGGCTCCTTACTGCTGGAAGGGGGTGTAGCGATTGGACAGACTTTCTTGGCCGGTTGGGCCTTGTAAGCAAGCGACCAGATCGCGAATGGGTCCCGTAGGCTCTTCACTGGCGACGGCAACCACAGGAACTTGGACGCCAAGATCGATTAGCCTGACCCTTTCGTCAGCCCAAGCGGCCGGCAAAATGGCGGCTGCACCCGGATCGTTGGCAACCGCCTCGAGCGCGGTTTCAGGGTTGGTTGCCACGCGGGTCTCACCGCTGACAGAGCCGCGCAGCATATTGGCTTCGAAGGCTTGGCGGGCCTCGTCGCTTTCAGGTCCGGCCCATAAGGACACGGTGACATCGTCGCCGCCCAGCTCAGACCAGTTCTGCACGCGGCCGCTGAATAGTGCGGATGCGATGTCGCGCGAAATATCCACATCGTTCTCGAGGTTGACAATGAGCACGAGTTGTTCCCACGCCAACTGGGCGGCGAACCCCGCTTCCGGGTCCGGTTCGGCTAGACCTACGAATAAATCGAATTCGTCTAGGTCGACAATATTTGGGTATTGCATCTCAATAGAAAGTCTTACTTCCTCATTAATTGGCGCGCAGTCTGCTACGGCCTCGCTCACCGGCTGTGCAGCGGGGCTGACTGCCACGTGAAGAGAGGGAGTGTCGATTGCCTGTGATCCGCAGGCCGATAGGAAAAGAAGCGCTGCTATTCCAGTGGAAGGTAAGTTCTTCATCAGTTTAGTTGAGGACGATGGCGATAATACCAACTGCCGCGCAATAAATCGCAAAGGGATAAAGGGAGCGATTCGAAAGATAGTTCAGCAACCAACGAATGCTGAGGTAGCCAATGATCGCGGAAGCCAGGAAGCCGACAATAAGTGGAAGGATGAGGTCATTTGCCTGGGGCAGGCGGCCAAGGTCCAATAGCCCCACCACGGCCGCGGCGGGCAGGATGGGTACCGCCATCAGGAAGGCGAAGCGCGCCGCTTGCCGCCGCGTGAGGTTGCGCAGCATTGCTCCGGAGAGCGTGGCCGCTGAACGCGAGATGGCAGGCAGCAAGGCTGAGGCCTGGAACACACCGATCCATAACGCCTCCCCGTGGTTGAGATCCGTGATTTCTCTTTTGCGGCTGCCGAGTAATTCGGCGATGACCAAAAAACCTGCATTTGCCAGCAAAAATAAACCGGTCGCGCCTAATCCGCTGACATACCCTGTCATTGAATCCTTCGCCAGCCAGCCGACAATGACCGCAGGTATGGTCGCCACAACCAAAAGCCACCCCAGGCGTGCTTGCGGTGCGGGCTGCCGGCGAAAGCTCTTGAGCATATCTACACCGATGGAGATCAAATCATGCCGGTAAAAAAGAACGACAGCTACCCAAGTTCCCATCTGGATCAGCAGGTCGAAAACAAAGGCGCTGTGCATTTCTTGCCGCATTCCCAGCAACTGCCGCGCCAAGAGCAAATGGCCGGTGCTCGAAATCGGAACAAATTCGGTTAGCCCCTGAATGGCGCCCAGGATGATGGCTTGGATGAGATTCATGCGATGATCATATTTTGCAACAACCTTGCGAAGGAAGATTGCTTCGTCGGCCTACTGGCCTCCTCGCAACTGCGGAAAGCAAGCTTTCCTTGCCTTGGCAAGGTTTGCCAGATAAATTATCTTACTCGATGCGGGCGTTCTGCTCGAGCGCGTTGGGCAACCGTCTTACACCGAGTTCGCCGACAAAGGCCTCAAACTCATTCCTCAGAATTGCCGAACGCAGGTCTTGCGCTAATTGGACCAAGGTGTGCAAATTATGAATGGATAATAACGTAGCCGCCAACATTTCTTTGGCTTGGATCAGGTGGCGCAGGTAGGCACGGGAGAAATAGCGACAGGTGTAACAAGCACAACCTTCATCAATAGGATGTTGGTCTTTGGCGAATTCCGCGTTCTTTAGATTCAGTCGTTCACCGGAGCGCAGGAATACGGCATTGTTGCGCCCCAGCCGTGTGGGCAGCACGCAATCAAATAGATCGACCCCTCGGCGAATTCCTTCGACCAGATCCTCGGGTGTGCCGACCCCCATCAGATAGCGCGGCTTATCCTCGGGCAAAATGGCGTCCACCACATCCAGCATTGCGTACATGTCTTCTTTGCTTTCGCCAACCGATAGCCCGCCGATGGCGTGGCCATCGAAGCCGAGTGAGGCGATGAATTCCGCCGACTGCTCCCGCAAATCGCGGAAGATGCCACCTTGCACGATGCCGAACAGCGCCTGATCACTGCGTTTCTTGGCCTCCAAACAAAGTTTGGCCCAGGCATGCGTGCGCAGCAGGGCTTGCTCGTTGTATGCTCGATCAAGCGGCTCGGCGCATTCATCCAGAACCATGATCATGTCTGCCCCCAGGTTTTCCTGAATGCGCATCACTTTTTCGGGTGTGAAGCGATGGGATGAGCCATCCAGGTGACTGCGAAAATTCACCCCCTCCGCATCCACCTCGCGTCGGGCGGCTAACGAGAAAACTTGGAAGCCGCCTGAATCCGTAAGGATCGGTTGGGTCCATTGCATGAACTTGTGCAGACCACCCATCTCAGCCACCAGTTCATCTCCCGGCCGCAAATAGAGATGATAAGTGTTTGCCAGAACCAGGCTTGCGCCGAGTTCGTCCAGTTGTGCTGGGGTGATCGCTTTGACTGTGGCTTGAGTGCCTACTGGAGCAAAAAGAGGGGTCTCCAAAACTCCGTGAGGAGTCGAAAAAAGTCCGGCGCGGGCGCGGCCGCTGTATCCCTCTAGCACAAATTGGAAAAGACTCGCCATGGATTAAGGCCAGAAATATGGAATGGCAACGATCGAGATGCACATAATGAGTAAGGTCAGTGGCAAACCCACTTTAGTGTAATCGGTGAATCGATATCCACCGGGACCCATGACCAGCAAATTAGCCGGATGACTGATCGGGGTCAGGAAGGGTATTGCCGACCCCATCGCCACCGTGAGCAGCAGTGCTTGCGGGGAAGCCGGCAGCGACGCAGCATTAGTGAGGATCAGACTCGACACCAAAACTGCCACCACTGGGGGAGGCAGAATCTGGGCCAATAGGTTGCTTACCAGGAATAGTACAGCCAATAATTGGATGGTGCTCCAGCTGCCTGCTTGCGCAAAGACCTGATTGCCGAGAAAGGCAGCCGCGCCGCTGTTTTGCAAGGCAAGGCCCAATGGCAGCATGCCGGCGATGAGGAAGATCACTGGCCATTGGATGGATTTCTGCGCCTCTTCCATGTTCAAGCATCGCGCCAGCACCATGGCAGCGGCGCCGGCGATAGCCGCGATTTCCACTGGCACTAGCCGCAGCCCTACTCCAGCTACAACCAGTGCCATAATGACTATTGCCAATAAGGCCTTATCTCGCCTTGGCGCTTCCTGGATTTCCTGCGCCAGCACCAGAAATTCACCTTCATCGGCGAGCATCTTGATACGATTGCGATTTCCGTAAATAAGGAGCGAGTCCCCATGATGGAGCGGCATCTCGCGCAGGTTGGATCGGTAGGCCCGGCCTCCACGCCAAATCGCCAAAATATTCAAACCAAACTTTTCGCGAAATTGCATATCGCGTAGATTCTTACCGGCCAGTTTGCTGTGTGGCGACACCACGGCTTCCACTAAGCCGATTTCTTCGGTTTCCAATTCGCTAATTGCCGGAATTTGGCTGCTTTCAACTTCCAGCTCCTTCATGGCCTTCAGCAATTGCAGGTCTTCAATCCTCCCCTCCACCACCAATTGGTCGCCTTCCTGCAATCGTTCCCGTGGCTTGGGCATCAACTTTGTTTTACCTTTGCGGAGTATGCCCAGCACGGATAAACCAAATGCATCGCTTAGTTCACTCTGAGCTAACGTTTTGCCAGCTAAGTGCGATCCCTGGGGAATCGCCAGAAGCAGTAACCGCTCCTCCAATTGGTAAATCTTCACGGCGTCTTTGCCTTTAACCATGAAATCCTTGGACGCGCGCAACCTGTTCAATTGCAACCTGCTAGACTGAATCAGAAGGCGGTCGCCTGCAATCAGAGGAATGTCCTGGAGATTAGTGCGCATGGGTTTTTCCCCTCGCCAGATCGCCAACACGTTAGCCTTGTACGTCCCGCGGAAGTTACATAGGGAAAGTGTTTTGCCGATCAGCGGCGATTCTTCATGGACGGTGAGCTCAAGCAGCGAGATCTGGGAGGAAACCAGATTCTTTACATTTAGTTTTAGTTCCTGTTCCTCGTGGTTTCGCCCATTTCCTTTTTCCAGGATGAGGTTTTGCCCTGCCACGAGTTCTTGCAGCCAATCGGCCCTGCCAAGCACTAGTAGCTGATCTCCGCCATGAAGTTGCGTGTTGGGTCCAGGCGCTAATTGAGTCTTGCCATCACGGCTAATACTGAGAACATTCAGCTTTAGCGCAGTTCCTAGGCGGCTGTCGGCTAATCTCTTTCCAGCCAGCAAGCTATCCTTGGGTAATCGCAGCGCGAAAAGCCGCTCTTCGAGGTCAAATAACTTTCCGGTCTCTTGCTGCATTTTGCGCAATTCACCGGTCAGGTCGCGGTTGGGCAGCAGCCTGCGACCCAGCACAACCATGAACGCGATCCCGCCAAGGGTTACCGGTAAGCCTGCTTTGAGAAAGTCAAAAAACTGAAACTGCTGGCCTTGGAAATCCTGCAGGGCATTACTGACCAGGATGTTGGGCGGCGTGCTGATTAGAGTATTAACGCCGCCCAGCAGAGTCCCGAAGGCTAGTGGAATGAGCAATTTGGAGGCTTGTAGTTTTTTGGCCTTAGCCACAAAGCTAATGACCGGAAGAAACATGACTACGATTGCTGTGCTATTCATAAAAGAGGATAGGCCGGCCACCAGAAACATCATGACAGCCATGAAGCCGGCTTCGCCTTTGCCGCTTATGCGCAAAATTCTGCGGCCGAATATATTTGCTACTCCGGTGCGGGCTAAGCCTTCTCCAAGGATGAACATTGCCCACACCGTCACTACCGCCGGGTTACTGAACCCGGACAAGGCTTCGCTTGGGGACACCAGACGACTCAGGGCTAATGCGAGCAGCACCAACAGTGCGATGAGGTCTGCTCGCAAACGGTCAAAGATCAGCAAGATCACCGCGATCACCAGGATGGCCAGGGTGAGAGCGATTTCCGTTGTCATAGGGTAATTAATTTGGCTGAGATTCGAGCGAAAACCATTCTGATTTTCATTATACCGTTCGAGAATTTGCCGGGCAGGGCTAAAGAACTCAGGATGTTATAATGCGCCCGCCGACTAACAATCAAAACCCTTATTCCTTTCATAAGGGTGTCGGCACTTCACTATCGAAGCTCCCGGAGACAGAAATAAATGAAAGCATCCCAGGTTCATGACCAGATCAACAAATACCTGCCGCCTGGCGCGGAACCTATTGTTGTTGATTTGGAAAAATCCCACGGACCCTACTTGCACGATGCATTGACGGGCAGGGACTATATAGATTTTTTCACTTACTTTGCCAGTGCACCTATTGGGCATAATCACCCTAAGATGCATGATTCATCCTTTATTGAAAAACTGCTCAGCGTAGCCATTACCAAACCTTCTTCTTCGGATTTTTACACCACCTATATGGCTGAGTTTGTCGAAACCTTTGCTCGGTTAGCAATGCCTTCAGATATGAAGCACCTTTTTCTGATCAGCGGCGGCGCCCTGGCAGTGGAGAACGGCCTCAAAGTTGCCTTTGATTGGAAAGCCCGCAAGAATTTTGCCCGGGTAAGCAAGCCGGCGCCTAAAGGTCAGCCGCATCGCATCGAAGGTCTGGGCAGCAAGGTGATTCATTTCAGCGATTCATTTCACGGCCGGTCGGGATATACACTTTCGTTGACCAACACGGAGGACGCCCGCAAATTCCTTTACTTCCCGAAGTTCGACTGGCCGCGGGTGATCAATCCCAAACTGCGCTTCCCAGTCACCGATGAGGTTTTGGCTGAAGTCAAGCGCGCCGAAGAGATCGCCATTACCCAAATCGAAACGGCTGCGCGCCAATATCCCGGCGACATCGCCGCGCTCATCATCGAGACCATCCAAGGCGAAGGTGGCGACAACCACTTCCGCCCCGAATTCTTTGCCGAGCTGCGCCGCTTGGCTGATGAACACGAATTTTTGTTTATCCTCGATGAAATCCAGTGTGGCATGGGTATCACTGGCAAGATGTGGGCGATTGACCATATGGGGGTAAGGCCAGACATCATCGTCTTCGGCAAGAAAGCTCAGGTCTGCGGCATTATCGTGGGACCGCGCATCGACGAAGTCGCCGACAACGTATTTGCCGAAGAGAGCCGCATCAACTCAACCTGGGGGGGCGATCTCACCGACATGGTGCGATCCGCCCGCTTCCTGGAGATCATGCATGAAGAAAAGTTGTTGGAACACACCACGAAGATGGGCGAACGTTTGTTGATGGGTTTACATTCTCTGGCCGAATCCTCCAAAGATTTCATCAGCAACGTGCGTGGTCGTGGAATGATGGTGGCCTTCGATGTGCCTGATAAAGCCAAGCGTGACGATATGATTGAGCGCATGAAAGAAAATGGCGTGTACGCGCTCAAATCCGGTAACCGCTCGATCCGCTTCCGTGGCATGCTGGATACGCCCGCCGAGGTTATCGATAAAGCGGTTGAGATTGTCGGTGCCAGTCTGCCGAACTGAGAGTCGAGTTATTCATTTATAGGGGGTAGCCTGTCATGCTGCCGGATTTCAGAGTTCGCCAACGCGATTATCTCCTCGAGATAGCCCGGGCCATCACCCAGGAGCTCCACCTCGATGAAGTATTGGCGCGCATCCTGCGCCACGCCGCCGAGTTGCTGGCCGGCCAGGCTGGCTTGGTGGCATTGCGCGGGGAGCCCGGTGGCTGGAATGTGGCGGCTTATCACGGTATACCGGCCGCGCTCATCCGCTATCTCGATCCAGTACTGGCGGCTGTCCCAGATTATGAGGACGCGGCCCGCTTCGAACTTCCCGAAGTAAATCGTCTCTTGCAGCACATCGCCCGCGAAGTAAGTTTGGGTCTGCTCACCGGAGTAGGTTTACCGCTCATCGTTCAAAATCGCGTCCTGGGTGTCATTTTCATTTTCCGCAATTATCGCGGTTTGTTTTCACCCGAAGATCGGTTGCTCTTGCAGAGTTTTGCGGACCAAGCCGCTATCGCGGTTCACAACGCGCAGCTCTACGACCAAACCAGCAGCCAGGCTGCCCGCATGGACGCCATTCTCGATTCGGTTGCAGATGGCATCCTCATCCTGCAACCCGACCGAACTGTCGAACGCTGTAACCCTGCTTTTGCCAGATTAATCGGCAGGGCCAGCGATTGGATCATTGGCCGAAAACACAACGAGATCATTCGTTGGGGTGAATTGTCACATGGTCCTACCTTGGAGCAGGCGGAAGCCGGTGGCTGGCCTCTTACGCCAACGGCCACACTCTATGTCGAAGGCGATTTGCTTCGTTCCGATGGAAGCAAGGTTCCAGTAGGTGTGACGTACGCACCGCTACTCAATCAAGAGGGGCAACTTCTCAATGTGATCGCTTCCGTGCGTGATGTCAGCCATTTCCGTCAGGCAGAGGAAATGCAAAGCACTTTTGTCTCGGTGATCAGCCACGAGCTTAAAACGCCGGTGGCGCTCATCAAGGGTTATGTAGGAACCCTGCGCCGTGAGGATGTTCGCTGGGACAGCAAGACGGTGCGTGATAGTCTTGCTGTGATCGAGGAAGAAGCTGACCATCTAGCTGAACTCATCGAGAATTTGCTGGATGCCTCGCGCCTCGAAGCAGGAGCGCTCTCGATCAATGCCACGGATTTGGCTTTGCCGCGCCTGGCGGAACGCGTCGCCGAGCGTTACCGAACTCAGACAGAAAAACACCAAGTTGTCGTCGATTTCCCCAAAGACTTTCCGGTTGTCTTGGCAGATGAGCAGCGCATCAATCAGGTTCTTCTCAATCTAATATCGAATGCCGTCAAATATTCCCCGAAAGGCGGGGAAGTTCGCGTAGCGGGCCAGGTGCGACCCGAACACGTAGTGGTCTGCGTTCAGGACCAGGGTCCCGGCATACCACCGAGTGACATTCCCCATATCTTTGACCGTTTTTATCGCGCGGGGGAAACCGCCCGCAGCGTTAAAGGCGCCGGCCTTGGCCTTTACCTAACCCGTGCTATTCTGGAAGCCCACGGCGGTTCTATTTGGGTGGATCAAAAATACACAGAGGGGGCGCGTATTTGCTTTTCGCTCCCCCGGCCTCAATAACCTTGTGATACAAAGAGAGCCTTATGCCCCGAACCCAAGTCCAATGTCCTAATTGCAAACAACCCGTGGTAATGGAAATCGAACAATTATTCGATGCCGGCACCGACCCGCAGGCCAAACAACGCCTGCTTGGCGGTAGCGTGAACGTACTGCGCTGCCCCCGTTGCGGTTACCAGGGCAATATCGCTACTCCTATTATTTATCACGACCCTGCTAAGGAGCTGTTGCTGACCTACTTTCCGCCTGAATTGAATGTCCCTATCCTGGAACAAGAGCGCCGAAATGCGCCTCTCATTAACCGGATTGTCAATAGCCTGAAGCAGGAGCAACGTAAAGGTTACCTGTTTAAACCCCAGCAAATGTTCACCCTTCAAACCCTGATTGAGAAGGTGTTGGAAGGGGAAGGTATTACAAAGGAAATGCTGGATGCTCAAAAGAAACGCGTGGAGCTACTTCAGCGCCTCCTAGTTGCTTCGGAAGCGGGCTTACCCGATTTAGTCAAGCAGGAAGCGGCGAATATCGATGGCGAGTTCTTTACCTTACTCAGCCGGATGCTGGAGTCTGGGTTGAGCGCCCGCGATGAGACAGCTGTGGCCAGACTGGGAAAGATTCAAGAAGCCTTGCTGGCCCACACAGAAATAGGCAGGCAAATCAAAGAACAGGCCGATGAAATCGAGGCCGCTCGCTCCGCTTTGGAAGCAGCGGGCAAAGACCTAAACCGCGAGAAATTGCTGGAACTTCTGATAGAAGCAGCTTCTCACGAAGTGCGCCTGAACGCTATGGCCAGTATGGCTCGTCCAGGCTTGGATTATGTTTTCTTCCAGACACTGAGCGAGCGTATTGATAAGGCTCAAGGGGACGAAAAAACTAAGCTAAGCAAATTGCGCGAGGATTTGCTTGAGATCACCAAGCAAATTGACGAGCAACTCCAGGCGCGCTTAACGGCCGCCCAGCGCAACCTCGAAACTTTGATGCAGGCCGAAAACCCGGCGGACTTACTGCAGCAGAACCCCAACGTATTGGACGATTTCTTCCTTCAGGCTCTGAACCAGGCGCTCGCCGATGCTGAAGAAAAGAAGAATACATCTCGCTCAGAGAAACTGCAGGCATTGTTGGCACTAATCCAGCAGATCGTTACACCCGGCTACAACCCTAGACTGCTGAACGAACTGATTGAAGCTCCGAACGACGATGCCCGAAAACAAGTAGTCGAAGCCCACAAAGAGGAGATCACCCCCGAATTTGTGGAGAGCCTTTCGGCGATGATGGTGCAATTACAGGAGGGAAAGGATAAGGAATTGGTCGACAAGATACGGGCAGCTTACCGAGCTGCGCTGCGCGCCTCCATGGAAAAAGGCATCCAGTCGCCCGAAGGTTTGGGCTAAGAAGTAACAGAAAGATTCTCCAAAAAACCATATCCGATTATCGCGAGCCTGTTTCCTCGTAGACGAAGGAGATTGCTTCCCATTCACTCCGCTCAGGGCAGGCTCTGGGCAACGCCGCCAAGTGCGGCTAAAAGCGCCCTTCTCGCGATGACGGAGGATTCAGCGGGATTTATGCTTCCAGTGGCGGGTTATCCAGGCGTATGCCGTGGCCGCGCACTGTGACCACGTATTCGTGACTCTTGTCCACTTCTGCCAGCCGGTCACGCAAGCGACGCACTAATGCATCCAGCGCTTGGTCGGAGACCCCATAGGCCCCTTCTTCTCCCCAGATGACCTTAACCAGCTCTTCGCGCGGCACCACCAGGCCATCGCGCATGTATAACAATTCAAGCATGGTGAACTGGGCGACGGATAATGGCGGAATGATTTCTTTGCTGTTTGCCCACACCCGGCGCGAACGTTTGTCCATTCTCAGGCGTCGCTTTTCCAACCCCGCTTCAATCGGTGCATCAAACTCCAACGGAATGGTAGCATCCGAACTCAAGTAAGTGAACTTTTGCGCTAGCGCAATTTGGATCAAATCCCCGTCCGACAAAGCTACCGATCCCTTGAGTGGATGGCCGTTGTAGTGAGTGCCGTTCTTACTATTTAGATCTTCGAGAATGATCCCCCCGCCGCCCGGTTGCACCCGCGCGTGATGCCGTGAAATCTTGCGATCCGGTATTACGATGTCGCAATCTTCGCCGCGCCCAATGACCATCGGCCCGCGAATTACCCAACGCTCTCCGTTCAACGGCCCATTTTGCCCGATGAGCACCGGATAGAAATCATTACCAACTGGCATACGTATTCCCTAGGTATAATACTACCAAAGTTCAGCGTTCTGCTTGTTCAGTACCTTTTCTTTGCATCTATGCTGAACCATGCAGCCGAACGCCCCCGGATTTTCTCAGTTGGAAATCGGCGGCTGCATATTGCCAGTTCAATTCTTGCGGAGCAACAATTGAACTGCAATTAGGAGAGAAGAGTTTGGCCATGCCGCTAGAAACTGGCGGGGTTTTACGCGACCGTTACCGCATAAAGCAATTCATCAGCCGCGGGGGAATGGGCAGTATTTACTTGGCTGAAGACCTGCGCCTTGAAGGCCGCCTCTGTGCGGTTAAAGAAGTTCGGCTGGATCTTTCCCTCTCCGACGAAACCCTGGAACAAACCCGGACGCAGTTCCTGCGCGAGGCGACTGTGCTAGCGCGCCTGGATCATGCGAATCTGCCCAAGGTATCTGATTTCTTTTCGGAAGAACATAGCGATTATCTCGTGATGGATTACATTCCGGGCGAGGACTTGCGCTCTCTAATGTTGGAGGCTCGCCAGCAAGGCGAGTTCCTCCCCGAACAAGAAGTGCTATCCTGGGCCGGACAGATTGCCGGCGCGCTCAGTTATATGCATGGTCAGGACCCACCCATTTTGCATCGAGACATCAAGCCGAGTAATTTGAAACTAACTCCGAATGGTGTAGTGAAGCTCGTGGATTTCGGGTTGGTCAAAATCCTGGCGGCGCAGGAGGACACAATCACGATTGTGCAGGGCCGTGGTACAGCCCTCTACACGCCGCTGGAGCAATATGGCGGTGATACTGGTCACACGGATGTGCGCAGCGACGTGTACGCTTTCGGCGCCACGCTCTACCATCTATTGTCCAACTCCGCGCCCATCGAAGCACGCGAGCGGTTCCTGAATCCTGGCGTGATGCCGGCTCTCCGTGCCCTGAACCCAGACCTAAGCCCGCGTACAGAGCGTGCGGTTAACTGGGCGCTTAACCTGCATCCGGAGGAACGGCCGCAGAGCATTCAAGCCTTCCAGCAAGCCCTGCTGGGACAGATTGAACCCAAGGCACGGGTAAACGGCCGCTTGCCAACCCCAACCTTTGCAGATGTAATTTCCTCTCAAACAGAACGGTCTTTAGTTTGGGTGGCGGGCGCATTATTACTGCTGAGTTTTATCGCTACCATCGGCCACTGACCTATCCCCTTTTATCCTCTGCTGTCGGCTGTATTCTCTCCAGATCCAGCCTGCCAGCCAACCCAAACCGCATCCGAGCAATACAAATAGCACCACGCCCCACTCGCCAGAGAACATCAGGATTGCCTTGGTACCGGGCAAATCAAGCGCCAGATAGGTGCCAATCACCAGGCCGCCGATCATCGCGGTAAGGCCCCAGCGCACGGCCCAACGTACCTGATTGAGGTTCGCTCCCACCTGATAAACGAACAGGCCACTGACTGCCGAGATGAGCACTGTGAGAAACCAATCAACAAAGCCGGTTTGGATCTCTTCTGGAATGGTTTCTTCCACCGACTTAGTTGGAGAGGGCGCCAAGGGGGTGGCCTCTAAAAACGCTTGGGCAGTTTGGGTTGCTTGCAAGGCTAAGCCCTCAGGATTGATGCCCACCACATCGAAATGAACGGTCTGCGAGTAGGCTGCCGGTTCACCGCTGGAGGCCAGGATTTCCAGGCCACCCTCAGCTTCGATCGAGTAGTTGGTCTGGGCAATCCCTTGTAGAGTAATGGCGGCAACCTGGCGAGTTAATGTGGTGCCTTCAATAGCAATATTGATCCAAAACGTTACCGGAGTGTTATCAGGCACCTCGCGGCCATTATGGTCAAGGATAGGCCCTGCCTGGAGGCTTAACAAGTCGCCACGTTGAAGCGTCTGCAAAGGACTTGGCTGGGCCGTTTCCTGAACATCGGTGGTCGCCGTCACGGTGGCTGTATCTTCGGCTGTTGGCACGACACGCAATATGTTGATCGGAATGCTCTGGTTCGGATCGGGGGATGTTGCTTCGATAAGGTCGTAGCCAATGCCATCGATGGAAACCGGCGAGGCGCCCGGAGCACCAAGCTCTTGATACAACAGGCGGGCGGCTACTTCAGCCATCTGTTGGTTCTTGCTGTACAAACCGTAATAAGCGGTGATTTTTGTAATGTCTGTTGCGTCCAAGTAATACGGCGCGCTCATTGCAAAGACGATAACCTTTTTATTTTGAAGTAAATCCGGGCGTTCCGAAAGCAAGCGGCGCAGCGCAGTTGATTCCAGCCGGTTACTGTCTTCCTTGAGCAGCGCAAAAACTACCCATTCCCCGCGTTGCAGGTTGGCCACTAAAGCATCTTCCTCATCAATAAGGTTTCCGTTGAGCGATTGTGCAAGCTGTGTGAATGAAAATGACGAGAGGTTTGCGGTGGTGGTGAGGTTGGCTCCCAATGGCCCGTATAGATCCAGGACCGCATCAGCCAGCGCGCTGGTTGCCAATGCGCTTTGAAGTGGACAGTCCCTGCACTGCTGTACAGTGTAGCTGTCCGATATGAAGACGATTTGCTCGAATTGTCCGGGGGGATTCGGTAATACATTGGCTAGCTCTTCGGGGCTGGGGCTAAACAATGTAGCTGCCTGGCGGCCAATCTCAAAAATGAGCTCCTCTTGATTGCCGATGCTTCGAGTTGGATCACCTGCTGGCAATACACGGTTCAAATCAAAGCTCGTGTATTGCTTGAACTTCAGTGTAAGAATCCTTAGCACCGATTGGTCAACGCGCTCTTGGAAGGCTTGATCCTCTCTGTACTTCTGCGCGAAAAATTGCAGTGTGCGTACGATGCTGGTGTACATGTCGGGATCGGTGTTAGCGGTAAAGTTGCCGAGGTAAAGCAAATCATTTCCGGCTAGGAATGCGTCCCGCGCAACGAGGGGAGAGTTGAATACCTGCTCCGAGGGGTCGTAGTTGCGGCGCACGGCGCGAGTCCCCAGGTTGTCGCTAACAATCAGGCCGCCGGCTTCCCGCCAGGTGGCGAACGCCGGGAGAGCCATCAACTGCTCAAACGCCTGCGAGTCAAAACTAATCGGACGCGTTGTGGCGCGGATGTTCCCTTGAAATCCCTGATAGCGGATATGGGCCAACAACATGGCGTCCGCAGTCGACTCGGGAGCCGGCGCCTCCCCAGTTACTGCGAAGAAGGGAGGCAACTCGATTTGGGTGAGTTGGTTGAGTGATTTGCGTACCGTGGGCACTTCCTCATCTACTGGGCGGTCAGACCCTCCATGACCGGGTAAATGCTTGGCCACTACAGCCACCCGGTTGTCACCGCCCAAATGCACCCCTTCGATGAAGGCCTGGCCAAATTCTCCGACCCAATAGGGATCGCCGCCAAAACTGCGCACTCCCAGGTCCCCCTGGCTTTCCGGGCTCGGGCTTTCGAGCACGTCTAATGAAGGGCCCAGTAGCAAATTGATCCCTAGGGCAGACAATTCCGAGCCAAGCAACTCACCAGATTGCCGCGCAAAATCCGGCTGCCACGTGGCACCGAGTGTCATGGCGCTGGGTTGAGGGCTGAGCACATCCAACAACTGATCGTTGGGGTAGCCATCCCCTTCCTGGGAAATAGCCACAAAAAGTGGAATGTAGTTGGGAGTGTAGGTTTCCCTACTCTGCACATCTGCCCGATTCTCTTGAGACGAACTAGCCTCAACACGTTGAAGGTCGGTGATCAGGTTTACCAGGTTACTGGCCGTGTCGGGGGCTGCCGTGAGGTTATTCATGTCGCGCCGGAGTATTACGCCACCGACGTGAAAGTTGTAGATCAAATCATAAATCTGGCTGTCCTCATTTACCTGGCTGCCTTCAAAGGTAACCAAGAAAAGTTGCCCCACTTTTTCTTCGGGGCTGAGCTGTTCCGATAAGGCAGCGGCTTTTGATTCTGGATTTTCGCCTTGTTGGCTGGGGGCGGCAAAGGCATAGACTGGGTTGGCGATTAGGCTAAGTAAAACAAGGAAGTAAAACCCCCTGCGGAAACGGGTTTTGAATTTGCGGAATGTGGTTGAGTTATAGCCCACGATTTGAGGTACTCTCATCTCATCTTGCGTTGGAATGATTTTCCCCTGATTTTGGTTCGCCAGCGATTATAGCATGGGCGATTTTTACGACCGAATGGCATATAATCCCCTTCGTGAAATTAAGCGTAGTCATACCTGTCTACAACGAAAAAGATACCATCGCCGAAATTCTGCAGCGTGTTTCGGCTACCGGGCTGGCATCTGAAGTCATCGTTGTGGATGATGGTTCTACTGACGGGACTGCCGTTGCGCTTCGTGGAATACCATCCGATAAGAAGGTCACGGTCATCACTTCCCCCAGGAACCAGGGAAAGGGAGCGGCAGTTCGTTTGGGCGTCGAAGCCGCCAAAGGGGATTTGATCCTGATCCAGGATGCCGACCTAGAATACGATCCTCGTGATATCCCCGCATTACTGAAGCCCATCGAGGAAGGCTTGGCCGACGCAGTGTACGGTTCCCGTTTCCTGGGGGGACCACGGCGGCCAACTATGTATTGGCATGCAGTTGCCAACCGAATGCTCACCTTCTTTACCAATATTTTGTACAACAATATCCTCACCGACATGGAGACGGGATACAAGTTGTTTAAGCGAGAGGTGCTCGCAGACATTCGAATACGCTCGAATAGTTTCGATTTCGAGCCCGAAATTACCGCTAAATTGCTGAAGAAGAAGGCCCGCATTTTTGAGGTCCCCATTACGTTCAATCCCCGCGACTATGCGGATGGCAAGAAGATCGGTTTTGTGGACGCGGTAGCGGCGTTCTGGGCCCTGCTCAAGTATCGATTCATTGATTGATTGTTGTCAAGAAGAAGTTGTTTGGTGATGAGGTGGGGTGTAGCAAACAACCCTCACGGTTAGCAAAGCTAACCCCGTTCGCTTCGCTCAAGGCGGCGCCTTGAGCAGGCTAGCCAAGAGATGCGGGAGGGTCTAAGACTCTCCCCTACGGGAAAAAAGCGAGCAAGGTTTGTAATTGATGGAAATCATTTTGTATGCTTGCTTTGACTAGACGTTTGCCATCGGATGTGAGGGAACAGATAGCAGGAGTGCCTTGCGCGCTCTAGTTTACAGGGGTTATGAGACCCAGGCTGAAAGTTCTTGGATTACGCCACGTAAGCGGGATGAGATGATTTGGATATCTGCCGAGAGAAAGTGGAAAGCCGATGTGCAGTGCCCTGGCCCGCGACATGTTAGCCTCCGATCTGCACCATTTGGCGGGATTGAGGGACATGCTGTAAAAACAATTCATGTCGCTTGGGTTTGGAATCTTCCCGAAAAACATACGGGAAGGACCTGGGAGCTTGATTTCGCAACCCTTGCATGGGGTGATTCTTTATTGTCGAAGATTGAAGAATGCCATCTTCTGGTGTCGGACGAACTTGGGCCGCTGGAGTTAATCGAAAAGCGGGGGTTAACAAAAGGTCTGGAACTACTAGATAAAAGAAATTACGCGCTGGCCTGCGCAGTGATCAGAACATCGCTATTGCCCAATGCGCTTGAGCGATGGCCGTGGGCAAGCCGCCTCAATACCGATAAGGTTCAGGCATGATCGAGCGAGCGGGACATACTGGCACCGAGACAAATCCCCTAACTGAACAAAAAGGCATTCACTTTGCATCCTGATGCGGTGCGTTGGAAACGCCCGTTATAAGAGTGAAATGGACCGCTATGAACGCGGACCCTACAAACTCGTCGAATCTCATAGTGAATTGCTCCCCAAAGAGGGGATTGTATTAGAAGCGGCGGCTGGACTTTCGCCACTCGGCGAGTTTTTAATGTGGCGCGGGCTCACCGTTTTTGCACTTGACATTTCCTTGCTAGCCCTAGTTCATGCGAAGCAAAGACTCGAAAAAAGAGGTTTAGACCTGGCATGCGCGGTTATGGACTTAGTTGACCGATGGTTACCAACAGCCTTTTTCTCTGCAATCTTCAATTTTTATTTTCTGTCCCGCCCTCTTTTAGAACGTTATCATGTCGCATTGAAACCAGGAGGTTTCATGTTTTGCGAAATACTTCTGTGGAACGAGGGGGAAGTTCCCAATAAACAGCACTATCTCTTGCCAGGAGGACTTGAGGATAAATTTGGAGCCTGGAAAATATATTTTAAGAACGAGACCTGGAAGCGTGGCCGAGATTTTGCCGTGCAACCCAGAAAGATCTTGCAATTGATTGCACAAAAACCTTAGCAGTCGCGCTGTTTGGCAATCGCCTCAATTTCGGCAAGATCGCCAGGTGTATTGATATTCAGAAATGATTCCAATTTCGGATCCAACTGGATCAAAGTCTCTTTGGTTACAAAGTTCGTTTTGACTTGAGAAAGAAAACTAATTGCACGGCGTTCCCCAGACTGGATCGCTTTTTCAGCCAAAGGTAGACAGGTCTTGCGATAAATTGCGCGAAAAGGTTCTAGCATCCCTGGACCCAGTTGGGGAATGGCGACATCGAAACCACTGACTTCGCTTCTTAGTTGCTCGATTATGGGCACGCTTACGGATGGCATGTCGCATGCCAGGATCAGGCAAAGATCATTTTGGGAATAGCTCAGGGCTGAATAGATGCCACCCAAAGCGCCGATGCCCGGAATCTTGTCCGAGAAAATTGGGTAGGTTGTTTCTGTGTAACCATCTGGTTGATTTGTGATCAAAAAATATCTTCACTCAACCCGTGTACCTGCTCGAGGATGTGCTGATAAAGCGGCTTACCCATAAATGGAACAAGCCCTTTGTCTCTTCTCATGCGAGAAGATTTGCCCCCTGCTAACAAGGCGATACTGTACGTCACAACTTTGGCTATATCGTCAACTTGCAGGCTAGGCATTCGCCTTCAAATCCCTCACATTGAGTTGCAAGCGGCTGCGGCCGTTGAATTCATTGGCTTCGAAGCGATAAAGCAGATCAACCGCCTTGGGCATGGCTTGTGCCCAATGGCCTTGCCGAAAAGCGATGGCATCGTAGGTGATCCAGCCATCGCTTACGACCAGTTTGAGATGCCGGCCCTCTTGCCCCACAGTGCGCGCCTCGCGCACCTGCAGGCCGCGGCTGACCAGGTAGACCTGGGGGTTTCCGTAGCCGGTAGGTTCTATCAGTTCGATTTGGTTGAGCAGGTCAGCCTTCAATTCCGACAGCGGGATTTCCGCATCGGCGATCAGAGTGGGGCGGAGAGCGAGTCCGCTGAGCTTCTCTTGCGCGTAGGCGTTCAATCGGTCCATGACTTCGGGCAGGCGTTCGTTGCGCACGGTGAAGCCAGCCGCGGCGGCGTGGCCGCCGAAATTCTCGAATAGATCGGCGCAGCTTTCCAGTGCCTGGGTGATGTGGAATTCTGGAATGCTGCGGCAGGAAGCCCGCGTAGTCTGCTCCCCGCGTTGCCCAACAATGGATGGTCGATAGAACTTTTCTGTGAGGCGGGAGGCCACTAAGCCCACAACTCCCGGGTTGTATTCCGGGTGAAGGGCGAAGAGCAACAATGCATCATCACCCGCGGCGGTGACCATCTCCTCTGCCGATGCAGTCATCTCAGTTGTAAGGTCCTGGCGAGTCCGGTTCTGGTTATCAAGATCTTGTGCGAGCTTACCGGCTTCGAAAACATCGTCCGTCATCAGGAGCAGCAAGGCACGCTTGGCGGTTTCTAGGCGGCCGGCGGCATTCAGCCGCGGCCCCAGCATGAAGCCAATGTCGCCTGCGCGCACGTTAGCCGCCTTGAGACCCGAGACGCTAATTAAAGAGAACAACCCCTGCCGCTTCGGTTGGCGAATCTGGGCCAGACCTTCGCGCACCATCCAGCGATTTTCGCCGAGGAGCGGCACCATATCGGCGACCGTGCCTAGAGCAACCAGATCCAGGAAGCGGGCGCTTTGGTCTTCGCCGAGGTGGAGTTTCTTTTCGAGGGCGTGCGCCAGCTTGAATGCGGTGCCCACACCCGCCAGTTGTTTTTCGGGATACTCGTCCCCGTCCTGCTTTGTATTGATGATGGCGACTGCATCCGGCAGCTCGGTTCCTGGGGTGTGGTGATCAGTGATGATCAAGTCCAGCCCCAGGCGGCGCGCTTCTTCGGCTTCCTTTAGCGAGCGAATGCCGCAGTCTACGCTGATGACTACCGAAGCGCCTTCTTCCTTCAGTTGGCGCAACGCACTTACGTTGAGGCCATACCCTTCTTCGAAGCGGTCAGGGATGTAGGCGTGCGCGCGCCCGCCTAAAGCCACCAGGCACTCACACATCAGCGCGGTGGCGGTAACCCCATCTGCATCGTAGTCGCCGTAAACCACAATACTCTCCCCATGCGCGATGGCATACGAAAGTCGGTCGACGGCCGCGCCCAATCCTTTGATTTTTTCGGAATGGACAGGATCGACCGGTAAGGCAGCTAGAAAACGGTTGGATTCCTCCGAGGTGCCAAAGCCACGATTGAAGAGCACCTGGCGCAGGAAAGGTGGGTACCCCGCGAGGTTTTTGTCCGCTTCCGCCGTAATGTGAGGGGAAATCTGCCAATGTTTTTCGAGAATATTCATAATAAGTAAGGTAATCATAACGCGGATGAAGCAGTTGACAGTAGACAGTTGACAGTTGACGGTAGACAGATGACAGGTTGATAACGCGGTTAGAGGCAGCGACTTTGGTAAACCACGGATGAACGCAGATAAACATGGATGAGTGAAGTGCAAAAAATCCACCACGGAGACACGGAGAATTGGATTAAAGCTCTGTGTCTCCGTGTCCCCGTGGTGAAGCAGTACGTTCGTTGACGCTGACAATATTCACTGCTATCATCCTCGAAATATGGGCGAGCGAATAGTTGTCTGGATGCGCAAGGCCTATGCCTGGACTTTGCGCATGCTTCGTTGGCTCACGCCCGGCCTGGGGGTCAAACGTTGGATCCTGCTTATCCTCTTCGGTGCCTTTCTCATTGGCGTCGGCGGCGCAATCCTGGTGTTGGATGTCTATCGTCAGGCACCCGATACCTGGTGGTTGCCTGCACTTTCCTGGCTTTCCCTTCGGTTTTTAGATAGAACTTTGCGCGCAATAATTTTCGGTGGCCTCGGGCTGGGCACCTTGATCTATGGCGTGTTGGGTATGAACCGCAGCCTGCTCTCGCCGTTTTTGCGTCCGGGCCGTCCCGTGGTTGACACACTGGCCGACCACCGCAAACGCGGTCGCGGCCCGCGCATCGTGGTCATCGGGGGCGGGCATGGCATGGCAACCTTATTGCGCGGGCTCAAAGAACATACCTACAACCTGACCGCCATTGTTACCGTGGCAGATGACGGCGGTTCATCCGGCCGTCTGCGCAGCGATCTGGGCGTGCTGCCGCCCGGAGACATCCGCAATTGTCTGGCGGCGTTGTCGAACGACGAAACCCTGATCACACAATTATTCCAATATCGTTTTTCCGGCAGCGGAAATGGGCTCGAAGGCCATTCCTTCGGAAACTTATTTATCAGCGCCCTTAGCGAGATCACCGGCAGCTTCGAAGAAGCAGTCGCCGAATCCGGACGGGTGCTTTCGGTGCATGGGCAGGTGCTGCCGGCAACCCTTCACGACGTGCGCCTGGTGGCCGACCTGGCGGTGCCGATGGCGGACACGCAGGTGCGAGTGCGCGGCGAAAGCCAGATCCCTGGGATGCCGGGCGCAGTGCGCCATGTATGGCTGGAACCCAACGCGCCGCCTGCGTACCCGGATGCAGTGAACGCTTTGTTGAACGCCGATTTGATTGTGTTGGGTCCTGGCAGCCTGTACACGAGCATCCTGCCCAATTTGTTGGTGCCCGATTTGGCGGCCGCCGTGCGCAACAGCCCCGCGCTGAAAATCTTCATCTGCAACCTGGCGACTCAACCCGGGGAAACGGATGGTTATCGCTGTGGCGACCACATTCGAGCGCTAGAGGCGCACGTTGGGCCCAACTTCTTCGACATCGTGCTCAGCAACCAATTGCAGGAGAGTTCGCCACCTGAAGGCTCCAAATGGGTCACTGCCGAAGAGGGATTGGAAGAGAAGTATGCGTTGTACCGCGCCAGCGTAGCCGACCCAGATCGCCCGGGCCACCACGAATCGGCCAAGCTTGCCCAACTATTGATCGACCTATTACAGGAGCGCACCGGACCTCTTACAGCCAGAGAGAACTAGGAAGCGCATGTTCAATAAAAAAACGATTCGCGACATCGATCTGCAGGGCAAGCGGATATTGGTACGCGTGGATTTCAACGTGCCCATCGAAAACGGTGTGGTGCAGGATGACACGCGCATCCGCGCCGCGCTGCCCACCATCCAGTATTTGCTGGATAGCGGGGCGGCGATTGTCCTGTGCTCGCACCTGGGGCGGCCAAAGGACAAGCCCGATCCCAAATACTCCCTTCGACCGGTGGCTGATCATCTGGGGAGGCTGATCAAGGCCCCGGTGAAGTTCGTGGAAGAATGTATCGGTCCCAAAGCGGAGGCGGCAGCTAAGGCCTTGAAGCCCGGCGAAATTCTGCTTCTCGAGAACACGCGCTTCTATCCTGGCGAGACGAAGAATGATCCCGAGATGTCCAAGGCGCTGGCTAGGCTGGCAGATTTCTACGTGAACGACGCCTTTGGGTCCGCGCACCGCGCTCACGCTTCGACTGAAGGCGTGGCGCATTACCTGCCTGCGGTGGCTGGTTTTTTGATGGAAAAGGAAATTCGCTATCTTGGCCAAATGCTGGCTGATCCAAGGCACCCGTTTATCGCTATTCTGGGCGGTGCTAAAGTCAGCGACAAAATCGATGTGATCCGCAACCTGCTGGCCAAGGCGGACACCGTACTCATTGGGGGAGGGATGGCGAATACTTTTTTCAAGGCGCAGGGCAAAGATATGGCCGATTCGCTGGTAGAGGCGGACGCCGTGGATACCGCGAAATCTCTCCAAACCGAAGGGAAGGGCAAGTTGCACCTTCCTACCGATTTCGTAATTGCCGATGGGTTTGCAGCCGCTGCTAAACATAAAACTATTGCTGTGGGCGACGTTCCCGCGGGGTGGCGCGTGATGGATATTGGCCCGGAAACCGTAAAAGCTTTCAGCGACCTGGTAGCGGTTGCGGGCACCGTGGTGTGGAATGGCCCCATGGGCGTCTTCGAGATGGAGCCGTTTGCCAAGGGAACTTTTGCCCTGGCCAAAGCGGTCGCCGAATCTAAAGCGGATAGCATCGTGGGCGGCGGTGACTCAGTCTCCGCGCTGCAACAATCTGGATTGGCGGACAAGATCACGCACATATCCACGGGCGGCGGCGCATCGCTGGAGATGCTCGAAGGCAAGTTGCTGCCCGGACTGGCCGCCCTGCAGGACAAATAACATGGCACGCACTCCACTAGTAGCCGGTAACTGGAAGATGAACAAAACCGCGGCCGAGGCTTTGCGCCTGGTCGAGGAAATGTCAGCTGCTTTGATGGCTATCAAAGGCGTGGAAAAGGTACTCTGCCCCCCTGCTTCCAGCCTGATGCCTTTACAGGCAGTATTGGATGGCACCGGCATCGGCCTGGGCGCCCAAAACCTCTATTGGGAGAAAGAAGGCGCTTACACCGGCGAACTATCTGCAGCCATGGTGGCCGAATTCTGCCAATATGTCATCCTGGGCCACTCCGAGCGGCGTACTTTATTTCATGAGACCGATCTCGAGGTTCACAAGAAGGCAACGGCTGCCTTGGCCGCAGGTTTGCGCCCTATTCTTTGCGTGGGGGAAACACTCGAACAAAACGAAGCCGGCCGAGCCGCAGAAGTCATCTCCAGCCAACTGCGCACAGCCCTTGAAGGCCTACGGATTAACTCAGCCTTGGCGCTGGTGATTGCCTATGAACCTGTGTGGGCCATCGGGACTGGAAAGGCAGCGACTCCTGAGAATACCAATGCCTTATTGCGCAATGTGGTGCGGCCAACCCTCGCCGGCCTCTTCAGCGATGAGATCGCACAGGGACTACGTGTGCTGTATGGAGGTTCGGTGAACGCCGCCAATGCAGCACCCTTCTTCGCCCAGCCAGAGATCGATGGGGCTCTGGTGGGCGGCGCCAGTCTGAAGGCGAAAGAATTCGTGGAAATTGCACGGGCGGCGATGCCGGCACGCTAGGAGCTGAGATGGCGCTTGAATTCGAAGTATCGACCATTATTCCTCGCCCGCCGCAGGAAGTCTACGATGCCTGGCTGGATTCGAAGGCGCACTCGAAAATGACCGGCGCCAAGGCCAGGGTCAGCGCCAAAGTCGGTGAAGAATTCGAAGCCTGGGATGGTTACATTCTGGGTAGGAATCTAAAATTGGAACCCGGCAAGCTTATCGTCCAGGCATGGCGCACATCTGAGTTTGCCGATGATGAGGAAGATTCACAAATCGAAGTGATTTTTAAGCCGGCTAAGCAAGGCACAAAACTTATTTTGCGCCACACCAACTTGCCCCCGCATGGAGAAATTTATCGACAGGGCTGGGTGGATAGTTATTTTGACCCGATGAAAGAATACTTCAAATAAGTACACTAGTAGACTAGTAAATAAGTAAACAAGGCCCAGTGTACTTATTTACTAATGTACTTGTGTACTCGTCAAAATTAATTTATCTTCGCCAATAATTCCTCGCTGAAGACTTCAAAACTATTGCCGCCCCTTTCCTTGACGTGGTACATGGCTTTGTCCGCGTTTCGCAGCAACGCGTCGACATTTGCGGACGATGGACCGCTGAGCGTAATGCCGATGCTGGCTGTGGTGCGCGCATCCTTTTCGTCACCAAGTTCGTAAGGTTGGATCAATGCTTTTTGTATACGTGAGGCAATGATCGCCGCGCTACTTTCATCCTTCACACCATCCAGTAATATGGCAAATTCGTCTCCTCCGAGGCGCGCCAGCAGGTCCCCGGGTCGGATGCTCGTTTCCAATCTGCGCGCGAAATTAATCAGCAGTTCATCGCCCACGTGATGGCCATAACGGTCGTTGAATGACTTCAACCCATCCACGTCTATAAAAAGAATGGCAAACCGGTAATCAGGTTCCGTCTTGCCTCGCAGGTTGGCGCGTTGCAGGGAATCGATGAAGTAGGCCCGGTTGGGTACCTGGGTCAGCACATCGTGGAAAGCGTGGTGCTGCAGCATGTCCTGCGTGTGTTTGCGCGCGGTAATATCGTGCAGCACGCACACCCAGCCCTTCTGTACCGACTTGAGCGGCGCGGCGTTCAGATCGAAATGCCCCTCTTTGATCCTGATTTCCGCGTTGAAGCTGTTTTCACCGAGGAAATTGGCTTCGAGCCCTTGCAGAACTTCCTTTTGCAGGTCGGTCTCAGACAGGAGCGTAATTAAATTCGGCTTTCCGCTTTCTTCCCTCGCACCTAACAATTTTTCCGCAGCCGGATTGCTGCGCTTGATATCCAGTGCAGGATTAAGCACCAAAACCGGGTCAGGCGTGCTCTGCAGCATGGCGTCCAGGAGCGCATGTTGCTCCACCAGTTCTGCCTGGAAACTGCGTTTGCTGGTGATGTTGCAAAACATGATTTCCGTGCCAAGGATGGAACCATCCTTGTCTTTGCTAACCACCCCGGAACACATGGCAAACACCGGCTGCCCTTCTCGGTTGTGGAGAGCCATTTCGCGTTCGCGCACGAAGCCGGTGTTTTTTATGTCTTTGAAAAGGCGCTGTGCTTCTGATGCGTTGTTCCACATATAGTCGGGGAAGGGATGGTCCAATACTTCCGTTTTGTTCTTTAATCCCATCATCTGCAGGAAGTAAGGATTCGCGTAGATGATATTGTCCTTGGCATCGGTATAGACCACGCCGTCGTGGGCATTGTTATGGAAATTCAGGTCCCCCATGGCGCGTTCCAGGAAATTTTTTTCCATTACGATCCGGGTGTACTTCTTTTCCAGGCGCGCTAGTTTAGAACGAAGGTTCTTTGTTTCGGAGCTAGATGAAACGGATTTACGCCTTCTCTTTTTTACAGGTACCATAAGATCTTGTAGGCTGTCTGAAAGAGTTTACACTAACAAAGAAGCAATGTATCGGCCCCTCCACTAACAGAATTGTTAGAAAAATTTATCCCGTGCCGAACTGGCGGTCGCCTGCGTCCCCCAAGCCGGGAACGATGTGACCGATTTCGTTCAGGTGATCGTCGATCGCTCCCAGGAAAATGGGCACATCAGGATGGGCCCGGCTCAAGTGCTGGATGCCTTCCGGTGCGCCGATGATACCGACGTATTTGATCTTCTTCACGCCCCAGTCTTTGAGGATCGTCACCGTGGCAACTGCCGAGCCGCCAGTTGCCAGCATTGGATCCAGGACCAGACACACGCCAACTGTGGGTAAGGTGGGCAGCTTGTTGTAATACTGCACGGGCTGCAGCGTCTTCTCATCCCGGTAAAGGCCAATGTGCCAAACCTGTGCGTCGGGCAGCAGGTCCCAAACCCCATCCACCATGCCCAGGCCGGCGCGTAAGATAGGCACCAATCCAATGTTTTCTTTGGTGGCGCGTCCTTTGGCTTTGCCCATCGGCGTGTCGACTTCTTTAGGTTCCGTCATCAAATCCGCGGTCGCCTCGTAAGTCAGCAGAGTACTGATCTCGCGCACCAGCTCGCGGAACTTGCGCGGCTCGGTATTTTTATCACGCAGGATAGTTAACTTGTGGAGGACCAGCGGATGGGTGGAGGCGTGAACTGAGGCCATAGATTCTCCAGAGATTTTGGGCATTATAGTCCAGCCAGGGGTCGAAAAATCGCTTCCCTCGTCGCCCCAAGCGGCTCACTCGGGCAGGCATGTATAATCACTTTGATGTCCACCAAACCTCGCATCATGGACCCGTTACCCAGGGCCGAAGACAAATTCGAGCCAGCTCTGCGCCCGCGCACGCTGGATGAGCTGATCGGCCAGGAGAAAGTGAAACAGAATCTGGCGATCCTGGTTGCTGCCGCACGCCAACGGGGAGAACCGCTGGACCATGTTTTGTTTTATGGACCTCCCGGCCTTGGCAAAACCACACTGGCCCACATCCTCGCCAACGAGATGGGGGTGAATATCAAAGTCACGTCGGGACCAGCCATCGAGCGTCAGGGCGACCTGGCCGCCATTCTGAGCAATCTCAATCAAGGGGATGTCTTATTCATCGATGAGATCCATCGCCTCGGGAAAGCAGTGGAAGAGGTCTTATATCCCGCCATGGAGGATTTCGCCCTGGATATTGTCATTGGCAAAGGGCCTTCGGCACGGGCGATTCGACTCATGCTGCCGCGTCTCACTGTCATTGGAGCCACAACTCGCCTGGCTTTACTTACTTCTCCGTTGCGGGCCCGCTTCGGAGCCACGTTTCGACTCGACTATTACGGGAATACCGATATGCTCGCCATCCTCGAGCGCGCCAGCGGGCAGCTCGGGATGCAGGTTGCCAACGGCAGCCTGGAACTCATTGCGAGGCGCACGCGCGGCACACCGCGTGTGGCTTTGCGCTTGTTGCGCCGCGTGAGGGACTATGCCGATGTGCGCGGTACTGGTGTGATCACCAAGGATATGGCGAATGAAGCGCTGAATCTGCTCGAGGTAGACGAACTTGGCCTGGATGAGTTAGACCGCCGCGTGCTGCGAGCTATCATCGAGAAATACGGCGGTGGTCCAGTGGGCTTGAACACCATTGCTGCCTCAGTGAGCGAGGAAGCGGACACTATCATGGATGTGGTGGAACCCTACCTCATGCAGCTTGGCTTCCTGGAGCGCCGCTCGCAAGGACGAGTGGCTACGCCTCAGGCCTGCGCTCATTTAGACTTGCCATATCCTGGGGAAAGCCTGGCGCCTACATTATTCTAGCCATGCCAGATTTCGGACGCATCCTTATTGCACTCGGTTTAATCCTTCTTGTTGTCGGTGGATTGCTCGTCCCGTTGCCCCGCTTAGGACTTCCCCTGGGTCGCTTGCCAGGCGACCTGCGCCTTGATTCTGGCCAGATCACCTGCCTCGTTCCGATCGCAACCAGCATCTTGTTGTCTCTGCTCTTGACGATCGTCTTGAACCTTCTTGGTCGTTTCTTTCGCTAATACGTATCCTTGAAGACTTCGGATTTCGACTACGATCTTCCGCCTGAACTTATCGCGCAGGAGCCGATCGAGCCGCGCGACGCCTCCAGATTATTGGTTCTGGATCGAAGCGCCGGATCTCGGCAACATCGTTTCTTCGGGGATTTGCCCAATGTTCTGAACACAGGCGACCTGCTGGTTGTCAATCGCAGTCGGGTGGTGCCTGCCCGCTTGTTTGCGAAAAAAATCCCGAGCGGGGGAAAAGTCGAATTGCTTCTACTGGAAAAAGGTGGCGGGAATAGATGGAAAACTTTAGTCGGGGGAAAGGGCCTGCATATGGGCACGAAACTGAAATTGGAAAATGGTACAAACGGTGAAATTATCGAAGATTTGGGCGGGCCCCAACGCATGATCGCTTTTGACGCCGCGATCGATTCTGGTTTGAAGTCTTTCGGCCGCATCCCTTTACCGCCTTATATTCATACTCCTCTGGCCGACCCTGAACGTTATCAGACCGTGTATGCTCGGGAATCTGGTTCCGCTGCCGCGCCAACTGCTGGTCTGCATTTCACACAAAGACAATTTCATCTTTTTAAGGACAAGGGAATACGGGTCACAGAATTGACTCTGCATATTGGTCTGGATACCTTTGCTCCGGTGAATGAGGAAGACCCGCACCAACACAAAATTCACAACGAATGGTGCCGGCTCTCTGTCGAAGCAGCCGAGGTTGTGAACAGGACAAAACGTTCCGGCGGGCGGGTGATTGCCGTGGGTACCACCTCTGTGCGAGTATTGGAAACTGCAGCCCGGCTGGCGGTTGGCGGCAAGGCCGTCATGCCGTTTGAAGGCCGAACGGATCTCTTTATCTTGCCTGGATTCGAGTTCAGAGTGGTTGATGCGCTATTAACCAACTTCCATTTGCCCCGCTCAACGTTATTGATGTTAGTCAGCGCCTTTGCCGGCCGCGAACTAATCCTGGAGACCTATCGTGAGGCCATGGCCAATGGGTATCGCTTTTACTCCTTTGGTGATGCAATGCTGATTGTGTAAATAGGGGAACTAACTAAATGTCTTTAGGAAAGCGTCCACCACAGCCGGATCAAATTGAGTCCCGCCGCAACGCCGGATTTCGGTTAGTGCTGCCTCATGGCTGCGGGCTTTGCGGTAGACGCGCTCATCAGTCATCGCCACGTAGGCATCCGCAACGCTGATTATGCGGGCAATCTTGGGGATGGCGTTGGCGCGTAGACCGTCTGGGTAGCCGGTCCCATCGAAGCGCTCCTGGTGGGCGCGAATGATGGGCGCTACTGCGGTCAGGTTCTTCACCCGTTCCACGATTCTCGCCCCGATTTCCGGATGCTGACGCATAATCTCCATTTCGTGGCTTTCCAGGGAGCTGGGCTTCCGCAGGATATCATCCGGAACACCAATCTTGCCGATGTCGTGCAGCAGCGCTCCCCAACGAATCGCCTCGAGTTCTTCGTCCTCGCAGCCCATTTGCTGTCCAATCCTGACGGCTAGATCGGCCAGTCGCTGGCTGTGGCCGCTGGTGTAGCTGTCGCGTAGGTCGATGGCGCTGGCCAGCGCGCTAACTGTCTGCACGTAGGCGTCCTCGGCTTCTTCGAGTAACCGCGCGTTTTCCAATGCAATACCCGCATGAATGGCGAAGGAGGAGACCAACTGGGCGTCGGCCGCACTGAATTGGTGGGCTTCATACCCATCCACGGTGAGCACGCCGATGCATTCACCGCGCACAATCAGGGGTGCGCCGATCCAGGATTTGACGCCGGAGACTCCCGGTGCGTGCAGCCAATCCGGATGATTGGCGATATCTTCATACAATACAGTGCGGTGCTCATAAAGCATGGGGTGAGCGAGCTTATCGTCTTTGATGGGCAATTCGTATCCGATGATTGATGGGTCAAGGGTTCCGGCAACTGCGCGAATGCTTAGGCTATCCTCTTTGAGGATCTGGACGGATGCGCTATCGAAAGGCACCACGCGCTTGAGTTGATCCAGGATCAAGTCGAGCACCCGCGAGCTATCGGTTGCGCTTCCCAGGATGGCGGCAACTTCGCGCAGGGTCTCTGACTGCTCACGTTGCTTCTGTTCCGATTCAAATAGGCGCAATTTCTCAATGGCAGTGCCCAGTTGCCCCGCGATTGTATTCAGCAGGCGCATGTCCGCTTCCGTGAACGCGTCGAGTTGACCGCTCTCGGCGTTGATCACGCCCAGCACCCGGTTCCCATTCCCCAGGATGGGCACACAGAGTTCTGAGCGCATGGACGGATTCACCAGGAAATAATTAGGCTCTTTGCTCACGTCGGGAACCCGCCAGGGTTTCCCGGTAGCGGCCACCTGCCCGGCGATGCCCTGCGAGACAGCGAATTTGCGTCCGTGCAATTCGCCGTTTACACCCCGATAGCAGCGGTTCACCGTCAGGAATTGCGCATCCTCATCCAGCATCAGGAAGCCGAATTGATCTGGATAGATGCTGGCGCCGATGATCTCCGTGGCGCGCTCAAGCAGGTCATCCTCATCCTTCGCATTCACGGCCGCGTGGGTAATTGCGTGCAAGACGGTCAGCTCTTGCAATTGGCGTCGCGTCGAATCAAACAGGCTGATGCCTTCCAGGGCTATCGAGATCTGATCACAAAGAGTGGTCAACGCGGTCACTTCATATTTATCGAAGGCGTTCAATTCGTTGCTTTCAATGTTCAGCAGCGCGACCACCCGTTTGTAAATCTTGATGGGGATAATCAATTCGGAATTGATCATCTCGTGACCGGCCACTAATTTGTAATTCGGTTGTTCGTGCACGTTATTGGCTACGACTGGCTCGCCGGATTTGGCGGCGATATCCAGCAGGCCGACGCCGAAGGACTGCCGGTAGCCTTCTTTGGAGACAAGCGGGGCAAACGTGCCGCTGACCGCTTCAACCACATACTCGCGGCTTTCTTCATCCACGCGCGAAATGTCGGTCGAAACGTAATTCATTTCTTTGTTCAGCCGCTCGACCACGACCTTGAACAGCTTCTCGCGGTCCAGCACTCCGCTCATTTCGCCGGCCAGCTTGTTGAGGACCCCAAGCTGCTTGGCCCGCTGGCGCTCGGCAGCGGCATTCCGCAGCCGTTCGATGCCGCTGGCCAACTGCCCGGCCAGTGTGAGCAACAGACGCTCGTCTTTTTCCGTGAAATGGTTCAGCTTCTTGCTTTCGGCATTCGCCACGCCGATCACGCGACCGCCAATTTTCAGCGGGACGCAGAGCTCCGATAAAGAGTCTGCATCGTAATTTAAATAGTTCGCGTCTTTGCGCGTATCACCCACCCTTAGCGACACGCCTAAAGACGCGACTTGGCCGGTAACGCCCCGGCCTAGGGGGATGGTGAGCCTCCCCTGGAGCTTTCCGGATTTGTAAGACGGATGCTCATGTAACTCCGTGCCATCTTTCTCAAGAAGCAGGATGCCGAAATTGTCCGTGTAAAAGTTCTCATGGATCAATTGGGTGGCTCTTTCAATCAGTTCGTCTTCGTTGGTGGCTTCGGTGGCCGCCATGGAAACCTGGTGCAGCAGGGTGAGTTCCTGCAGCTGACGTCTAGTAGCTTCGAATAGTCTGGCGTTTTCAATTGCGATCGCTGCCTGCTGGCACAAGGTCTGCGCCAAATAGATTTCCCGCTCGCTGAAATCGCGCGGCCCGCGCGTGTCCTGTAATTCCACCAGACCCGTGGTCTTGCTCTGGGCGATCAATGGCAAGAGTAGCAGGCTGGTAATGCCTGTCTTCTTGAATGCCCGCTTTTCTTTCTCCGGGAGCAGCGGGTCGTCTGAGCGTTTTTGTACTGGCCGGGTCTGCTCAACGACCTGAGTCAACCCCAAACTTTCGGCCAGCGAGCTTGGCTTGTACCCGCGTGGCAACTTGGGGGCCCTGGGATTGACGAATGTGGTGTGGGCTTTGATGCCCCCGGGATTGGGCCGCCAATCCGCCAGGATACAAACTTGCACGTCCAGCAGGTTGGCGAATTGCTGCGCCACGACCTGCAACACCTTGCCCAGCTCCAGGCTGGACACAATACTGGCGCCAGCCAGAGCCAAGGCTGCCAGTTCCTCGGTGTGGTTGCCTTCGGCGCCGCTTGCGTCCTGGCGCCGCGACTCACCGCCTCTCGTTAAATCCTTGGATTTGAGAGGGTCTTGCCCCTTGAAGGAGGCTAATAGCATGTTCAGATTAGTACCAATAGAAAACGGCTCCCGGCTCTATAAGATGCACTTAGGCCAAAGCCTGCGTGGGCTGGATGAGGCCGCTGAGGTGGCGGATGAACTGATCCAGATCCATAGCCTGGATGGACATCACCGCCTGGACTTCCTCATCATTGAGTTGGAAGGCGCCCAGGCGATCCTGACCTTTGCCGCTCAACAGGGCAGCCTTGAATTCCTTGTCCAGCAAAGCTTGTGTAGCGATAGCGTTCAGTTTGAGTTTAGACATCTCGATCTCCTTGTTAATTCTCGTTCCTGGTATTCCTTGACGAATGGCTATTCAGTTTGAACTTCGGAGGCGCCGGGCTTAATGGCTACCACCGATGCCGCCGCTCAAAGGTTGGCAGAAAGTGGGGCTACCACCGATTCCGCCGCTCAAAGGCTGATTGGCAATGGGGAAACCGCCAATGCCTCCACTGAGAGGCTGGTTAGCGTGGGGATCGCCGCCAATACCACCACTGAGGGGTTGATTTGCAGAAATCTTGATGCTGTTGCACATGTGAAGCCTCCAATAGGTTAGATTTTGCTCGTGTGGTCCAGGGTTCCTAGACCACAGCTATGTTTTCTGTGCCGCGCCTTGAGCGCACGGCAGTGAATCAACACTTAGGCCAAAGCCTGCGTGGGCTGGATGAGGCCGCTGAGGTGGCGGATGAACTGATCCAGATCCATAGCCTGGATGGACATCACCGCCTGGACTTCCTCATCATTGAGTTGGAAGGCGCCCAGGCGATCCTGACCTTTGCCGCTCAACAGGGCAGCCTTGAATTCCTTGTCCAGCAAAGCTTGTGTAGCGATAGCGTTCAGTTTGAGTTTAGACATCTCGATCTCCTTGTTAATTCTCGTTCCTGGTATTCCTTGACGAATGGCTATTCAGTTTGAACTTCGGAGGCGCCGGGCTTAATGGCTACCACCGATACAACCACAGGCTGGCAGAAGGTTAGGTAGCCGCCTACACCGCCGCCGGTTGGCTGGCGGAAGGCAGAGACCACTAACCCGCCGCCACAGGGCTGGTTAGCAAAAACCTTTGGCTGTTTACATACGAAACCTCCGGTAGGTTTTGGCTCGGGCATTCTAGGGGGGTCCCTATGAACGCAGCTATGAGCGATTTTGACAAAAAATGGCTACCTGTCTGGGCAGCCATGCAAGCATCGATGAGATGGAATAGCGTTAGGAACATCGTATTAGAAATGCGAGTTTCGTCCAATCTAAGCCTTTACGGTCAACGTTTCATAGTATTCTTGCAATTCCGGCAGGGGTTCGGAATTCAGTTCTTTGCGCAGCAAAGACTTGTACCTCTTGAAATGGGCGATAGCAGCCGAAGGCGCGCCGGAGAGAGTCAGGCATTTCATCAGCGATAGATGGGCTTCATCGCGATACGGATCCACAGAGACAATTCGTTCATACAATTTCTTTGCCTCGCCAAAACGTTTTTCCTGGCTTTCGATCTTCGCTAGGCGGGAAAGGGCTTCCAGGTACCCATTGCGTAACTCTTCCCTCCTTCGATCTGCCCATTCCATGTAAAGATCCTGTAAATAGGGCGCTTGATATAGTTTGATCGCCTGGCGCAGCGTTTCACTGCGTTCGGCATCCGTCAGGTTGGGTTTGGTGGCCGAATGGAGATAGCGTTCAAATTCATTCACGTCGTACCAGATTTGAATGGAAGGGTGCAGGCTGTATTGATCGCCCTCGAACAAAATCGCGTCTTTAAATCCGAGGGCCTGGCGGACTCGCCATAGAGTTGCATGGAAATTGCTGCTGATTTTCCCGGCGCTAAAATCTGGCCAGAAATCCAATCCGATAGTGTCCTTACGCGCCTTGCCGCGATCGAGAATGTAGAAGAACAACCCGCGGGCCCTGCTGGATCTCCACACGGAGGCGGGTAACAACTCTCCATTGACGCGGATTTCTCCTTGCCCAAATGCTCTGACTTCGATATGGATCTGAGGGACCTGATTAATAACTGGTTCTAGTTCGAGCGCAGCTTTGCCTGTTTCGAATTTAATTGCCCGATCGAAAAGCGATTTGAGTTGTGTAGTTGGGGATGCAAGCACTACCGCTTCCAGGAAATCTAAGCTTGTGCGGGCTGCTGTGACTAAAAATTGGTCATGACCAAGTCTGGCAGCACCCTCCAAAGCTTCGAACAGGAGTGACTCCGCCTTCTTAATATTGCCTTCTCTAAAGAGCGTTCGCGCGGCCAGAAATGCTGCAAGGATTTCTGTTTGTGTAGGGGCTTTCCCGCTGCCCGGTTTATTCAAAACAGTCCGAAACTGTTTGAGGGCAAGGTCATGTTGTCCCATTGCATCATAAATAGTGCCTAGCTCAACTGAATACTCGCCACTTGCCAACGGATTACCTGGAAAGCTGGCCGCTTTTCTCAACCATGTAATGGCTTCCTGATGCTGGCCGCGGATTCTTTCGAGTTTTGCCAATCCCAAATAAGTGGAGGCCAATTCCGGTTTTTCGCCAAACTGCTTGCCAAGACTTAATGCAGCCTGAAAATTCGTGAGCGCCTCCTCGACTTCATTAAGCTCCAGCATGAGTTCTCCGCGACCGTTGAGAATCCCGATTTGTTCGCGAATGCGATTTGCTGCTTTTGAATGTTCATAGGCCAAAGAATATTCTCGCCAGGCTTCACCGTAATGGCCAGTTTGATGATCTAAATATGCGATGTTATTCCTTGCCAAGGCAAGCGCCCCTAAGTTGCTATGGATATCGATATGGATTTTTAAAGCTTCCTGAAAAGCCTTTTGCGCTTCCAACATCTCGGCCATATTAAGATGGATAAATCCAGCATCGTTCAAGCACTCGGCCAGGTCATACCTATAGATTGCTTTCAAACCTCCCTCGCTGGAATCAACCAATTTTCTAATACCTTCGATTGCAGAATTAATATAGTTAATTGCTTTTTGGGTATCTCCATTAATTAATGTGGGAATGGCCATCAATCTCTCTGCTTGATACCATTGTCGACTGTAGCGAACGCGTTTTGAGTCCCCGCGAAGAATTGCTTGAGCTTCTTTTGCTAAAACCAGCGCTTTCGGAAAATCACCTGTTAATCGGCTGATCATTCCTTTGGTGATTCTTACATTCGCTAATGCTTCCTTGTCATTAGTGCGCACAAGTATTGGATCGGCGATATTAAGCAATTTCAAACTGGCCTTAAATTCGCTTTGATTTCCTAGAGCTTTTGCCTGGTATAAGAGCAGATGTGGTGCAAAATGCAGACAATTAGGTGTTTTCTCTAGTGAAGAAACCCACCTGGTTAATAGCGTCTGGCGTCCGGCTGCGTAAAAATCATTGGCTACCGCGTCCATCCACCCGGCGGCTTCCTGCTTGTCGCCTGCCGCCAGCTTGTGGTCGATGGCGGCTTCCCATTCCTCGCGCTTCTGGTGCCAGGTTGCCGCGCGGCGGTGCAGTTCGCGCAGGCGGTCGGCCTGGCTGCGGGAGAAATAATCCTGCAGGAACTCGGCGAACAATTGGTGGTAGCGGTAGCTGGCGCCCTCGTTGGTCTCTGTGCGACTCACGAAGAGGTTGCGGTCCTCCAGCGCGCGCAAGAACAACGTCGAATCCTTTCTTTCCAGAAGATAATTGCACTGGGCTTCGTTGAAATCATTCAAAATGGAAGTGGCCATCATGAAATCACGCAGCTCTGCACTTTGCCGGTTAACTACCTCTTTGGCCAGGTACTCATAAATCTTATTGATACCGCCCCGCAGTTTGGGCAGCACCCCGTTTTCCATGGTGCGCAACGCTAGCAAGATGGCCACGATCCACCCATCGGCCCGCTTGGAAAATTCCTCGGCTTGCTCGTCGCTAAGCCGCATGCGGTAGTTCTGCAGCACCAGCTTCTGCAATTCGTCGGCGCGGAAGCGCAGTTCGTCTGCGCTGATGGTCACCAACTCGTCGCGCACGTACAGGCTGGCCGTCGGGATCCCATAGACGCTGCGCGATCCAATCAGGATACGCAAATGGTCGGGCAGGTGCTCGAGCAGGTTTTCGACGAAGTCCACGATTTGTTGGTTTTCACCCGCCAGGTGGTAATCGTCCAGGATCAGCAACGAGAAGTCCTCCACTCTCTGCTCGACCTCATTGATAAAATCGATGGCCAGCGATGGTGCATCGGGGGCGCTGCCGATGGTGTTTAGCCGCTCCTCAAGGGCGACTCCGAAACGGGGGGCTTTTTGTTGGAAGCTGGCAATGAGGTGTTGGACAAATTGGACCAGGTCATTGTCTTCGGCCCCAATCCGGTACCAGAACACAATAGCATCAACGTCCGCGGCGAAATCGACCAGCAGGGTGGTCTTCCCGTATCCGGCCGGCGCAGAAACGAAGGTCAATTTGCGATGCAGGTTTTGGTGCAGGGTATCGACCAGGCGCACACGACGCAAAACATCTTTGCGACGCTGCGGGGGGCGAACCTTAGTCAGTAAGATCGTCATTAGTTACTGAAAACGTTTTCCCATCCTGACATTAAGCCAATCCTATCAAAAATGCAAGAGCAGGCGAGCGGGACTCCCTCGCCTTGGCCAAGCCATTCATGGGAAGCGGCCTGTGAATGACCAACAGACACGCTATATTATAATTTTAGCCCCAAAACCTCCCATTTTTCCCATGCGCCCTGTTGACATCATCATAAAGAAACGCGATGGGCTCGAACTCAGCCCTGCCGAAATTCGCTTTTTTATCGAAGGCTATACCTCGGGGGCCATAACCGATTACCAAGCCTCCGCCTGGGCGATGGCCGTGCTCCTGAACGGAATGACCGACAGGGAGACCACGGAATTAACCCTGGCCATGGCTGCATCCGGGGAAACCCTGGATTTGACTGGAGTGGTGGATTTCGCCCTGGACAAACACTCCACAGGCGGCGTAGGCGACAAGACAACCCTGGTGGTGGAACCTATCGTATCCGCTTGCGGCTTAAGGGTGGGCAAGATGTCTGGGCGGGGCTTGGGGTTCAGCGGCGGCACGCTGGATAAGATGGAATCTATTCCCGGTTTCCGCACGAATCTGAGCAAAGAAGAATTCCTGCTCCAACTCAAGGAAGTCGGCTTGGTGCTCACCGGCCAAACCGACGACCTGGCGCCTGCGGACGGCAAGCTGTATGCCTTACGAGATGTAACCGGCACCGTGGACGCGCTCCCCCTGATCGCATCCTCAATCATGAGCAAGAAAATTGCCGCTGGCGCCCAGCGCATGGTGCTCGACGTTAAAGTTGGCGTCGGCGCGTTCATGAAGAATTTGGATCAGGCGCGTGCGTTAGCGCGCATCATGGTAAAGATCGCCAAACGAGTCAATCGCAAAGCCGTTGCTCTGCTCTCGAATATGAACCAACCCTTGGGCAACGCGGTTGGCAATGCCTTGGAGGTTAAGGAAGCCATTGACACCCTTCAGGGTGGTGGCCCGAAGGACTTCCGCGAGCATTGCCTGCAGGTCGCTGGAAACTTGCTCTTGTTGGGTGAAGCGGCGGGCACATTAAGAGCCGCCAAGCAGCGCGCCGCTGCCGCGTTGGAAGACAACTTCGCCTTCGAGCGTTTCCGCCAGTTAGTCATAGCCCAGGGAGGCGATGTGAGTTATGTAGATGAACCTGCGAAATTGCCAAGCGCACAATTCATCGAAGAGGTTCCCTCCCCGCGTGCCGGCTATTTGAAATGGATCGATGCGAAAGAAGTCGGAGAAACTTCAGTCGAATTGGGCGCCGGGCGCCTTAAGAAGGGCGCGCCTATCGACCACGCCGTTGGGATTGTCGTTCACCACAAGGTGGGCGACAAAGTAGAGAAAGGTGAACCCCTCTTTACACTGCATGCCAACGACAAAACCAAATTAACCTTTGCGCGTAAGCGAATCCTCGCTGCGCACAAATGGTCACCAAAGAAGGTTAAACCCTTGCCTTTGTTTTACGGTTCTGTGAAATGAGAGAGCTTCGCAAACATAAAGCTTTCTGTTTTACTGTCAGCTGTCAACTGTCTACTATTTCACTCCTGCCATAAAGGCGAAACCCAATGTTCCCGGACCTGTGTGGGTGCCCACGGCCGGGCTGACATCCGCCACCGCTGTTTCGATTGGGTTGACGCGCTTGCTGCCTTCTTCGAGGAGCTTCATAGCGTCCTCCCTGGCGTTCGCATGCAGCACCGCTAAATGTACCGGCGTGCGGCTGGCAATGCGTTCGATTAGCAACTCTACCAGTCGGTCCAACGCCTTGCCCTTCGTGCGTACGCGCTCGATGGCTTCCAGTGCGCCCTCTTGCACTTCGAGGATGGGCTTTAGCTTCAGTGCTGTACCCAGGAATCTGGCGCCGCCGCCGATGCGCCCGCCGCGGTAAAGGAACTCCAACGTATCCACCATCAGCAAGATGCCGGTGTGTTCTTGTGTTTTCTTGACGATCTCGACGCATTCATCCAATGACTTGCCCTGCTTGGCAGCCTTCGCCCCTTCCAATAGCGGCCAGGCGGTGCCCATGGAGGCCGAGTGCGCATCCACAACCGCGATGTTGATCCCCGAAACTTGGGCCTTGGCTGCTTCCGCCGACGCCATGGTTCCAGAGAATTTCGCGGAGATATGCACAGAAAGAATGTCGCTGAAACCTTTTTTGGCTAACCCTTCATACATCTCTTTGAAATCACCCGGGGTGGGCTGGGAAGTCGTCGGCGTTTCCTTAGAAGTCGCCAGACGTTTGTAAAATTCGGTCGGTTGGATATCGACCCCATCCCGGAATGTCTCTCCACCCCAAATAATGACCGAAGGCACGACGTTGATTTCGAAACCTTTGCTCAGTTCTTTGGGGATATAGGTAGTACTGTCGGTGACTAAAGCGATTTTGGCCATGCTTTCTCCTGGGAAGTGGGTGACCCAAATTCGACTGGATACAATTAAAACCCGCCCCGCTCTGCGAAGTCGCGTGTCTTCAATTAGTATGCCCTTGACCGCCTTTCGTGCGCAAGCTACAATGACTGGCCGTTTGGGTATAATCTCTCGACTAGTAGAGGAGTCTTTCATTATATGGTTCGTATTCGTTTGCGCCGCGTGGGCGGCAGATCACAGGCCAGTTTCCGCATCGTAGCCACGGATAAGGAAAGCCCCAACAACGGCCGTTTCATTGAAATTCTTGGCTTTTACAACCCGCGCACCCAACCGGCCACCATCCAGTTGAAGGAAGATCGTATCTACGACTGGATCAGTAAAGGGGCCCAGCCCAGCGACTCCGCCACGCAAGTTTTCAAGGTAGCGGGTCTGACTGAACGGTACGAACGCTTCAAGTCTGGCGAGAAAGTCGAGACTTTGCTCGCCGAAGCCGAGAGCGCTGCGGCGGTGCGCAACGCCAACCGCCAGACCCGCCGCGAGGCTCCCGCAGCCGGCATGTCCAGGAAGAAGAAAGTTGCTCCGGCGGCTCCCGCTCCGGCAGCTGCTCCCGCAGAGGATGCTCCTGCAGTTGAGGCCCAGGCTCCCGAAGCTCCTGAGGGTACCCCGGCTGAGTAAATCTCCCTACTCTGTATGAAGGAACTCATCGAATATATCGCTCGCTCTTTGGTGGATGATCCCACGCAAGTTCAGGTTTTGCAGCGTAAAAAGGGAGAAAGCACTGAGATCGCGCTGAAAGTAGCCCGGGAGGATATGGGCCGCGTAATCGGGCGCAATGGTCGGGTGGCGAATGCCATCCGTGTCCTGTTGCAGGTGGCTGCCGCCCGTGATGGCAAGCGCGCCTTCCTGCAAATCTCGGAGCCCGAATAACCAGTCCTCGCCGCCGATACGCTGCGCAACGACGCAACAAATCAACAGGCTCGCCATTGGAAAGCGGGCCTGTGTTTGTTGTTGTGGGTATCGTACGCCGCCCACATGGATTGAAGGGCGAGGTATTGGTCTCGCTGGAAACAGATTTCCCCGAGCGGCTGGTCAAAGGCGCGAGATTCTATTTGGGGGACGAGCATCAGCCTGTCACAATTCGCACGAGCAGGCAACACGCCGAAGGCTTGCTCTTGTCTCTCGAAGAATTTCCGGATAAGCCATCTGTTGAAGGTCTTCATAATTTGCCGCTCTACAGAAAAATTACTGATGCGCCCGCTCTTCCGGCAGGACAATATTATCAACATCAGTTGCTCGGGTTGAAGGTTGTTGAAGAGAATGGCGAGGTTCTCGGCACGCTTTCGAAGATTTTCAACACGGGTGCAAGCGATATTTACGTGGTCCGCGATGATTCGGGAAAGGACATCCTCTTGCCCGCTATCAGCGATGTGATTTTACGCGTCGAATTGCCGAACAAACAGATTGTCGTACACATATTGCCGGGTTTACGTTAAAGAAAATATTGGAGAATGCGTAGTTGGCGAAGCCAAACAGCATTCTCCCGCGTTTGCGAAGCAAATGCAGCTTTCCTTGACATAGCGCAAAGCGCTATGTTATTCTGTCCCCGCTTTTCTTAGGGGGAACCCCTATGTCAGACGAACGGAGTTATTGGTTAGCCTTGAACATGGTCAAAGGGATCGGCGCCGTGCGTTTCCGAAACCTACTGGAAACTTTCGGCAGTGCACGGGCGGCCTGGGACGCATCGCCAAGTCGTCTGCGCGCAGCAGGATTGGGCGAATCGATTGTGGCGAACTTCCTTGAGGCGCGAAAGAGAATCAATCCGCAGGCCATTCCCGCTGATCTGGAAAGACATCAGATCAAGGCTCTGACCTGGGACGATGAAGATTACCCGCGCCGCCTCCGCGAACTGGAGCAGGCTCCGCCCGTCATCTATTATCGCGGCGAATTGCTGCCCACGGATGAATGGGCAGTCGCCGTCGTTGGTACCCGGCGCGTAACTTCTTACGGTCATCAAGTCGCCGATGAATTGGGCGCGTTCCTTGGCCGCAACGGCATCACCCTCATCAGTGGGCTCGCCAAAGGGGTGGACGCTATTGCACATCAAGCAGCAATCAATGCCGGGGGCCGCTCGATTGCGGTGCTGGCTCATGGTCTCGATCGGATTTATCCCAACGAGAATCGCCGCCTTGGTGAAGATATTATTGCCAACGGCGCGCTGGTTAGTGACTATGGCATCGGCACGCCGCCCGATGCAGCTAATTTTCCCCCGCGCAACCGCATCATCTCCGGTTTGTCGCTGGCGGTGGTGATTGTCGAGGCTGGTCTCGAAAGTGGTGCGCTGATCACCGCCGGCTTCGCCGCCGAGCAAGGCCGCGAGGTTTTCGCTATTCCCGGCAGTATTTATGCGCCAGCCAGCAAAGGTACAAATTTGCTTATCCAGAAGGGTGCGCATCCATTGGTGCACTACGAAGACCTCCTCGATGCGTTGAATCTAGAAATGATGGGCGAGCAGAAGAATGCTCGCTTGACATTGCCCGGCGATGCCACAGAAGCCAAATTGTTTGCGTTGCTAAGCCAGGAACCGGTTCATGTCAATGATCTGGGTGTACTGGCTGAAATGCCTATCGAACAGGTGACCTCCGCTTTGGCGCTGATGGAACTCAAAGGCTTGGTTCGCCAGGTAGGTGGCATGAACTATGTGGCCGCCCGCGAAGCCCGCGCCGAGTACACTGCCAAGGAAGGCTCGCCGCGCGTCGGTGCTTTTCCGACGCAACCGCAGCTTGCGAGGAGGGCTGAAAGTCCAGAGCCTGTCCCGAGCGAGCCGCTCAGCGGCGACGAGGGAAAGCAATCCCCAGCAAAGTAAATCTGGAGTAAATTAGCCGAAACACTTGCTGAATTAAGGAAATCAATTGACTGATAATTATTACGCAGTGATCATGGCTGGGGGCGGCGGCACACGCTTGTGGCCGTTGTCGCGCCAATCGCGCCCCAAGCAAATGCTGCAGCTCATCGACGACCACACGCTGTTCCAAATCGCTGTGCACCGGCTAGAGTCTCTGTTCCCGCCGGAGCGTATTTTGGTGGTAACCAATCAGGAGCACAGTATCGAGCTGTGCAAGCAGGCGCCGGAGCTGCTGGAAGAGAATTTCTTGCTGGAGCCGCAGCCGCGCGGCACCGCTCCGGCTATTGGATTGGCCGCGGCCTTTTTGCACAGGCGGGCGCCCGACGCCGTGATGGCCGTGCTTACCGCCGACCATTACATCGGTAACGAGGCCGAATTCCGCAGCCACCTGCTGGCCGCCAAAGAACTTGCGCTCAAGGATCACTTGGTCACCTTGGGCATCGACCCCACTTATGCAGCTACTCAATACGGTTATATCCAAATGGGCGAATCGCTGGGTGAGACAGGCGGTTACCCTGCATACAAAGTCCAGCGTTTCAAGGAAAAGCCGGATGCTGTCGAGGCGCAAAAAATGCTGGAGGCGGGGTTCTACGCCTGGAATTCCGGTATGTTCATTTGGAAAGTGGAGCGCATCTGGGCTGAGTTTGCCCATCACATGAAGAAGCTGCATGCCGCGCTGGAAAAGATCAGCCAGGCATGGGGCCAGCCTGATTTCGAGAAGGTGCGGAATTACGAATGGCCGCGCATCGCCGCCCAGACCATCGACTACGGTATCATGGAACACGCCAAAGAGGTGGCCGTGATCCCGGCCAAGGGCATGGAATGGAACGACGTAGGCTCGTGGTCTTCGTTGTTCGAAGTGCTTGGCGTAGACAGCAGCGGCAATTTGGTGCGGCATGAAAAACATCTGGATTTCGATAGCCGTAATTCGCTGGTACACAGCAACGGACAGGATCGGATGATCGTTACCGTTGGCATCCAAGACCTGGTGGTGGTGGATACCGGCGATGTGCTTTTGATTTGTTCCAAGGAACGTTCACAGGATTTGCGCAAGGTGATCGAGCGATTAAAGGAAAAAGGGCTGCAACGTTATCTGTAATTCGCGGTTAATAAATATTGTTATTCCGAGGAGTGACGTAGCCCCACGACGAGGAATCCCTAAGGCCATTACAAGCAGTCGTTATTTCGTCCGAGGGATTCTTAGCGGAGTTTATACGGAGCAAAGTGAAGTGCTCGGAATAACAAAAAAGAGATAAAGGAATAGATATCTTGGAAGCATATTGCGTCAAATGTAAAACAAAGCGAGAAATGCAAAATCCCGCGCCCGAATTCACCAAGGTTGGCGCTCCGGGTACGCGCGGCACTTGCCCGGTGTGCGGTACAACACTGTTTCGCATGGGCAGCACACCGGCGCACGCAGGCTTGACGTCGCCGCCCAAGCCCACGCCGCAAGAACGCGCCGATGCGAAGCGTTCCGGCAAGCTGGTAATCGTCGAGTCGCCGGCTAAGGCGCGCACCGTTGGCAGATACCTGGGAAACGGTTATCGTGTGGAAGCTTCTGTCGGCCACGTACGCGACCTGCTGCGCTCGCAGCTTTCCGTCGATGTGGAGAATAATTTCGAGCCCAAGTACCGTATCCCCAACGAGAAACGGCCGGTGGTGAAAGAACTGAAGAAGGAGGCCGCGCGCGCCGAAGAAATCTTCCTGGCCACTGACCCCGACCGCGAAGGGGAGGCGATTGCCTGGCACCTCATCGAGGCGGCCGAGATCGCGCCTGAACGCGCCAAGCGTGTTGTCTTTCACGAGATCACCAAGCCCGCCATCGAAGAAGCTTTCAATCATCCCCGCGAGATCAACATGGACCTGGTCGATGCGCAGCAGGCCCGTCGCGTCCTCGACAGACTGGTGGGCTACAGCATGAGTCCCATTCTATGGGCGAAAGTGCGTAACCGTCTCTCCGCGGGCCGCGTACAATCGGTGGCGCTGCGGCTGATCGTCGAACGCGAACGCCAGATCGAAGCGTTCGTCCCCGTGGAATATTGGGACATCCATGCTGAGTTGCGGCCTGAAGGCTCCAGCTCCACATTTATCGCCAAGCTCTTCGATGTTGACGGCGCCGAGCCCAAACTGGGCAAGAAGGAGGAAGTTGATCCTCTCCTGGCTGACATGCAGTCGGCGGCGTACACCATCTCCGAGATCAAGCGTGGCCAGCGCAGACGCAAGGCGCCGGCGCCGTTCACCACCAGCACACTGCAACAGGAGGCCTCTCGCAAATTAGGTTTTACCGCCAAGCGCACTATGGCCGTAGCGCAGCAATTATATGAAGGCATCGACTTGGGCGAGAGTGAGACTACCGGGCTGATCACCTACATGCGCACCGACTCCACAAACATCTCGCCGATTGCGCAACAAGAAGCCCGCGATTACATCAAAGAAGTACATGGACCCAGCTACCTCCCCGATGAAGCGCCGGTGTACAACACTCGCTCCAAAGGCGCGCAGGAAGCGCACGAGGCCATCCGCCCTACTTCGGCGCGCCGCACGCCGTCCCAGGTGAAGGAACAGCTCAGCCGCGACCAATACCGGCTGTATCAACTGGTCTGGCAGCGCTTCCTGGGTTCTCAGATGAATCCCGCGGTGTATGACACCATCTCTGTGCGCGTGATGGGGGAGGCGCCGCTGCACAAATACTCACTGCGCGCCTCCGGCTCCAATCTTGTGTTCCCCGGTTACCTCGCTGTGTACGAGGAAACCGTCCCTGCTGGCACAGAGGAGGAAGAGAACGCGAAAGTCCCTCCTGAGGTTTCCGAGGGACAGAAGCAGAAGTTGGTACAGCTGATCCCCGGGCAGCATTTCACCCAGCCGCCGCCGCGCTACAGTGAAGCGACACTGGTGAAAACGCTGGAGGAATACGGCATCGGCCGTCCCTCCACGTACGCGCCGACGCTGAACACACTGCAAGCTCGCGGCTACGTGATTCGCGAAGAGCGACGTCTGATTCCCACAGAGACCGGCTTGCTGGTCAATGATTTGATCACGGAACATTTCCCCGGCGTGGTGGATTACCAATTCACCGCCGAGATGGAAGAGGATCTGGACAAGATCGCTTCTGGCGAAGAGGATTGGGTCAAGATCATTCGTGAGTTCTACGAGCCGTTCTCCGAGGTGGTGGAACGCGCCAAGGCCGAGATGCCCGAGTCCAAGGCGGAGCCGGAGTACATCGGCCGCATCTGCCCTACATGCAACCAGGGGCAGCTCATCATCCGCTGGGGACGCTATGGCAAGTTCATCGGCTGCGAGCGCTTCCCGGAATGTAGGCACACCGAGCCGTGGCTGCAGAAGATCGGCGTGACCTGCCCTCTGGATGGTGGTGATCTGGTGGAACGCCGCACACGCAAAGGCCGCGTGTTCTACGGCTGTGCCAATTACCCTGAATGCGAGTTCACCTCGTGGAAAAAGCCCATCGCCACGCTCTGCTCAAATTGCGGCGGCACGTTGGTGATCGCCAATAAGCAATCGGCGCAATGCCTGAATTGCGAGACGATGTTCCCGCTGGAAGAGGTGATGAAAGATGAGACGGAGGGGGAAAAGGCATAGAAAATTCCAACAAGTGATTTTTTTTAGTAGAGGAAAGAGGCGTAGGGGGCCTCTTTCCTTTCTTCGATACAGATGCCTTATGGACTGTAATTAATATTTTCCTGTCCAGACAGGTCTTGAATTGTCTTAGCCGACTATCAAGACTGATAGGGACAAACATCCCACAATTTTCATTACAATTTGTCTGACAAGTAATTCGAGGATTTCTTTATACTTGAAAGGGAAGACCATCCGCCAATGACCAAACTCTTCCGCTCTGAATGGGCATCCCGCGTCATTGATGCGCTGCTGCCTGTCTTCGCGGCGCTTGCGGCCCTGTTGGTGGGGGCGGTGATGCTGTGGTTGCTCAAGGCCAATCCCATGCAGGCCTATGGGGCTCTTTGGGATGGGGCCTTTGGCAGCGCCAACGCGTTTGCTGAGACTCTGGTCAAAGCCACGCCCTTGTTGCTGGTCGCCCTGGGTATTTGCATCTCATTCCGTGGCGATGTGATCAATATTGGCGGTGAAGGGCAGATGATTGTAGGCGCCCTCGCCGCCACATGGGTTGGCCTTGCGTTCACAAATTGGCCGGGCTGGCTGGTAATCACCTTATCTTTGTTGGCTGGTTTTGCAGGCGGCGCGCTGTGGGGCGGCATTGCCGGATATTTAAAAGCCTACTTCAAAGTCAATGAGATTCTGAGCACGGTGATGATGAACGCCATCGCCGTACAGTTGATGAACTTCTTACTGCGTGGCCCTATGATCGATCCTGATTTCGCCGAGCGATCCGCGAAGATCCCTGAGAGTGCTCGATTGCCGGATGCTTTCCAGCTGCCGCGCCTGGCACCGACCCGCCTGCACTTAGGCATCCTGATCGCAGTAGTTCTTGCCTTCGTTGTTTACTTTCTTCTTTGGCGCACCACCCTTGGGTACCGCATCCGCGCGGTCGGTCAAAATGTTTTTGCCTCCCGTTACGCGGGCATCAAAGTGAGTCGATACATTGTCACTGCCTTGTTGCTCAGCGGTGCATTCGCCGGCTTGGCTGGTGCTATCCAGGTGTTCGGTGTCAACTATCGCATGATCACCGATGGCTCTGCCACTGGGTTCACCGGCAGCGCAGGTTTCAATGGCATCGTAGCAGCACTGTTCGGGCAACTGCATCCCCTCCTGTCGATCCCTGCTTCCATATTATTCGGTGCGCTGTTGGTAGGCGCCAACAGCATGCAGCGCGTGGTCCAGGTGCCTTCTGCACTGGTGACTGTCTTAAATGGAGTGGTGGTCGTCTTCGTGGTCAGCAGCGAGATTTGGCGGCGACGCCGCCAGAGGCAGCGGCTGGCGGCTGCGGGCGCTCAAGCCGAGGCGAAGTCGGAAACCGATGAAAACCTAAGGACAACCGAGGCGCAGCCGTGATAGAGAACTTGTTCTCACTGACTGTATTAGTCGGCATCCTGGCCTCTGGCATCCGATTAGCAACACCGTATTTGTTTGCAGCCATTGGCGAGACCTTTGGACAACGCAGCGGCGTGCTGAATCTGGGCGTGGAAGGGCAGATGTTGCTTGGCGCCTTTGCCGCGTTCTACGTTGCAATCACCACAGGCAATCTGTGGCTAGCCCTTCTCGTTGCCCTCATCGTGGGCGCACTAATGGGGCTTGCGATGGCCTTCGTTACGGTGAATCTCCACGCGCAACAAGGCATCAGTGGCATTGGATTTTATTTATTCGGCTTGGGTCTCAGCGACCTGCTGTTCCAGAAAATGTTGGGCACAGTCGAGACCGTCAACGGTTTCCCAAAGATTCACATCCCGGTGCTCAGCGACATCCCTGGCATCGGGGAAATTTTCTTCAGCCAGAATGTGCTGGTGTACATTGCTTTCGCGCTGGTGCCCATTGCCTGGTTCGTATTGAATAAAACTACTCTAGGCTTGAAGATCCGCGCCGTAGGAGAAAACCCGGACGCGGCCGATTCGCTGGGGGTTAGCGTGGCGCGCGTGCGGTACTTTACGATCATCTTGGGTGGAACCCTTTCAGGGATGGCAGGTGCATCTCTGTCCATTGCTCTGCTCAACGTCTTTCAACAGAACATGACCAGTGGGCTGGGTTTCATAGCCGTGGCGCTGGTTTATTTCGGCGCCTGGTCTCCCTGGGGTGTAATGGCTGGCTCACTCCTATTTAGCCTGGTGAATTCACTCCAACTGTGGATCCAGGTGAAAGGAGTCGCGATTCCTTCCGAGATCGCGGTGATGATGCCCTACGTCCTGACAATCCTGGTATTGGTCGTCACGGTGAAACGTGTGCGCGCTCCAGCTGCGTTGACCAGGCCTTTCGAAAGGGAATCATAGATGAATGATTCGATCCGACAAATGAGTGAAGGAGGTGTGCCCAGGTAGCAAGAAACTCGGATAGCATGTGTTCAACAAGAGCCTCTCATCCAACAAGGAGAAGAAGATGAAAAAATTTGGTTTGTTTTTAGCCCTGGTCCTGTCGTTGTTGTTAGTCCTGGCCGCTTGCGGCCCGGCTGCGACTCCGGAACCGGCCGCCGAGGAACCCGCAGCCGAAGAACCCGCCGCGGAACCTTTCCGCGTGGCGGTAATTTTGCCCAGCGCGATCAATGACTATGCCTTTAGTCAGAGCATGTACGATGGGCTGGTGGCAATTCAGGAGGAAATGGGCGGCCCGGACAATTTTGAGTTCGTATATTCCGAGAACATGTTCGTTGTAGACGATGCCGCCGCCGCGTTGCGCGACTACGCGTCCCAGGGCTTTGACCTGGTGATTGCCCACGGATCGCAATACGGTTCCTCCTTGCAGGAAATCGCCCCCGATTTCCCGGATGTCAGCTTTGCCTGGGGCACCACGGTGGATACCTTCGGCCAGCCGAACATCTTTGCTTATGAAGCGGCTTCCGATGAAGGTGGTTACGTCAACGGCGTCCTCGCGGCGACCATCTCAACAAGCAAGATCATAGGTCTGGTTATGCCAATTGAGACCGGTGATGCCAAGCTATACGTCGATGGGTTCACAGCTGGCGTTGCAGCCACGGATCCTAACGCTACGGTAAGTGTTACCTATACCGGTTCGTTCTCCGACACAGCTCTGGCAGCAGAAGCTGCCTCGACGCATATAGCTGCTGGCACCGATGTGTTAAGTGGTACTTCTCAAATGGTGGTAGGCGCTATCGGCAAGGCCGAAGAGGCTGGTGTGCCCTGGTTCGCCAGCGATGCCAACCAAGCTCCCCTGGCACCCTCCGTCATTGTAGACAGCCAGGTGTACCATTGGGAGGTTATCCTGAAGCAGATGATCGACCTGATCAATGCCGGGACTCTCGGCGGTCAGTCTTTTGCCATCAACCTTGCTAATGGTGGCGAAGTCATCGAATACAATCCTGACTACCCATTGCCAGCGGATGTGAAAGCCCTCGGTGATTCCACTGTTCAGGGAATTATTGACGGTTCGATCACAATATCCACTACTGCGGAGTAAGACTTGACAATGACAGGTCTCGCGGCTTCCGCGAGACCTGTCAGGTCACTTAGAACCTTGTCATTCCGATGAGGGCCGAAGGCCCGAAGAGGAATCCCTTTGCAATCAGGATTCCGGTCTACAGGTTTCCGGAATCCAAAGGGATTTCTCGCTCGGCTGCGCCAGAAGAGGGCGCAGAACGCCATGGCTCGAAATGACAAAAAAACATATTGGAAAAAACGATGCGCGAAACACTTGAACTCCGCAACCGAGTCGACAGCCTCGAAATGAAGGGGATCAGCAAACGATTCCCCGGCGTGCTGGCCAACGACCACGTGGATTTCGACGTGCGCTCGGGTGAAGTGCATGCCCTGCTGGGCGAGAACGGCGCCGGCAAGAGCACCCTGATGAAGATCCTCTATGGCATGTATCACCCTGACGAGGGCGAGATCCGTATCAATGGGTAGTCAGGATTGTA
>JAMCZK010000054.1:0-2220 GCA_023485685.1 Chloroflexota bacterium | reverse complement strand
TCATGGATATCCTGCCATCGAAACGCGGCCCGCTCACCGATCTGGATGCGGTGTCCAAGCGCATCCTCGAACTGGCCGGTATCTATGGCTTGAAGATCGACCCGGACGCGTACATCTGGCAGCTTTCAGTAGGACAGCAGCAGCGCGTGGAAATTATCAAAGCGCTTTACCGCGGCGCGGCACTTTTGATCCTGGATGAGCCCACCGCAGTTCTGACTCCGCAAGAGGTGGATGAACTGTTTACCATCATGAATCAAATGGTGAAAGACGGGCACGCACTTATTTTTATTTCCCATAAACTGCACGAAGTGGTCGAGATCAGTGACCGCGTCACCGTCCTGCGCGACGGGCGTAAGATCGGCACACGCCCAACCGCTAAGACCACCAAACGCGACCTGGCGAATTGGATGGTAGGTCGCGAAATTATTTTCACTCCCGACCGTAAGACGGTTGAAAGAGGCCAAGTTCGGATGCAATTGAACAACGTCTCCTGCGGCAGCGACCGCGGCACCCCGGGTTTGCGCAGCGTCAGCTTTGGTGTGCGTTCGGGTGAGATTCTGGGCATCGCCGGAGTTTCCGGCAATGGTCAGCGCGAATTGGCGGAAGTGATCACGGGTCTGCGCAAGACTACGGCCGGGCGGATCCATTTGGAGGCTGAAGACACCACGGATTTGGAAGCCGGCGCATTGACGGAACGCATGCTGTCCTATATTCCGGAAGAACGCATGCGCGATGGCATGATCCGCGAATTCAGTGTTGCGGAAAATTTAATTCTTCGTGAACATCACAAAACTCCCTTTTCTCGTAATGGCGTACTCAATCTTCGCGAGATCTCCAACTACGCCGGGAAGTTGATCACGCAATTCCAGGTGAAGACCCCTTCGCGCGACACACCTGGAAAAAGCCTGTCCGGCGGCAACATCCAGAAGATGGTACTGGCTCGCGAACTGGCACGCCAGCCGCGCGCCATCGTCGCCGCACAGCCCACCCGCGGCCTGGATATCGGCGCCACCGAATACGTGCGCGGCCAGCTGCTGGAACAGCGGGCGGCGGGCGCCGCCATCCTGCTCATCTCCGAAGACCTCGATGAAATCCTGGCCCTCTCGGACCGCATCGCCGTGCTGTACGAAGGCCAGATCATGGATATCCTGCCGCGCACGGAAGCAACGCCCGAAAGGCTGGGCTTGCTGATGGCCGGCGTCCAGCCGGAGGAAGGAAGCACTCTCAAGCAGTAAGTAGTACAATTTAATTTCCATTGGTTCGGTGGTCGCGGCAGGAGACTGCATGCGGCGTAGTATGGAGGAAAAGCCCTCCATTCTTCGAAAAGTGCCGCCGTCCTCAGAGAGGTCGACCCACTATGAACCTTTGGCAGCAGTATTTCAGTCCACATTCCCTGCCTGAAGCCATCCAAGCGCTCAAATCAGCGCCGGGACCGGTTGCTCCCATTGCCGGCGGCACCGACTTGCTGCTGGATATCCAGCAGGGCCGTCACTCCCCAGTCCACACCCTCGTCGATTTGAGCGCCGTCCCCGAGTTGACCGAGCTCGAGGAGCGCGCCGGCAAGTTGTTCATCGGCGCAGCCGCGCCGTTAAACCGTATCGCCCGCCATCCCCTGGTCGCCCAGCACGCCCAGGCGCTGGTCGAGGCTTGCGACCTGGTGGGCGGGCCGCAGGTGCGCAACGTCGCCACGCTGGGCGGCAATGTTGCGCATGCCCTGCCCGCCGCCGATGGCACCATCGCCCTGCTGGCGCTGGACGCCGAAGCCGAGATCGCCGATGCCACTGGCACACGTCGTGTGCCGCTCAGCGAGCTCTTCCTTGGTCCCGGAAAATCTTCCCTTAAACATGGAGAGGAATTGCTGGTCGGTTTTTATCTCCCACTGATGCAGTCGCATCAAGCCTCCTGCTTCAAACGCATCATGCGCCTGCAAGGTGTTGCATTGCCCATCATTAATTTGGCGGTTCGTGTTTCGCGCCAAGGGAACGTCGTCGAAACCACCCGCATAGCCGTCGGACCCGGTGCCGCCATCCCATGGCTTGCCCAGCAATCCGAACAGGAATTGCTCGGCAAGCCATTGAGCGAGCAAGCCATCGCCGCCGCGCTGGAAGCCTTGCTGGCTCACGTCGGCTTCCGTTCCAGCCCGCGGCGCGCCAGCTCCGAATACCGCCGCCATCTCGTCGGCACTTTGTTCCGCGAGACTCTCGAGACCGCTTGGAAGCG
>JAMCZK010000001.1 GCA_023485685.1 Chloroflexota bacterium | reverse complement strand
TTCCTCGCTGACCCGGAATGGGTTTATCCCGCCAAAAATGGGGGCTGCGAAGCCGGAGTTGATCAATACTTGGCGCAACATGGCGCGTTTTTCCTTCGACTGCTTCACGATCTCAGCGTTTGCAGCAACCGCGCCGCCAGGCAACAGTAGCTCCACCTGGGGATCACTAGTTAGATTCTTGATCCAATGCGAGACCTTGCCAAAACCCGCGGTGCAGTACACACAACCATGGGCGATGGCGTAGTTCACGGGTGTGTAGCGCGTCTTTCCGCTGATACGGCCGTGGGTCTTGACCACCATGATATAGCCGCCGACCGGGCTACCCAGTATGGGGCCAAGACCCAGGCGAAAAAGTGGGACCATAAAGAAACGATTCATGATACGGAAACCTCTGCGCATCAAACTGTAGTTAGTGGCCAACAGATTCCTCCACCTCTTTAGGATTTTTCTAGATTCAGAGTGAACAGGAAGAAATTGCCGAAGTGATTCCTTACCCTGAATCCCACTTGCGCGGCTAGATTCTTTACCCTGGCTGCGGATTGGTAATCCGGATCTGGCAGTACTTCCGTGACTGAGAGGAAGCCGCCCGGCTTGAGCGCGCCATAGATCTCCTTAAGTGCGGCAAGCTTATCGGCGACCTCGCCAAGCACGGTGACCAGCAATGCGCGGTCGAACGTATTGGTGGGCAATTTCCCGTCGCCGAGCCCGGCAAGGAGGAAATCGACATTCGTCATTCCTGCCTTGGCGACTCTCGTTCGGGCGCGTTCGAGCATGCCGGGCTGCACATCCAGCGCCAGCACGCGGCCAGTTGGGCCGACGGTTTGAGCGATAGGTACCGTTAGCAGGCCAGGTCCGCAGCCGGCGTCCAGGGCGCGGAAGCCGGGTTCCAGCTTGAGCCGCGCGAGAACAGTGCGGTGATATCCCCTGGTGAAGGGATTATCAAGCAACGCGATCAGGGTTGTCGGGCAGGGCAGATTGCGGTGTTTTGAGCGCCAGAAAATCCAAAGGCCAACAATTAAGGCCGCAACGAAACCAAAAAGGGCAAAAACCTGCATCCTTGAGATTTTACGATTGTTCCACTTTAGGCGCCTGAGATTCTCCAAGAACTTTGCGCCCGTAACGTCTGAGACCGTTTCTGATGCGATCGACGATGGTATCGAATTGTTCGTAACCGGAGACGACGTGCTCGGTTTGTTCACTATCCAGACCGACAAGGGCAATAGATGTGCGCCATCCTTTCGAGAATTGAGCCTGTGCTATTTCGGTCCAGGGCATGCTCCAATCTAATGAACCAAGAAGAAAGCCGCCTTCCGAGATGCCAAGTTTGTCGATTTTCAGGATAGGCGCGCTGAACAAAATAATGCTGAACTCTCCGGCGGCAAGAAAAACAAGACTGGCTGAGATCTGAAGGACCAGACCGATGATGGGGTCACCTTCAGATTGAAAGGCGGCTAATAGGCAGCGAATGGCAACCACCAAGAGGGTGACGGCCAACAAGCGGTCTCGCCAAAGCCTCAAACGAGTCTTGTGAAAGGTTTCCATCGCCATCCTGCCTCCAAAAGTAACACGAAATTCAGGTTCTGGCGGGAGCAATGCGGGATTCACACAACTATCAATGCGTGAAATAATTCACTATCAGTATAGCCACAGGGTGATCCATATGCAACAGGCGAGTAACCGTACTGTCACTGACATATGTCCCCACTTTTGAGACATGTTTCTGAGGCTGTGTGTAAATTCTTTGAGTTTGATCCGCCGTAACCCAGTGTATTTCACGGTCTAAGTTCGACTTGGTCGCTGCAATATCCAAAAATGTCTATTTAGTGTGGAAAAATTGCACGCCAGAGGAAAAAGGAGGCCATCCCAGCTAGGATAGTTAGCAACAGATTGCGGGTGCGCCAGGAGACGAGCACGGCCACCAGGCTGGCCGCCAGCGGCGCGTTGTCCAGCCTTAGGGCTACCTTTCCATCGGAAAGGAGAACGATGGGAGTAATAATGGCTGAAAGCACCGCCAATGGGACGTATTTCAGGGCTCGCGCCACACCAGGCGACAAGGGATGCAGGCTCAGCCATAGCAGCACTGGGATGCGGGTGGCCATGGTGGCCAGCGCCATGCCAGCGATAAGGAGAAATTCGTTCACTGTGTCGGCTCCGTTTCGGGCCAGATGAGTTCACCCAAGACTCCCGCGATGATGCCGAGCAGAGCCGCCAGCAACAATCCAAGCTGGTGTGGCAGCCCATAGGCCAGCAGCGCCGCGCCGGCTGCAACAAGCACTGAAGCCAGTGCCGGGCGGCCTTTGACACTCGGAACCAACATGCCGACGAAGGTGACCACCATGGCAAAGTCCAGGCCCCAAGAGCTCGGATCCTGGATCGCCTGGCCTGCCAGGATGCCGATCCAAGTGGCGAACTGCCAATTGGCGTACATGGCCAATTCGGAACCCAGCAAATACCAAGGCTTGTGTGGTGATTGACCAACCTCGGTGAAATATTTGGCGGCCACCACGAAAGATTCGTCCGTGAGCCAGAATCCGAGGGGAAGCAGCCGGCGGCGCGGCAGTTCCTTGAGATGGGGCGCCAGCGTGGCGGAGTAAAGCATGTGGCGCAGATTGACCACGAAGGTGGTCAGGATGATGACTGCGGCTGGAGTGACTGCGGCTAACAGTCCTACGGCAATGAATTGCGCGGCACCGGCGAACACGAAAGCAGACATAGCCGCCGCGCCCCAAGGACTGAAGCCACTGGTAACGGCCAGCGCGCCAAAGATGATGCCGAAAGGCAGAGCGCCGACTAACAGCGGAAAGGTGTCGCGGGCGCCGGCGAGCAGCGCGGCGCGTGCTGAATAAGGTTGCTCGGATGCGGCAGATTTATTCATCGCGATTATTTAAACCGTTAACCACAAAGATACAATGGACACGAAGAATGTAAATTGTAATTGAGGCTGGAGATTAGCGACTAGAGATAAAGTTTTGGAGATCGATCTTTATTATTTGATTAACCGATTAACTGATTAGCTGACTGCTTTTTCCTTGGTATTTGTGTACTACTCTATTGGCGCGAAAGGATCGTTAGCAGGGGGTTCTGGATGACGGGGCTTTTGGATAAAGAAGCTGGCAGCAAACACAGCCACAATGCTCACCAATGCGATACCCACGACTAAATACACAGTGGAGTTGGCCGCCCGCGCTTTCTCCTCGGCGCTGAGGTTGGATTCTGAAAATTGAACTGTGGGAGTGGTTTGCACATCCGCAAGCTGCTGCAGCTGTTCTGTTGGGCGGAGTGTAGCTGTGGTTGCAGGAGATGGCGTTGCCGTGAGTTCCGCGGTCGCGTTAGGGTCGACAGTCGGAGTTAAAGTAGGAAACGATCCCGCTGGTGCAACGATTACCTCATCGCCGATATAGATGGTTTCGTTATTGCCATTCAGCTCAAACAATTGCGCAAGAGGAACACCATATTTAGCCGCAATGGTCCACAGCGTTTGCCCGGTGCGGACGATATGGACTATGGAGCCATCGGGCCGAGGATCTGCTACCGTTACAGGGATCATTACCGGCGCGGCGGTGGCAATAGCCCCTGAAGATGAATCACTCGGAACGTAGGCACCACCGGACTGGTTGCCCAAATTGGCGACATACCACCAGCGTCCGTTTCCATCGGTGGCGGCGCCGCCACCAATCTCCGTGTAGTAGGGTGACAACATGGTGTTGTTATGTGGCGGAGAAGTTTTCCACCAGGCTATGGCGCTATCCGAAGTTTCGTCGACGCCGCCTTTAACGATCTCGGAAACAGAGATGCCTCCACCCCCGCCATAGCCGGCGCTGTAAGCGCGGTCCTTGGGCCGCGAACCTCCGGGACCTGCGTGTACGTCGCCGACAGTGCCCATTGGCTGGCTGATCAGATAATCTGCTTGTCCTTGAGCTATTTGCCCAAGGATGGGATTCTCAATTAAGGCCGGGAGCCCGTTCTCCGCGCGATAGGCATTGATCAGCGCGATGATTTCACCAGAAGTGCCCTGAGGCGGGATGAAGGTCGGGGCCGCCGCGAGAAACTGAACTGACAGCGCAAGGAGGAGAAAAAAGTTACGCATTTTGCAGGGAGATGGGATGGAAAGATCGGGGAAATATTACCATCTGGGAAAAATTGTTGATGGTTAACTGGTCGCGTCGTCAAACGGTTTATTAATTCATTTTACACTGTCTGCCTCATCACAAAAACGCATTGAGGAATTCGGTGCGGACCGGGCTGAAGCTTGGCGGTTTGCTCTACGGGTGCGGCGAGCAGCTCCTCGAGCAAGTGCGCATCCATGCGGCAGAGCTCGGGATGGTCGGCAATAATGGCGGCGTAAGGGCAGCGCCCCAGGACCATCTGGGGCCCTTGCGGCCGCGCTTCCCAACGTGGCTTGTAGCCAAGCGGTTCCAGGCGGCGCACAGAGGCGACCAGCCGTTGGGTGAACTGCCCAGAAGGCGGATCAAACGAACCCAGGAGAGTTTTTGCCAGCGATTCGCTACGTGCATCAACGCGACGGGGCAAGCCACTGGCGGCTAAGGTGCTGAGCAAAGCTCGTGCTAGCGGCTCTAGATCGGAATTCTTGCCCGTGGATTTGAGTGCATAGATCTGCTCGGGCCGGCCACGGCCTTCGGCAGGGTGGCAGCCGATAGGGGTTACCAGGCCGCGCATCTGCAGAATGCTGAGATGGCGTCGGAGATTGGCGGGAGTCATGCCGAAGGCGTGAGCAAGCTGCCTGGCGCTTGCGCTGCCGCCCTGCTCCAGGTAATCGAGGATGCGTTGGCGCGTCGTTTGCATAGGCCCTTTATTATATACGCAAATATATATTTTTCTATTAACGTTGATTGACTTGGTTGCCTGCTTCGGTATAATGTGAACGTTTGAACTAGTGGCAACCATGGCCCAGACTCTGTATTGGGACGCCGTATTTGAGATTGTGCTGGCTCTCAAGGCCAGCCATCCCAATCAGAATCTCGAGGATGTTTCTTACGGAGATATTTTTCGCTGGACGATTGCCTTGCCGAACTTTGGCGACGACCCGGCACTGGCTAACGATGAAATCCTGGCAGCGATTTACCAGGAATGGTTCGAGGAGATACACCCGTTATGACTGAGAACAGACCTGCGAATCCAACAGTGAACACGGCCGGTTACGAAGTGCCGCCGGAGTTGCGCCAGAATATTGCCATCACCACACTGGACAAAATTTGGAATATGGGCAGGCGCTATTCGGTGTGGCCGATGATGTTCGGCCTGGCATGCTGCGCCATTGAAATGATCTGTACCGCCGCCAGCCGCTACGACCTGGCCCGCTTCGGCATGGAAGTGATGCGACCCAGCCCGCGGCAATCGGACCTGATGATCGTTTCGGGCACAGTGACCAAGAAGATGATCCCGCAGATCGTGCGTCTCTACAACCAGATGCCCGAACCCAAGTACGTGCTCTCCATGGGCGCGTGTGCGTCGGGTGGGGGACCGTTCAAAGAGGGCTACAACGTCGTGTCGGGCGTCGACCAATATGTTCCGGTGGATGTGTACATCCCTGGCTGTCCGCCGACCCCGCAGGCGCTGCTGAATGGCTTAATGAAAATCCAGGAGAAGATCGATAGCGAATCCATCACCAAGGTGCGCTGGTATCGTAAAGGTGAAATCCCTGAGATTCCAGTACCTTTACTCGGGCCGGACATCATAGACCCGCGCGAGAATGCCATGATCAAAGAGTACACCAGCAAGCCGGCGCCCGTTCCCCTTGCAGCTAATCCCCAGGCGCCAGCAACTCCTCCCGCCGCAGCAACAAGCTAAGAGAATCCCATGACTGAACAGACTGCAACTGCACCAGCCCCTGCGGCGGAACCCACTGAACTCGAGAAGCGTTTCCCCGGCGCGGTCAAGCGCGATGCACGCCCGGGATATGAAGGATATGTCGTTGAAGCTGGCAAGCTGCGTGAGGTGGCAACCGCCATCCGCGACGAGATGGGATACGACTATCTCTCTTCGGTGACCGCGGTGGATTATTTTTCCGACGCCCCGAATGCGAACAATTTCATCGAGGTTGTATATCACCTCTACAAATCCACCGGCGGCGGATCACTGGTTTACAAAGTGCAAGTGCCGCGTGACAACTCGGTGGTGCCTTCGCTGGTAGATATTTATCCGGGCGCTGATTTCCAGGAACGCGAAGCCTGGGACCTGTATGGTGTGAAATTTGACGGCCACCCTGACTTGCGCCGCATCTTAATGTGGGAGGGCTTCAACGGCCATCCCATGCGCAAGGACTGGAAAGAACCTTATTTCGAAGAAGAACTCAAGCCTTTCAAGAACCGTTGGCCTGAAGGACAGGTCTATCGCATTGAAGACCATAATCCATTCGGCAGGAACGTTAAGTATCCGGCGGGATTCGATCCGGAAGGTTTCAGGGAAAGCGCGGATCCTGCGCTCTATGACTCACTTGAGCGAGCCGCGCGCGCTTATTCAGAAGATATTGACACCGAGCAAGTGGTAGTGAACCTCGGGCCGCAACATCCGTCCACGCACGGCGTGTTCCGCATGGCGGTGCGCCTGGATGGCGAAACCATTGTGGCGTTGAAGCCAGTGATGGGTTACTTGCACCGCAACCACGAGCAGATCGGCGAGCGCAATACCTGGATCATGAACATGCCTTTCACCGATCGGCTCGATTACCTGTCTTCGATGAGCAACAATTTCGGATATGCGCTGGCGGTAGAGAAGTTGATGGGCGAAAAGGCGGCGCCACCTGAGCGCGCCCAATACATCCGGGTGATCATGGCGGAGCTCACCCGTATCAGCAACCATTTGTGGGCGATCGGCTTCCTGCTCAATGACCTGGGTGCCTTCTTCACGCCAGCCTTGTACGCCATCACCGAACGCGAACTGATCCTGGACATTTTCGAAGCGACCACGGGATCACGCATGATGTGCAACTACTTCCGCTTTGGCGGGGTGGCGCGCGATTTTCCGGCCGGGCAACTAGACAAGATCAAGGACTTGGTGCGCGAGCGCTTACCGCGCAAGATCGACGAACTCGATCTGTATCTGACGCAGAACGAATTAGTGCGCAGCCGCGGCGAAAATGTAGGGGTGATTACCCCCGAAGAAGCCATTGCTTATTCAACCGCCGGGCCAGTGCTGCGGGCTTCTGGCGTGCCCTACGATATCCGCCGCGCAGACCCCTACGGCATCTACGACCGCTTTGACTTTGACGTGGCCGTACGCTACCACGGTGACGTATATGACCGCTACATGATCCGCCTCGATGAGATGCGCCAAAGCCTGCACATACTGGAGCAGGCTGTGAAGCAGATCCCGGAAGGCGAGATCATGACGGGCAAGAACCCCTACCAGGTGCGCGTGCCCGCTGGCGAGTCTTACGGGCGCGTCGAGGGACCGAAGGGCGAGTTGGGCTACTACGTTGTGTCGAACGGCAAAGCCAACCCTTATCGCTACCATGTGCGCGCACCATCATTCATTAATCTCACCATCCTCGAGAAGATGTGTGTGGGTTCCAAGGTGGCTGATGCAGTCGTAAACCTCGGTTCGATCGATATTGTTTTGGGCGAAGTGGATCGATAGGAAGTCGAGATGTTTAGAAGTCAAGAAGTTTGGAAGTCAAGAAGTCTGGAGGTCGGGAAGTCTGGGAGTCAGGAAGTCTGGAAGTCTGACGGAGGACATCGTGACTTCAAGACTTCAAGACCTCAAGACATAGTAAGAATGCTGGAGACTGAATAATGTATGGTATTGGCGTATTAAAAGGAATGTGGGTCACCCTGGTCCACTTCATACAGACCTTTGTGGATGATATCAAATGGGCGGGCAAACGCTATTACACACCCGAAGGCATAGCCCACCGTAGCAGCAAGGACACCAAGGGCATCTTTACGGTCCAGTACCCGGAAGAGAAACTGCCGGTTCCCGAGGAATTCCGTTACATCCCCATCCTCCTACAGGAGGAGGATGAGCACGGCAACCTGCATGATCGCTGTACTTCGTGCGGCATCTGCGCCAAGGTTTGTCCCCCACAGTGTATCTGGATCGTGCGCACCGAAGATCCGGTGACCAAGCGCCCGGTGCCGGAGCCGGTGGACTTCTTCATCGATGTGGACATCTGCATGAACTGCGGCTATTGCGCCGAGTACTGCCCCTTTGATGCCATCAAGATGGACCACGATTACGAGTTGGCCACCTTCGACCGGCACGTACAAAACATCTATAACAAAGAAAAGCTTTCCAAGCCGGTTTCGTACTACGCCAAGATCCGACCCACCAATTACGCGCGCGAAGAAGCATTACGAGCCGCCGAGGCCGCCAAGAAGGTCGAGGCTGCTGCAGCTAAGGCTGCGCCGGCAAGTTAAACCATTGCGAGCCCGCCAAGCGGGCGCCTGTCCCGAGCGAGCCGCGGAGTTTACCCTGAGCGAAGCGAATGGGGCGGCGACGAGGGAAAGCCATCCCCAAGACTAGGCTGGGGATTGTCACGGCAGCGAGGCTGCTTCGCAATGGGTAAATAGACAATGTACAACGAAGATACAGAACTTCTTTTCCCGATTCGCGTTGCTCCCTCCCTGCGAACCTTGCACGGCTCTGCATGGCGTAAGGTGGTAGATCAGGCCGCGAAGGCGGCTCCTGAATCCCCGGTTGCCATTAGTTTTGTGCTGGCCATGGCGCGTGTCGATGGCTGCCATTCCTGCAATGCGGATTCGTTCCGCGCCATGAAGGGCTGCACTTTATGTGCTCAGGACGCCGTGCGCCGTTACCGCGGCGGCGAGAAGGGGTTGCTGAAGGTGGTAGATAAGGCAAAGAGGGACGCGGAGAAATGGTTTAGATAGCAGAAGCGGGAACGTATTTTTTTCGTGGGGGTGGGTCTTAGACTCGCCTCTACGGCCATAATAGTTGGAGTATTGATCGCAGGAGAAAAGGATGACGAGTGACTAAAGACCAGCTAACTGAAGAACTTGCCCTGGCTGTATTAAGCGGCATTCAAGATCCCGCTCTGAAGAAAGACCTCATTGCGCTGGATGCGGTGCGTGATTTGCGCGTCATTGCTAGCGAGGTCAGTTTGCGTTTGCTGCTGATCACACCTTCGCATCCATTTGCTGAACAAATCGAGAAAGAAACACGTGCTGCTCTGGAAAAAGCCGGCGCTGGCAAAATAAAGATTGAAATGGATGCCGAGGTGCCGACCGATGGGCGTCCACGAACCGGGTTGGCGGAAAGCGTCAAGAACGTGATCGCTGTCGCCTCCGGCAAAGGCGGGGTGGGTAAGAGCACCGTGTCCGCAAACGTGGCAGTGGCGCTGGCACAATCCGGCGCAAAAGTTGGCTTGTTGGACGCAGACATCTACGGGCCCAACATCCCCACGATGATGGGGGTGGAGCATCTACCCATGCCGCCGGATGCCAGCGGACGGCTGGCGCCCGCGGAAGCCTATGGCGTGAAACTGATGTCCATCGGTTTTCTAGTGAAACCGGAGCAAGCCATGGTGTGGCGCGGGCCTATGCTGCACAATGCCATGCGCCAATTCATGAACGACGTGGAGTGGGGGGACCTCGATTATTTGATCGTGGACCTGCCGCCGGGCACCGGCGACGTGCAACTCAGCTTGGCGCAGACGACGCCGATGAGCGGCGGGGTCATTGTGACGCTGCCACAGAAGGTGTCGGTGGACGATGCGCGCCGGGGCATGGAAATGTTCCGGCAGTTGCGCGTGCCGTTGATGGGCGTGATTGAGAATATGAGCTACCTCGAATTGCCGGATGGGACGCGCATGGATGTGTTCGGCAGCGGAGGCGGAGAAGCACTAGCGAAGGAATTCAGCGTTCCCTTCCTCGGGCACATCCCCCTGGAACCTGAGGTGCGCGCAGGCGGTGACACGGGTAAGCCCATTGTTCATAGCCATCCGCAGTCGGCAGCGGCCAAGGCGCTGCGAGCCATTGCCGCAGATTTGTCCCTGCGTGCATCCATGGCCGCTTTAGCCACACAGTCCCAGGCGATTCCGATTAAAATAGTGGACGAATAAAATAGACTAGAGCGAGGAAAGCGAACGATTTCCCAAGCCATCTGGGAGATTGCCACGTCGGGTAGCATCGTTAAAAACAACACGAAACGCCCTCCTCGCAGTGACGGGAAGACTAAATGAGCGAATCGCCACAGCCAACAAAAACCGTTAGCCCGCAGATCGTCGGTATCCGCTTCCAGAAGATCGGCAAGCCAAGGAAAGCTTTGCTTTCCGCAGTTGCGAGGAGGCCTTTGGCCGACGAAGCAATCTCGCGCTTAGCCAAAATATAACTGCTATGAGCGAATCCTCTCAGTCAACTGAAAAAATCATGCCCCAGATTGTAGGCATCCGCTTCCAGAAGATCGGCAAGCCAAGGAAAGCTTTGCTTTCCGCAGTTGCGAGGAGGCCTTTGGCCGACGAAGCAATCTCGCGCTTAGCCAAAATATAACTGCTATGAGCGAATCCTCTCAGTCAACTGAAAAAATCATGCCCCAGATTGTAGGTATCCGCTTCCAGAAGATCGGCAAGCTCTACCATTTTGATGCTACTAAGGAACCCGAAATAAAACCGGGCGATTACGCCATCGTAGAGACCAGCCGCGGGATACAGATCGGGCAGGTAGTGCAGCGGTTGGCGGAGCCGCCAGCGCCTTCGCAGGGCAGCAGTGGTAGCTGGAAGGCCATAGAACGCAAGGCTACCGAGCATGATCTGGAAACTTATAAGAGCTGGCAGAAAAAAGAAGTCGAAGCGATGATCGAATGTCGCGCCACTGCTTCGAAACTTAAGTATGAAGGCGTCAAGATAGTCAAGGCGGAATTTAGCTTCGATGGGAAGTCGCTGACCCTTTTGTACAACACCGAGGGGGACGAGGAAGTCAATCTAGAGAACCTGCGCAAGGAAATGCAAACCACTTACGATAAGTCGAAGGTAGAGTTTCGTCGTGTCGGCCCGCGCGACGTGGCTAAGATCCTGGGCGGAATGGGCGCTTGCGGCCTGGAGACGCGTTGCTGCTCCATGTTCCTCACGGATTTCAGCCCGATCTCCATCAAGATGGCAAAGGCCCAAGGTATATCGCTAGACCCGACCGAGATCACAGGCATGTGCGGGCGGCTGCGCTGTTGTTTGATATACGAATACGAACAATATGTCGAAGCGCGCAAGACGCTGCCCAAACGGGGTAAAGACGTTGTCACTCCGCTAGGCAAGGGCAAGGTACTTGATGTTGTTCCAATGAAGCAAACCGTGATTGTCGGGCTGGCGGAAGGCAAGCGCGCTGAGTTCCTTAAACATGAAATCGAGCCTTGGGACGAGCTGGAGGCGCTGCGGCGCAAATCCGAAGCGCCCTGCGACCGGCATGAGAACGGCGGCTGCGATTGCGGGAAGGCGAGCGCGGAAAAACCCAAGACGGACGATTAATAATCCCCTTTCAACTCTTCTCCCCTTTAGACGAATAAATCTTATAAAACCAATGGTCAAACTGAAGCCAGTGGTTAAAGTCAAAGCCAACCATCCCTTGGTAAGCTTGGTGTCCAGGATTTTGCGGAATGCTTTTAGGCTAGTCATTTTTCTGACAAGTTTGTGGCTATTTATCCTAGCTATTTCCTTAATGAAGGAAGGTGCTCACGAACTCGGTCCATTTATTCGAGATACGTTTTTAATCGAGGCACCGATCAATAGCTTGGGCTTCGGATGGTTACTAGCCTATGCCACGATGAGCGGATCACCAGTCGCGGCCACCTCACTCACATTCTTTGATGCCGGGGTTATCAACGATATTGGGGCGTTCAACATGATCACCGGGAGCCGCCTTGGGGCAAGCCTGATCGTGTTGCTAATTGGTTTTGTTTACATGCTAAGGGGGCGAGGACGGTCGGAGAGCTTAGGCATCGGAGTCCTATCTCTTTTGGTCACCGGTACCACGTATTTGGTGGCGCTAGGCATAGGCTATTGGTTCTTGCAGAACGGCACCCTTGATGGGGTCCAGATTCAAGGCGGATTGCTGTTATCCTCGGTAATCGAGGGGTTCTTCTATCCCATTGTTGATTTTGTTGTGCAGACCTTCCCCGGATGGCCAACATTTTTCTTGGGTCTATCGGCCCTGTTGTTAAGTTTTAGGCTATTTGATAGCTTCCTTCCTACCGAATCGCTGCGCCAAAGTCAGGTCGGGCGCGTTTCGCGTTTAGTGTACCGCCTTGTGGTGATGTTCCTACTTGGTGCACTGGTCACGCTCGTATCCATGTCGGTCAGTGTTTCTCTCTCCATCCTGGTACCCCTGAGCAATCGCGGCTTTGTGCGCAGAGAAAACGTGATCCCTTATATTATGGGCGCGAATATCATCACCTTCATCGACACGCTATTGGCAGCGGTGCTGCTCCAGAATCCGCGCGCGTTTACGGTGGTCCTGGTGGAAATGACCAGCGTCGGGCTGGTTTCAGCTGTGATCCTGCTGTTTTTCTTTGGACGTTACGAGCGAATCATGCTCGGTTTGGTCAATAGATTGGTGCAAAGCAATTGGAGCCTGGCCATATTTATCCTCGCCATTTTCGTTGCACCGTTAATATTGCTGCTATTGTGATGTCAAATTTAGGAGTTCTTGATCTATGAAGATCTTGATTGCCAGTAAACCCGGTTCTCACGCGGATCTTGCTGTTCAATACGGGCTGATGCTGGCCAAAGAAAGCAAGGCCGATCTAACCTTTGTCCACGTAATCCGGCGTCCGGATGAACGCGAATCCGGCAACCAATATCTGAAGGAATTACAGGCAGCGGCAAAAAAGATTGGAGTGGACGCAGAACGACTTTTACGAGTCGGCCATGCGAGCGAACAAATCATTCATTTGGCTTACGAAGAAGAATTCGATCTCATCGTGTTAGGGGAGGGTTCGAAGGAGAGTCTTCTGCGGCGTCAAATTGCGCCAACGAACGAAAAAGTGGTGGCTAACGCTCCGTGCCCAGTCTTGATAATCAAAATGGCGGCGAACAGGGCCGAAAGCTTTCTCGTGCTGCATAGTGGCCAGGAGGGTCTGGGAACCATAGAGCGATTTCTGCAATATACCGGAAAACTACTTCGAAAAAATTCTCGAGTTACTCTGCTGCATGTAATGTCGCAAATGGGTGCAAGTTACCGCGTCGAGGATTGGGAACTCCGCGCCGAAGCCAAGGACTTAATCAAGGCGAAAACTTTGGAAGGATTATGGCTGAATGAGGGCATGGAGGCTCTGGAGCAGGGAAGAAAAGTCAAGGTCATTCCAAAGATAAGACATGGATTGGTGATTGATGAGATTTTGAAAGAAGTAGAGCAGGGCGATTATGATATGGTGGTGTTAGGAAGCCATCGTAAAGGCGGCTGGACTGAATTCCTGGTGGATAATATCGCCAAGCAGATAATCAGCCGAGTCAATCAACCTGTGTTAGTGGTTCACGGGGAATCAGTTTTCGAAAGGAAGTCGGATTAATCTCGAGAGGAAATCACGGCAACAGTTCGCTACATCGTCTACGACGTCGACATGAGCATCGAGTTCTACACCAAACAACTTGGATTTGAAATGGGGGATCAGTGGGGTAGCGCATTCGCCACTGTGAAACGCGGCGACCTGACCCTGTGGCTGGCTGGACCCGAAAGCTCGGCGGCGCGGCCAATGCCCGATGGCTGCCAACCGCAGCCGGGCGGCTGGAACCGCTTGGTGATCGAGGTGGAGGATTTGGCCGAGTTGGTGGCGAAGTTGAAGACTTTTGGCGTAGGGTTCCGAAACGAGATTATCAAGGGTCCAGGTGGGCAGCAGATTTTGGTTGAGGACCCTTCAGGCAATGTGGTGGAGTTATTTCAATCAAGATAACCTGGTCTTTCCTACTGTTCCGAACCTCGAAATTTGTTTTTGACCTTGACGGAAATTTATAGATGCCATATAATTTTTTCTTGATAATCATCTGATTAATGCAACTAATTGCATTCATCAGAGGAATGATGCTAAAAACCAATCCTTCTTTCGATCTCCTAGAGTACCTGGCCATCGCTGGCAATGGCTTTAGTGAACGCTTGCCGTCCTTGGAATCCTTGAGTACTCAGTTTGGCGTAAGCGTTTCCGTGCTGAGGGAGCAATTACAGGTGGCCCGTGCGCTTGGTTTAGTTGAGGTGCGGCCGCGCACGGGTATCCGCCGTTTGCCATACTCTTTCGCCCCAGCAGTGCGCGAGAGCCTGTTCTACGCTTTGGCGCGCGATAGAAAAGCTTTCGACCAATTCGCCGACGTGCGCCGCCACCTGGAACGCGCCTACTGGTTCGAAGCGGTGGAGAAACTGGAGCCGGAGGATATTGCCCATTTGCAGGATTTAGTGCGACGAGCAGAAGAAATGCTGCATGGCGATCCCATTCGTGTGCCGCATGCGGAACACCGCGAGTTGCATCTCACGATTTTCCGCCACCTGGAAAACCCTTTCGTGATCGGACTCATGGAAGCCTATTGGTCCGCATATGAAAAGGTTGGACTCAATCGCTACGCGGGGATCAAATATCTCGAGCAGGTGTGGGATTACCACCGTGGCATGGTGGAAGCGATTGCCGCCGGCGACACTGCAAAGGGCCACCAGTTGCTGAACACTCATTTTGATTTGATCGATAAAATCTTGGAATAAGCAGGAGACAGGATGACAACGCCGCAAGTTAAAGAAGCACCGGACATCAAACAGAAAAGGGACGCGGTCAATGATTTTTCAATGACCGTAGCCACCATGAACGGGTCGGGCAGCCAGACATCCAATCTCACACTGCTGCGCGCCTTGTTCAAGATGGGCATCCCGGTTTCAGGCAAGAACCTGTTCCCTTCCAATATTCAAGGTCTGCCTACCTGGTACACCATCCGCCTCAGCCATAAGGGTTATCTGGCCCGCAGAAATACACAAGAGATAGTTGTGGCGATGAACGCGGATACGTTCGTGGAGGACCTTGCCAGCGTGGTGCCCGGCGGCGCCTTCTATTACGGCGACCACTTGAAATTCGAAATTAACCGAAACGATATCTCGATTTATTCATTCCCTGCTAAACAACTCGCCAAGGAATCCGCGGCTCCCGCCAGCCTGCGAGATTATGTCGCAAACATGGCTTATGTCGGCGTGCTGGCGCACATGCTGGATATCGACATGCAAAAAATTCGCGAAGCCTTGGAATACCACTTCGATAATAAGGAAAAGCCTATAGCGATCAATATGGGCGTCATCGAAGCAGCCTATGCCTGGTCGGCGGCTAACCTAAAAAAGACGGATCCCTATCGCGTCGAGCCGATGGACAAGACAACCGGCTATGTGATGGCGGACGGCAACACGGCCGCAGCACTGGGGGCTATTTTTGGCGGCGTGCAGTTTGCCGCTTGGTACCCCATTACGCCGGCATCGAGCTTGGCTGAAACGCTGGCTCAGAATATTGGCAAGTTCCGCGATGTCGAAGGGCAGGACGGCAAAACATACGCCATCGTGCAGGCGGAAGACGAGCTAGCCGCCATTGGTATGGCAGTGGGGGCGGGTTGGTCAGGCTTGCGAGCGATGACTTCTACCTCAGGTCCCGGCATCAGCCTAATGACCGAATTCGCCGGGTTGGCCTACTACGCTGAAATTCCGATTGTTATTTGGGACGTGCAGCGCGTGGGCCCCGCCACCGGGTTACCAACGCGCACTTCGCAGGGAGACATACTGACTACCCATTTCCTGGGCCACGGCGATACGCAGCATATTCTTCTGATCCCCGGTTCCGCGCAGGAATGCTTCGAGTTTGGCTGGAAAGCCTTCGATATTGCTGAGCACATGCAAGCCCCGGTCTTCGTGATGAGCGACCTGGACCTGGGTATGAATCAATGGATGGTCAAACCCTTCGAATATCCCGAAACGCCTATGGATCGCGGCAAGATACTTTGGGAAAAGGACCTCGAAAAGCTGGCAAAATGGAAGCGCTTCGAGGATGTAGAAAAAGACGGCATCACATGGCGCACGGTGCCCGGCAACAAGCATCCCAAGAGCGCCTGGTTCACGCGCGGCACGGGCCACAATGAAGCTGGCGCGTACAGTGAACGAGCGGCAGACTGGGAGGCCAATATGGCGCGCCTCAAGAAGAAATTCGAGACGGCGCGTCAGTATGTCCCCGATGCCGTCGTTGAAAACGCGAAGGGTGCCGAAGTCGGCATCATAGCGTACGGCTCCAGTGACCAAGCGGTGCTGGAAGCACGTGATTATCTGGCCGAAGACGGATTGAAGACAGACTACTTGCGCTTACGCGCTGTGCCGTTCACGGACAAAGTGGGCCAGTTTGTAAAGGATCACAGCGTGATTTACGTCGTGGAGATGAACCGCGACGGCCAGATGAATAAATTACTTCAATTGGAGTATCCACCGTTTGCTACGAAATTCCATTCGATTACGAAACACGACGGCCTGTCACTCAACGCCCGCTGGGTAGCAGAGAAGATCCAGGCCGGGGAGCAGAGAAATGACTGATACGGGACGCACGAACGGGAAGCCTGCGGCCGCGACGCCAGCGCCGAATATCCAACTTAATCTGGTTGGCCTCTCCAAGAATGACTATCGCGGCGCGGCCACCACGCTGTGCGCCGGCTGCGGGCATAACTCGATCTCCAACCAGATCATCGCTGCGGCCTACGAGTTGAACATCGTGCCCGAAGACGTGATCAAGCTGAGCGGCATCGGCTGCTCCAGCAAGAGCCCGGCCTACTTCTTGAATCGTAGCTTTGGGTTTAACAGCTTGCACGGCCGCATGCCTTCCGTGGCGACAGGCGCCATGTTTGGCGACCATCGCCTGAAGGCAATCGCCACCAGCGGCGACGGGGATACAACCAATATCGGTATGGGGCAGTTCAAGCACATCATGCGCCGTAACGCGCCTATCGTGTATATCGTGGAGAATAACGGCGTGTACGGGCTCACCAAGGGCCAATTCTCAGCTACCGCGGAACTCGGCTTGCAGCTGAAATATCAGGGCACCAACCAATTTACTCCGGTGGATATCGTCCAAGAGGCGATGGCTTCCGGGGCCACCTTCGTGGCCCGCTCCTTTGCCGGCGACGCCAACCAGGTGAAATCGCTGATCAAGGCTGCCCTCAGCCACAATGGCCTGGCCATCATCGATATCATCAGCCCTTGCGTTACGTTCAACAACCAGGAAGATGCCCGGCACTCCTACAGCTGGGGCCGGGAGCACGAAGAACCGCTGCACGACTTTACCTTCGTGCCCCGCGAACAGGAAATCCAGCTGGGCGAGTTCCCCGAAGGCACTACCCGCACCGTGGAGATGCACGACGGATCCACCATCGTGCTCAAGAAGCTTGAGCGCGATTACGATCCGACTGACCGGGCTGCCGCCATGCGGCTGATCGAGGAATCGCACAGTGAGGCAGTTTTGCTCACCGGCTTGATCTACGTCGATGAAAGCCGGCCTTCGTTAACCGAGCTCTATGGGTTGCCCAAAGACCGCCCGCTAAACCGCATGACCGATAAGGATCTGCGCCCTGCTAAGAAAATGATCGAGCTGGCCAACGCGATGATGTTCTAGATTCTGCGTCAGGGAACTAGTTCGAAACAAAAAGAGCCTCCAAATGGAGGCTCTTTGCAATAAAGCTTTTCTCATGATAACGACTTGTAGATAGCTTCACAAAACGATAGAATCTTCACCGTTCCCCGGAGGTATGACCCTTGTTGAAAGCCATCCTACGGTTCTTTGCCGTAATCGTTTTAGCTGTCTTCATCATTGCTTTTCCCTTAAGCCTGGTATTGCGCAACGTCGGCAGCTTAATATTCGATCCGGAGACAACAAAGACTCTGGTACGGGAAAGCTTGAGTGGATCAGAATTGATATCCAGTCTTGTCTTTCAAGCCTCCAGGCAAATGCTGCAGGGGGATGAAGGTGAGGAGAATAGCGCCATACAGTTGGCGCTTGGCAACTTGAGCGGGGAAGATTGGAACCAGATCACCAGATTGATCGCGCCGAAAGAATTGGTGGACAACGCCGCAGACCAGGTAGTCGATGCCTTTACTGCTTGGCTCAATACCCAGACAGCTTTTCCTGACGTTCAGATTAATTTAACTGCCTGGAAAGAAAACGCATTGGCAAACGCTGGCGAGGTAGTTTCTGTGATGTTGAATGCCCTGCCGGCCTGTGACGAAGAGGCTCTGGTCTCTTTGGCAGTAACAGGGCAACAGGACCCGGAACAATTGGGCGCAGAGTTGCTGATTTGTTTGCCTCCCGAGCCTTTCTATAACGAGGTCGTATCCAGAGCCGAACTCCTAATGGGTCAGATGCTCAGTCAGGCCCCGGATACGATCGACCTTGGGCAACTCAATCAAGGGCAGGCTCCGGCCGAATTGACTCAACTCAAACAGAATCTTGTCAGCTTGAGAACTTTTTTAGGCTGGAGTTGGTTGGCTGTGTTGGGGGTTGGAGCAATGGGTGTAGTGATGGGAGCCAGTGGAGTCCATTCCTTTTTGAGGTGGGCCGGATGGCCTCTCTTGCTGTCAGGGGTTATTATCCTTGTCTTCGGAGCTGGACTTCAACTTTTCTCGCTGAACTTTTTGGACCAGTTCCTGGCTGCTATGCTTGAACAAGGCCCGGGCCCTATGAGCTCGCTTGGCGCCACAATAGCATCGGGCACCCTGAATCTGATAACCAGACCCTTGTTGATTCAAGGGGTATTAATCACCACTCTCGGCCTCATCGCATTGATTTATGCGCGCATCTTGGCGCACCGACAGGCCTCGCCAGGAATTCCGATCAATCGGCGCCGAATCGGGCTGTAAAAAAGGATAAAGGAGAAGGGAGAAAGGAGAAAAATCTAACCCCGCACTTTTACCTTCTTTACAATAGTTACGAAAATTGCGATAAGCTCTTTTGTTTCTCTTAGAAGATCAGTTAAAAGCTCCTCTTTAGTGAGATTGGAGTCAAATAACAGCTCGATCCAATAAACAGATTCCTCAAGCTCCTGCAAAGCACCTTCGATCTTATTGATGAAATCTTTATTTGACTTGGCAAACTGGGATTCCCTGTATTGAGCCCCAACTGCTGTCCCAGAGCGTAAAAGTTGTTTGCCAAGTATTTGTGCTTCTGTTTTCTTTGGTAGGGCTGAATAGAGACGAATTATTCTTAAGGCATATGCACGGGTTCTGGTCTTTAGGTCAATAGTTGCATAAGGTTTATTAGTTTGCATGCCCACCTTTTCTCCTTTCTCCTTAATCCTTTATCCTTTTAATTAGGGCTTCTGCCCTAATGTATACAGCATCACCAAATTCGGCGGGCGCATCGCTCCTATTGGGTAGCCAGAGATAACAACGACTTGTTGGCCTGGTTTCAGGGACCCCAGACTCAACGTGGTTGTTTCAATGCTGGAAAGCATGTCGTCCACGTTATTGGATAAATTCACCAGCATCGGGTAGACACCCCAGTAAAGCCCCATGCGATTATAGGTGCGGGCTTCCGGCGTGAGCCCCAAAATCGGGACGCGCGGGAATGCCTTGGACATCAATCGTGCGGTGCGCCCTGACGATGTGAATACCGTAATCGCGGCTACGTTCACATCTTGCGCCAGCTCGCGGGCGGCGCGCGTGATCGAGATGGCGTCATCACGCAGGGTGGTTGTCCCCAACCCCTTCCAGTGACCCCATTGACGAATGTGGCTTTCGGCTTCACGCACGATGGCATCCATCATGGCCACGGTTTCTACAGGATACTTGCCTACGGCGGTTTCTCCCGAAAGCATGACGGCATCGGTGCCATCGAAGATGGCATTAGCTACATCCGATGCTTCGGCGCGAGTGGGGCGCGGGTTCATGATCATCGAATCCAGCATTTGAGTAGCGGTGATGACCAGTTTGCCCTGCTGGTTGGCAGCGTCGATGATCTGTTTCTGAGCGATTGGCACCGTTTCCGGCGGCAGTTCTACGCCGAGGTCGCCACGGGCGACCATGACGCCGTCGGCGGCTTCGATGATTTCGTGCAAATTCTCCAGGGCTTCGGCGCGCTCCAACTTGGCGATAATGGGTGTATCCAACCTGTCCGGATTGTGTTCGCGGATGGCTTTGCGCACGCGAGTTACATCTTCGGCGTTACGCACAAAAGAGATGGCCACCATGTCAATGCCCATCTCGAGGCCGGCAGCCAAGTCGTCTTCATCCTTGCGGGTCAGACCCGGGATATCAATTGCAGCACCGGGCAGGTTAATCCCCTTGTGGGACTTCAGCTTGCCCCCGATGATTACAGTAGCTTGAACGGAGTCTTTCTTGATCGTGGTGGCTTCCAGTTCGAGATTGCCATCATCCAGCAAGATGCGCCCGCCTTTGCGCACGAAACGTGGCAGCTCGGCAAAGTCCACCGGAATGCCGGTGCCGTTCGTGCTGCCGTTTCTCGTCGTGAGGGTTATATTGTCTCCGCGCCTCAGATCGATGCCGCTAACTGGCAGATTGCCAACACGGATCTTCGGGCCCTGCAGATCCTGCAAAATGCAAATGGGCTGACCGGCGCGTTCGGCAGCCAGGCGTACCCGGCCGATTAATTCACGGTACTCAGCTTGTATTCCATGGGAAAAATTTAGCCGGGTGACATTCATTCCGGCTTCAATGAGTCGATCCAGAATCGCCGCGTCCTGGCTGGCGGGACCCAGTGTGGCGACGATTTTCGCCCGGCGGTCTGTCATGGGAGTGATAACCCGTGGAACACAGGCGGGTTGCGAGCTAAACGTTTTGGGCTAGTTAACGAAGGCAGTCGTGCTGCTCCAGCAATTGCCCCCGTAGCCCTTTTCGGTGCAGACCGTCACGCGGATCCCCACGGTGTCGCCGCTCCCGACGCCTTGTAGGGAAACGGAAACATATCTTTCCTGTCCAGGGCCGAGGGTCGGTTGTTCGTTCCCGGGGCAGGTCGAATTGGGAAGGAATTCATTATTCCCATCGGAGCGGCGAATCTCGTCGCCGTTCGAGTCAGATAATTTCACGATGGCCGATTGATAGGTTTCCGAGCCCAGATTGCGGACCTGCACGATGGCATAAGGAATGCCATTACACGTTTTCTTCGCCTCGAACCTTGCAGATATGCCGGGCTCGTGCGTGGGCCCGAGGGTTGCCGGGGGCAGAGTCCGCGTCGGGCTGGCCTGAGCCGTCACCGTGAAAACAGGGGCCTGTGTTTGCGTGGGTTGTACTTCCGCCAAGGCATTTGCGGTAGATAAGGCATCATTTGTGGCTTGCAGAGCTGCGTTTTCGGCTTCCGCCGTCTGCAGAGCAGCCTCCGCCTGAGCAGCGGCCAGCTCCGCGTCTAGCGTTTGGGCTGCCCCGGTCTGGATGGCAGACTGGGTCGCCCCGGCGCAAGCCGAGAGAAGCAGGGAACTTAGGATTAAGGAGGCCAACCAACTGGATTTCATATGATTTTCGTCAAAAATTATACCGAAACCAATTTCATTTTGACATTTGGGTGTATGCTGTGAGTAGTTGTAACGTTCATTTTTTCACAAAGGAGGATAATTTGCTTGCTCAATTGGCTAGAAATTAGCGGTTGTCTATACTGCGCGGTATCGCCGCGCTTGGATTCAGGGTTCGAGGATTGGCGAATTCCAAATAAGCAAAGAATAAGGAGAGAATATGGCTGGATATCACGTAGATCTTGAGAAAAAAACCGAGAAGAATGAATACTTCCGTGAGGTCCTGTTCACCGGGCCGCACAGCCAATTGGTCGTTATGTCCTTAAAGGTGGGCGAGGACATCGGTCTTGAAACCCATCCGGAAACCGATCAGTTCATCCGGATCGAAGAGGGTAAAGGAAAAGCGATTCTGAACGAAGAGGAATTCGAACTGGAAGATGGGTCTGCAATCGTCATTCCAGCCGGCACAAAGCATAATGTGATCAATACCTCTTCGAAGAAGCCGCTAAAGCTGTACACCCTTTACTCGCCACCAGAGCATCCGGATGGCACTGTCCACAAGAAGAAGGCTGAAGCGGAGGCCGCTGAACACACCCACTGATACAGACGAACCCCTTGTGAACTCACAAGGGGTTTGTCTTTTGGTCAATTAGGAGCGGGTGATGGGATTCGAACCCACGCATACTTGCTTGGGAAGCAAGCCTGTCCTGAGACTTGCCTGAGCGAAGCTCAGGCAAGGCGTAGGATGCCTTGCCGCTTGGCGGCCACGAAAAGCCGAGAGCGGGTGATGGGATTCGAACCCACGCATACTTGCTTGGGAAGCAAGTGCCTTACCGCTTGGCTACACCCGCGTGTCAACGGATTATAGCTTTGGGCAAAGGCGTGTCAAGCAGCCCTGGGGATAGATTATAGGATGTGGGTTTTGTGCACTAAATTTATTGTTTTAGGCTTTGGAAATTAGGGTTTTGCGAGAAAAATCTCCGGCCCCAACAAAACTCTGCCAACTACCCTTCCTACCTTTACTTGCTGTAAATCTGCTGCATTTGGGGTGGAAATTTTCTGCTGGGTTTTGTCCCCTGCTCACCACTGTTCGGAAAAAGCACCGAACCGTCATGCAAACCTGGCTCAGCTCTTCGTCGGGTGGTTTGTAGATATTCCCGTAGTTATACTGTTTGTACGGCAAGCTTAAAGGGCAATTACACAAGCTCCTTGATTGTATGAGCATA
>JAMCZK010000002.1 GCA_023485685.1 Chloroflexota bacterium | reverse complement strand
AAGAAAGCCGGGTATTAATGGCGGCTTTGGTCGGCGCACGAAACCTGATGAAGGAACCACGAATACTATCGAGGTCAAGGATGCTAAGGCAGCCGTGGCCGCCGTCGAGAAGAATGGCGGCAAAGTGGTGAATGCCCTGCATCCCATTCCCGGCGTGGGCTGGCAGGCTTACTGCCAGGATACCGAGGGAAACCTATTCGGTATCCACCAGAACGACCCCAAGGCGAAATAAGTATTACAACTGCCAGCTATCGCCCCAATTTTTTAGTAGTCTCTGGTAATCGGGACTGCTGTAGCGCGTTATATCGAACATCGGCGCATAATCGGGGAGATCGTCGCCAACGACGTGGGCAGCCAGCAGCTCGCCAAGGCCCGCGGCGGCCATGATGCCGTAACCGGCTGCCGCGCCAATGACGTAAGCTCCTTCAATTGGCAAAGGGCAGGCCAACGGGCGATTCTCCTGCGTCTTCGTGTAATAACCGCCATCGATTTGCGGTCGTGGCATGCGTTTGAGGTAGGCGCCGAAGCCGGGCAAGATGCGCACTAAGCCGCGCACAGCAAGTTCAGCATACAAAGGATCTTCAGGGATAGGAAACGTTGCTTCGACGGACTCATTGTGCAGATCCCATAGCACCAAGATGCTTTGAGCCGCGGCGTCCCCTTCGGGCCTGGTATGGGCACCGGAGGGCAATGTGTCCAGCAACCAGGCGGAATTTGGATCCTCGGCGAGCATGACGCGTTCCTCCTCTGTCCAATCCAAGCGCTGCGGGTCGGCGCAAATCACCAGCGGCGCGTCACGGCCGAGCGCACCGAGGTGATCGTTGAAAGCGGCCTTGAGGTGCAGTTCGTTCGTGACTGGAATTTCGACGCCAAGCAAGTTGCCAATGGCGGAAAGATGGGGACCAGCTGCATTGATAATAATGCTGGTTGCTATTTGGGTTCCGTCGGACAAGTCAACACCGATCACTCTTCCGTTAGCCGTAGTCACTCCAGCCACGCGACCATTGAGCAACTGAACACCATTTTCTTTGGCTTGCTCCAGCATCCACATGCCATAAATTTGACCGCTGAGCCAGCCGGCTCTGCGAACGTGCAGCACGGCCGCAACCTCTTTCGATAAGTAAGGGAAATGTCGGAGAATGAAAGCAGAATCTGTGAGCAAATCGGCGCCGTCGGGGCCATCAAAGCCTTCGGCGCGATGAGCCTGGTAACTGCTGCCTGACGAATGCTCGCGCAGTTCGCCGGCGCCCAGCGCTGAGGCTTCCTCGGCGCTGGCACGCAAGGAGAGCAGCGAGGCCGAATCGGTAGTTACATACAGGTAGCCGCGGCGGTTGAGGTGGAACAGATTGTTGGTCTGGCGCGCCATCTCTTCCATCAAAGTGATACTACGGTTCAACAGGTGCACCACAGCATCCCCGGGACCGGGCCACCAATTTCGGTAAGCCTCGGTGGATTTGTCTGAAGTAAGGGTAAGTGGCGGGCGCTCGTCGATCAGCAGAATGTTCGGCTGCTTGCGGACTACAGCCAACTGATACACGGCGCTGATGCCTAGGATGCCGGCGCCGCAAATGACGATGTCCGCGCTGAGCCGGTTCACATTTTTTCGTGAGACGTCTGTCGCAATTCTTCGGTGAGCGCTGATTGGGTCTGCTCAGGGGAAAAATCCAGGAGGGGTGCACGTACCGGCCAGAGAGGAAATCCATTCTGGGCATGCAGCAGCGCCTTGATATATGCAGGAGCCGGGGGCGCCGCGTCCATTTTCTCGCGCAGTGAGTCAACTTCGCGCTGCAGGGTTTCTGTATCTTCTCCGCGTTGGTGAGCATCATAGATGGCGCGCAGGAGCGGGGACCACAAGTTGGCGCCGGCGGTAATGCAACCCGCAGCGCCCGAGGCAAGGCCAGGAGCCAATAATCTGTCGTTACCCACCAACACTGCCTTGTCCGGGAGACCGGCGGCAAAATCTCGCGCTGACTCCAGATTGCCGCTTGAATCCTTTAGGCCTCCGAAGCGAGTGGGGAAGGCCGCGTTCAACCTTTGCAAAAGGCTGAGAGGCAGTGCCACTCCGCTTACCGCGGGAATGTGGTAGCCAAGCAGCTGGCGACCTTCGGGGACGGACTGCTCCATGACTTGCGCGAACCAGTTGAAGAGTCCATCTTCGGTCGAATCGCGAAAGAAGAATGGCGGGAGGACACAGACGGCTTCGCATCCCAACTCGAATGCGATTTTAGTAAGGGAAATTGTTTCGCTGAGACTGGGGCTGCCGGTGCCGGCGAGCAAGCGGAACCCAGGTCCCACGTTTGAGCGCCATTCTGCGGCTGCCTGCCAGATGGCAGCGCGTTCATCGGGTGAGAAAGAAGGCCCTTCGCCGGTGGTGCCCAGAAGCAGGGCACCGTGGCAGCCGCGCTGCGCGAGGAAGCTCAGAAGATCTGGCAGGGCGGCCAAGTCTGGCTGGCCAAGGATGGTAAGTGGAGTGACGGCGGCGGCGTAGACGCCGGATAAAGGAATAGGGTGAACTGACGCCATAAAGACATTATAAGAGCACCCGCCGCCCATCTACTTCTATCTAAAAAGAACGAGAAAATCATTATAGTGTCGTTTCTAAATATGACCTTTCGGTATTGGCTGGAGTCGAGGGAACGTCTCTTGCTGTCCAGTATTTGCTAAAAAATGGTGATCACGTTTGGATACTGACTTACGCCACATCCGAATAGGATTTGCCGATCGGATTCCTGATTTTGATGCCAGTGCATTGAGCTTCATTGAAAAGCAGACGCTTATTCTCACTTTGCAGGGCGGGCCGATTAGGTTCGCCCGTTTTCTTTAATAATTGGCGCATTGAGGATGACAGTTCCTAACTCTCGTATTTCTGAAGGATGCGTTGATGTAAAATGCAGGTACTCGCATGACAAGGAAGGTCCATGAACCGGTTAAATGAACGCTTTAGATCGGGGTTGTTGAGCAGACTGCCAGTCCTCCTTATCTTAATCGGCCTTGCCTGCGGCCAAGCGACCATGGTCTCTCCGGTAGCAAGTGGTGCTCCTCAACTGGTCCCCACGGCAATCCCGAATACCGCCGCCGACGAGCCCGAAGCGGCCGATACAGTGCCCATTCTTATTGGGACGGAATACGTGATTATCGAGACCCCTTTGCGGGTGAAACCACTGGCTAACATGTTAGCGCCGTTGGGGCTCACCGCGGTTAAACCTCTGCCTGAGAATTTTTCTTGGGGGAAGATGCAATCTTCGCCAGAGGCATCGATTGATTTCACGCGCCTGGATACCTTCGTCAAGGAATTCCAGGCCATCGGTGTGGACACTCTGGTGCTTGGCTTACGCTCCTTAAGCAATTGGGCTTCGAAAGATATCCAGGTTCAGGGCAATTTCTTTCCGCTCAAGGGAGGAATCAAAGAAGGATACCTGGATGAATATGAGGATTGGATTACGGCAGTCGTCGAACGCTATGATGCCGACGGCGTGGAGGACATGCCCGGATTGCGCTATCCGATTCGCTATTACGAAATCGGAGTGGAGTTTTCGAGCTACGAACCCGAGCCGGTCGAGGAGTATTTGGACATCCTTGAGGTTTCTTACCGGGCTGCACACGCGGCCTATCCCGATGTGCTAATTGCGCATGTTGCTTTTCTAACAACTCCCGCGCTATTCGGACCCCTTGAAAGCGGAGAATATGAAGCCGCTTTCACGCAGCTTCAGGACAAAACCCACTCGCTGGCTGATATGCGGGCGATTTTGGACCGGCCGGATTTATTCGACGTCCTTAACATTCATTCGCTGGGTCACCCCTATGAGATCGAGGCCATTGTCGCCTGGCTGAATTATGAGACGAATGCGCGCGGATACCAGAAGCCGATCATCATCAGCGACACCGGCTCAACACCTTTCATCGCCTGGGGTGCGGCTACGGCGTGCGGAAAACCCGCCAACCAGATGGGCCGCCTGGTTCCACCAGCCACCGAGGCCGATCGCTGCCGCCTGGCCGATTATTTCACGAGATTGGTTAATGGCGACGCCGACACCCTGCACTGGACACAAGAATTCATCGCACAGGACACCGTGAAGAGAGTCGTCGTGGCCGCCGACCAGGGAATTGTCCTGATTGACACGGCTTTTACTGAAGACTTGCTGTTGTTGAAACTGGGCATCGCACAGGCTGGCGCGGGCACCGCAGCCTGGGCGGGGCTGGTGGATTTCGACCGCAATGAATACCGTCCAGTTTATTACGCGTTGCAGCAGTTGATCGATAGCTTGGGCGACTACGAGCATATTTCGAGGATCGAAGTTGGCTATGAGGATGGTATTCGTGTTTACGAGGTTGAGAAAGCTGGCCAGCGCTTGTGGATCGCCTGGTATGACCCCGGAACTCTGGTCCTGCCTGGCGATTCCATCCCACAGGTAAGCGCGCAATGGACGGTGGGGGCCGCGCAGGTGCGCGTCGATAATCTCGCTATCCACTCTTCTGGGCCGGAATCCCAAACGATCCAGACCGGCGATGGCTTGATCACTATTACTCTGACGCCCAGTCCAGTTTTTATTTTTCCGCAGGTTTCAAACTAGAAACAAGATAGCCACTCCCGCAAGTGCAACCACTGTTCCCAGGATCGCGCGGGGAGTCACTTTTTCTTTAAAGAAGAAATACCCGATTGGCAGGAGAAAGATTGGCGGCAGCGATTGCAAGGTGCTTGCCACGCCGATATCTGCGGTGTACTTCACTGCGGCAAGTGAGAACCCTATTCCGAACACGGGGCCTGCAACAGTGCCCACGAGAATGTAACGGGCGGCAAGGGGTTGTTCGCGAAGTTTGGTAACCATTTCCCGTCCCTTCCCTCGCACCAGGGTAAACAGCCACATCACAAGGGTACCTACTCCCAAGCGAATGACTTGTCCGGAAAGCACCGGAAAATCCCCAGCCAAACCGAGCTTCGCGGTCACCAGACCACCAGCTTGTCCCATCGCGCCCAATAAGGCGAAGAAGAGGCCGATCAAATAGTAGCGGCGATCGATCGTTTTACCGCCGTTCTGTTCTTCGGCGACGACCCAGAGCACGCCGGCAAGAGTGATACTGATTCCAAGGATTTGAGCCGCGGTCAGCGTTTCGTTAAACCAGGCCCAGCCAGCCACCGCGGTCAGGATCGGCGACAAGCTGAATACCAACATGGTGAGCCGCGGCCCGATTTGAACGAAGGCCTGGAATAGGGCCGCGTCCCCTAATGTGAGGCCGATAATGCCGGAAAGGCTAAACCAAAACCATTGATCCGGAGTAGCCAGCCATGGCAAAATGCCCCCGAAAACGAAGAAATGCGCCGCCATGAGGATTAGTGTGGCCAGCAGCAAGCGGCTGAGATTGACCACGGCAGAGCCTACCAGCCGAGAACCAAGCGCGAAGAATGTAGGCGCAATAGAGAAGAAAACCGAGGTGGCGAGCGCGGCCAGTTCGCCGGCAAACGGGAAGGGCATAAGGTGGAAGTATAGTTGATGGAGGGGTAACTGCTTCTGTTAGAATTCAAACTCGCCAAAAATTGATTTGTGAAATCAGGAGAGAGATGCCTGAAGCCGTGATCATTGATGGAGTGCGCACGCCAATCGGCGCGCTGGGAGGCGCCTTGGCACCCGTGCGGCCAGACGATATGGCTGCATTGGTGCTAAAGGCATTAGTTCAACGCACGGGAATCGATCCCGCTGAAGTCGAGGAAGTCTATATGGGCTGCGCCAACCAGGCGGGCGAAGACAACCGCAACGTGGCGCGCATGGCCGTTTTGTTGGCCGGTTTCCCGGTGGAAGTGGCTGCGGTGACGGTGAACCGCCTGTGCGCTTCAGGGCTGAATGCAGTGAACATTGCAGCCCGCGCCATTAAGGCTGGCGAGGGCGACGTCTACATTGCGGCGGGTGTGGAGAGCATGAGCCGCGCGCCTTATTCGGTGGCCAAAGCGGCCCAGGCTTTTGAATATGGAAACGTGACCATGTGGGACACAACGCTGGGTTGGCGCTATCCGAATCCAGCATTGAAAGAGAAATACGGAAACGATTCTATGGGGGAAACTGCTGAGAATCTCTATGCTGAAAGCCCGATCTCGCGCGAAGAACAAGACCGTTTTGCCTTGCAAAGTCACCAGCGCGCTGTCGCCGCGATGGATAGCGGCCGCTTCGCAGAAGAAATTGTGCCGGTCCCAATTCTCCGGCGGAAAGGGGAGCCGATTCAGGTAGACAAGGATGAACGCCCGCGCCGCGATTCCAGCCTGGAGAGCTTAGCAAACCTCAGGCCCGCTTTCCGTAAGGATGGCACAGTGACCGCAGGCAACTCTTCAGGGCTCAATGATGGAGCGGCTGCTTTACTGTTGACCAGCGCGGAGAAGGCGAAGGCGCTGGGCCTCAAACCGATGGCGCGAGTCGTGGCTTCAGCGGCTGCCGGGGTGCCGCCGCGCACCATGGGCATCGGCCCGGTGCCCGCAGTGCAAAAAGCGCTGAAGCGGGCCGGTCTGAAGATCGAAGACATTGGTTTGATCGAGCTCAATGAGGCCTTTGCGGTGCAATCGTTGCGGGTCATGAAGGAACTGGGGCTGCGCGAAGAGATCACCAATGTGAATGGCGGCGCTATTGCGCTGGGGCACCCGCTGGGCTGCTCAGGGGTGCGTATCCTGACGACTCTCCTGCATGAAATGCGCCGGCGGGCGCCCAATGAGCATCGGCCTTATTATGGGCTGGCAACGCTGTGCGTTGGGGTGGGGCAGGGCGAGGCGACGATTGTGGAATGGATGGGGGAGTAAAAGGATAAAGGATAAGGGATGAAGAATAAAAGAGAAAAGAGTTAATCGGATAACTATCAAATGAGCAAGGTCCGACAAATCTAGTTTGTGGCAAAATGGATATCTAAAACAAAAACCTTGAAAGGGAGGACCGTGATGAAAAAACGAGTATCTAAAGTTTCGCCTTTAAAACATAAACCTTTACGGAATCCCGGCCAGTCCGTGGACGAAGCGCGCCAAGATCTTTTGGCCGATCATGTTCTCTTTCCTTTTATGGTCATCGTTGTATCTGTTATTGTGGTTGGTTTGGAATGGCAACGTTTTTACTCTCCTCTTAAATAGCCTCCAATTTTCATAACATTGTTTGGCGCTGCAATTGCTATTTATTTTGGCGTTCGGCTATATAAGGCCTGGTACAAAGTTCAGGATTATCGTCTGGGCCGCGACGGGGAGCAACAAGTTGGTCACCAGTTTGAACGCCTCAGGAAAAATGGTATGGAGGTTTTCCACGATATCGTGGCTGAAAATTTCAACGTTGACCATGTCTTAATCAGCAATAAAGGGATATTTGTCATTGAAACCAAGACTTTTCGAAAACCGGAAAAAGCGAATCAAAAAATACATTTTGACGGGCAACATGTTTTTAGGAATGATAGACTTATAGTCCCAAATCCCGTCCTTCAGGCTAGGTGGAATGCCCAGTGGTTAAAGCGACTGCTAAAGGAATATACTGGGGAGAATTTCAAGATAAAACCTGTTGTAGTTTTCCCGGGTTGGTTTGTAGAAACGAAAGGCAACCTGAAAAACAACGACGTTTGGGCTTTAAATCCAGAGCAATTGCAGGCCTTTATTTCTTATGAACCCGATGTCCTCAATCAGACTGAAATCAATCTAATTGCCTCTCACATAAGCCGCTACATATTGGAGCATTAAGTCCGCAACAAATTCTATTGTTTATCGTATATCTCCGTAGAAACAGAGTTTATCAAGGAGAAAACGTGACCCCTGAAAAAACCAAGCGTCTTTATCGTTCGCGCCGCAATTGCATGATCGGCGGCGTTGCCGGCGGGTTGGCTGAATACCTGGATACCGATCCGACCATCATTCGTCTGGCGTTCGCGCTCAGCATCTTATTGGGCGGCGCCGGGGTGATCGCCTACCTCATCATGTGGATCGTGATGCCGGAGGAACCCTAGGAGGAAACCTGTACTTCCGGGCAGAAAAGTCAAGTTAGAGGCAAAGTAACCGAAAACGAGCCTGCGGTTTTGCAGGCTTGTTTTTGTTATTCCACCCAACTAACGTTCGACGGTCGCAGCCGGTTGAGCCGCCAATAGCTGGTAAGCACGTCTTGCAGCTCATTGGGAACGTCAACGATGTTGGCGGGGTTCGGGCCAAAGCGCCAATTGAAGTCATTGACCTCGTCCGTGTACGGTTTCCATTCGGTTTCCCAGAGCCAAATAGCATAGTTCAGCCCTTCTCCTTCGAACAGGCTCATCACATCCTTGAGGTAGCTGGCCGCCCCAGGCGCCCAGCGTTTAACGCCGTATTCCTCCACGGTCGCTTGGGCGCCGGTTTCCGTCTCGAAGTCCGCAACGGTGCTCATATGGCGCTGCAGCCAGGCCAAGTCGAAGTCCTCGAAGGCGTGATCGTAGCCTGTGTCGAAGTGACCGGGGTAACTAAGGTTTTCGCCGATCTCCTGGTGAGTGTACGGGTGGGGTTCGTACTGGTAAACGTAATACGCGGTGCGTTCGTCGCCCGCGATTTTTACATATAGCAACCAAGCCACGCTGCTGTAGTCATCGGCGCTCACCAGGATGGGCGTTTTCGGGGTCCACTTCGCGGATGGAGGTGATGATGTCGGGGAAGAAGCTATTCCAGTCGTAGGTCGAGCCGGAATAGCTTGCGAAGAATTCTTCAGGGTCGTAGATATTGAGATGGAAGCCAGCCGCATTCGGCTCCACCATCAACTTGTAGGCAACCACATTCGAATGTCCGCGGAAATGTTCGGCCGCCGCGCGCCACATCTCGACCCAGGCAGCCTGCTCAACTCGGTTCTCCCAAACGCTGTCCACCAGATAGGGCAGCGCCCAAGCTTCGTCGGCGCAGCAGATGCTCCAGTCGGCGCGGCCGGGCCCGGTGCGGAATCCCATGGTGGCGAACAGATCGGCGCGGGCGATCATGTCCAGCAGGCGGTCGTAGTGGGCGACGACCTCCGGCAGCAATTCGTAGGGCGGCTCGATGCTGTATATGCCGGGACCCGAGATGCTCACATAATTGGCGCCCAGTGCCGCCAGCCGATCGAAATCCTCTTGGGTGTACGGCGGGCCGATAGGCCCGGGACCTTTGAAAGTGGGGCCATCCAATTCCGGAATGACGATGACTTGCGAAATGTTGGCGCCGCGCAATAGGGTTTCGTTACTGGACCAGAGATCCCATTTAGATATTGCGTATTGCGGGTTGTGGGGTGCATCAGGTGATGCGGGAAAAGCCACCGTAGGCTCGAAAACGGGAACTTCGCTCGCGGGAATGGGTTCTGGAGACGAACCGCAGGCCTGTAAAACCAGCGCGAACAACACCAACAGGATTTGGTTCCTTTCCATTCCGTCCAGATTGTATATGAATAGCAAACTGATGTTGCTAACGTTTTGGCAGGGCGTCGAAACGGGCGTCGTTGCTATCCGGCGATTAATAAAAGGCAGAAACTGTGGCCCTGTTATCCTGCGGGTTTTCTTCCCAGGGCGCCAATAAATACACTCCCAAAATACCTCATTTCGACTTCAATCTTGAGGCCTGCAGATTCCATCAATCGCCGCAACTCTGCTCGGCTGTACACACGGCCTAGCCAGGTACGGGCACTACTGCCAGAAAACCAGCGTAGCCAACCGGCTGGCCCATATTTGTAAGGCACTCCGACAAAGACGCTGCCGCCTGGTTTTGCCAGCCAGGCCATCGCAGCTACAGCCTCCTCCGGCTTTTCGACCTCCTCTATGGAGGAACTGTTCCACACCAGGTCCATCGAACCCGGAATCATGCTCGGTCGGAACATGTCCATGAGGACGAAGACAGCCTTGTAGCTATCGATTTTTGCCTGGCGATGGTCTTCCAGGCTGATATCCGATGCGATGCTCAACGCCACGCTAATCTCCTGCGCAAGTAGATGCGAGGCGTAGCCGCTTCCGCAGGCGACCTCCGCCACGCGGAGGGATTTCCTCCCGTTCAGCAGGCTGTTTTTGAAAAAACCGACCAACTCCCGGTTCATTGAGTATCGCAGGCGCTGGTAAGTTTGTGTGGCTTCCAGTCGCTCAAACCAGGAACGTTTAGCCATCTTTCCTCAACAGCACGAGCGCAGAAGAACCCATTGGCAGGTTGAACACGGATAACAGTCGCGCCTCTAACAGGCACAACCAAAACAAGGGCTCATTGATCACAGCAGGAAGTAGATTTACATCGGAACGAGTAGGCGAATCTTGCGCACCCCCGCGCGTCGGGTTTAAAAGCTTGCGCGCGGCCAGAATGGGAAAAAGAAAGAAGAATAGATAAGTGGCGCGTAAGATGGTGATGCCGGGTCTGGCCAGCAAATTCTTCAACTGGGCCAGGTTATATCGCCGCACAGAACCCACTGCCCGATCATGTTCGCTCAATAGGCGTTGGTGGGCGGCCATCACAAAAAGCCCAAGCCCTCCTGGTTTAAGGGCACGCAGCGCTCCGTTAACCAGGCCTTGCGGATTGACGTGCTCGACTTCAAGCACGTCAACCGTCACAACTACATCAAACGCGGATGCGAATGGCAAACAGTTAGCATTCGCCCTTACCAGTCCTTTGGAATCGCGGCGGGCTGCATAACTGAGCGCTATAGGCGAGGAATCCAGGCCCATCGCTCGGTAGCCTTGGGATGTTAATTTATCTACTAACAAACCGGTCCCGCACCCGATATCTAATGCCAGCAAGTTATGCCGCTTGCTTTGCTCGGGCAGGATTCGGGTTATGAAGGTGTGCATCGCCCGGAACCACCAAAGCTTTTCTTCGGCGGCATACAAGCGTTCGTATTCTAGAGCTTCCATTCCAAATGAGATATTAGGGAAACAGGCAGCCTTAATCGCGGCCGGTTAGGAACCGTACCCGCAAACTGAAAATGCGTAAGACGTAACGGGATCCGGTGATGAGAAATCGGAGCAGGGAGGGCGCGGATTTGGAAATGCCGACGCTTCGGTCGCGGAATGCATATCCCACCTCCTTTATTTTCAAGCCGGCTCGATACGAATCATAAATGAACTCAATGAAATATTCTCCATAGCCGAAAGGAATAATCGTCACATAATCAAAGACTTCGCGGCGGATGGCGATAAATCCGCTGTCGTAATCGCGGATTCCCCCGCCTAGCACAGACCTGGCCAACCAGTTTATCGCCCGGCTGGCGTAGACGCGTAAAGGGTGGCGATTATCGCTGCCTCCTTCCACATAGCGCGAGCCGATAGCGATATGGGATTCGTCAAGCCCGTTGATGAGTTGGTTCATCACTTCCGGGGGCATGGTGGCGTCGGCATCCATCCAACCAATAATGTCGCCGGTAGCCTCTAAAATCCCCCGGTGAAAGGCTCCTGCCAGTCCCCGAGCTTTCCGCCTGATCAGGCGCACATTGGGATTCTTGAGCCCTGCGACCAGCTCGTCAGTCCTGTCGGGAGAGTTGTCGTCGACAACGATCACTTCAAGAGGCGCGCTGATCTTCGCGAATAATTCGCTGATCAAGGTTGCAATATGCTCCTTCTCATTGTAAGTAGGGACAATGATGGAGACTTTGCTGTTTTTAGGGCGCATGAAGATTCAAAGTTTAACCTGATTTTTGTTCTAATTTATTCCGCAAGCCCACCTGTCTTCAATCTGCAGTAATGCGGTCCCCCGGTCTTCTGATGCCGGAGTATTGTCGGCTATTCTTTGCCATAGTGTACACAACATGGCTTGCATCATCGGATTGATCTCCATCGCCTTTCGGCTGAGCTCAATGGCGCGATCCCAGTTCCCGGTATGCGCGTAGCCTTCAATAAAGGGAGTCCGCTCAGCGGGGTGATTGGGTGCATCATCCAAAGCCAATGCTAAGTCTCCCAAGGCAGCAACTTGCTCCCAATCCCCGAACTGGCGAGCCAGGTCCGCGGTTTCAAAGTAATAACACCAACTCTCATTTGAGGCAAAGCTCCAGAAAGGAAAATCTGCCAGGGTGTCTTGATCGGCTTGTCTGGTTATACGCGTGAGGTTGGAACGTTGCGCTTGCTCGGTTAAGGATTTCGGTAATCCTGGAAGGAACCTGTCCAATTCAGGGTCTAAGATGCGGAGGCAGGCGGGTGGGGAGTAGTAAAAAAAGAGCACATCCTCGGATCGGCCAACAAAATAGCCGTGCCTATACGTCTTGCGAATAGTTCCGGAGCCACCCCCTAGGAATTCTTCGTCCGTTCGCAAATCCAGATACCCGATATAGTAAGGGATCGAATCAGATGTAGCTTCCTGGTTGTAAATCCAGATAAGCGGTGCAGTTAGTGAATTATCCGTGTAATGCTCCAGGCTGTTTTCCATGCTAATCAGTGCCGTGTTGGGAATGATGCTGGGTGCGCGCCAAACTAATTGTTTAAAGAAGTTTTCCTGCGCTTCCCACTCCTCGCGATAATTATTGGCGTTCAGAAAATGGTACCCGGCAGATAAACCCAACACTAGGCAAACAAAGATCACAGTGGCTCTGAAGCGCTCGCGTAGAATTTCTACGGCGGTTGCAAGGAGGAGGCTAGTCCCAACCATCATTGGCAGCGTAAAACGGTCCCACGCAAACGCCAACCTCAATGGAAGTTCTGCCAGCCAGAATGACAACCCGCCCAGCGCCAAAGTAGCGCCGCCGATCATCAGCGTTTCCCTGCGCCATCGCCCTTCTGCTCGCTCGGCTCTCGGCCAAAGTGCCAGCAATGAGAGGATGGTCACACTTCCAACTACACCGAAATATACCCAGGTGGCTATCGATCCAAACACGAGCTGATCCCAAATGGGTGCGACGCGCGCCCAAGCAGCGAAGACGGCCTCCCAATAGTCACCGAGGATAGTCGCAATCAACGCCGCTATTGCGGTGGGAGGCTGCGCGAACAGCTTCCCGATCAACGGTGTCGTGTAGAGACTGCCCGGTTGGCTGACCAAGCTATACCGCCATACAAATACAACGAAGGCCAACAACAGGTAAGGTGCCCATTCTTTCAGGGCGGGAACTGCCAACCGTCGAGCAGGTTTTTCCTGCCGGCCTAGGTAAATCCAGATGAGCACTCCACGAGCCAGTTCGACGCCGTAGAAATACTCTGTTGAAAGCATAGTTAGTGTGGAGAGCAGAAGGGCAGGCACCAAAAAATACAACTTGTGTTTCGACCCGCGCAGGCTTAGCACCATGAGGCATAAGGAAGCAAGAAAAAATGTGTAATACATCCAATACAGGCTGTAGGTGACGGCGATCGGTTGTTGGCTAAAGCCGGGGTAAAGCGCAAAAATAAGAGCGGCCACTTCTGGCAGAGGATTCGACTTGGGCCAAAGCAAGCGGACCAACCACCAGAAAGTGAGCACGCATACAAAGCGCCAGGCTAATGCGTAAAGCTGCCAGGCAAAAGGGGATTCGCCCAGGATCGAAAACGAAAAAAAATAAAGCCAACCGGAAGCCGCTCTATAAGGTGCGTAGCCTATAAAAAACTGCGGGCCAAATTGATGAGAGAACCAGGCTAACGGCCAATCGTCCCAATAAAAGCCCAGCCAGGCTATTAACAAGCCAAATGACAAAATGGAAATTGCCAGGACGATTACTGGAAACCGGTAAGGCCGCAGGCGTTGGAAAAATTTTTTCATTGAACTTGCTTAACTTGCATACGAATTAAAAATGGGCGCAGCGCGGGATTCCCAAACCTCAGCCGTTGGATGTCTCAGCCTTTCTCGTCACGCCCCTTTGCCTGCATTCATCTTTTCCTTCAGCTCGTTCAGCATCGGCACCGGCGTCGGATCCACGCCGTATGCCATCGCCAAATAATAGGCGGCGTAATCTCCGTAATGCAGCGCCGTCCACAGGTTGGCCAGGCGACTTTCGCCGCGTGCTGTGATCGTATCGGTGTTTTGTCCTTGCAACATCATGGCCATGCGGGTCAGTTCCGTGCGGCGCTCGTTGCGCGGGTCGTTATGTGCGGCCCGCAAGAAAATGGCCATGGTGGCATCGAATTGCGCCTCGGGTTGCATTACGCCTTGCAGTGTATTGTGATCCGCCTCAGGCAGGATCTCGAAGCTGGCGGCTACCTTGGCAACTTCATTCAACTGTGTCTTCCAGCGCCGAGCCACGGGCGCCATCAAGCCCGCGCCGTAAATCGTGATCCAGCGCCCCATGAACTGCCCGCCCATGCGCTTGGCTGAGTTGCTAGTGTCACGCACCTCGGGCCGCAGCATCTTCTGCTGTTCCTTCATGGCAGCCACCGCGTCGGCCAGTTCGTCACTGGGGTTAGGAATCAGCCTTAAGCGGGCAGCAGCGGCTAGCAGCAGGCCGAAGGAGTAACCCACCGCGGTGCGTGGCTGGCCTTTGTGGCGGAAGATCCACAATGTTGCTTTAGCTTTCTTGGCGGCTTTCGCTAAAGCACCACCGGTGCAGACCGACAGGATGCGGCAGCCAGAAGCCTTGGCGGCCTCAAAGGCGGCCAGCGTTTCTTCGGTATTGCCGGAGTGGGAGGAGCAAATCACTAGCGTTTCGGGTCCCTGGGACCAGGCAGGCAGGCCGTAGTCACGGTGGGTGATCCAACTCGCTTTGAGGTTGTGTTCGGCATAAGCGGCGACCAGATCTGAGCCGATGGCCGAGCCGCCCATACCGGCCACCACCACCTGGCGAATGCCGCGCCAGCGGGGCAGCGGTAATTTGTTGCCCAGTTTCCAGGCCGCGGCAAGCTGGTCCGGCAGGCCATTGATGTGGTCGATCATGTTTTCAGGATCGAGCTTCTTGAAATTTTCGATATTGTTGAGATCCATGGGCTTAGGTGTTTTCCTTCCGCATTTCTTGCAGCAAATCATACACCTGACTGCGCGGCCAACCGGCGTCGGCAGCCACACGACGCGCGAGTTGAGATGGTTTTTCCTCGTGTTCTAAGCCCTCGTGGAGGGCCGCAACCACGCGCGCCTGTGCCCAGCCCCCGGATTCGGGCTGCGCTCCGGCGACCACAATAGTAAATTCCCCGCGCACAGGTTCTTTTTCGAAGAAAGCCAAAGCCTCGCTCAAGTTCCCGCGAAAGAAACGCTCGTGCATCTTCGTCAACTCGGCGGCGACGGTAACTTGGCGGTCGCCGAGGGTTTCACGCAGATCCTCCAGGGCGGGAAGAAGCCGGTGGGGGGATTCCAGAAAGATCAAGGTGTAAGGGAGCGCGGCAATCTTTTCGAAATCGCGCCGCCGCTCAGAACTTTTCCGGGCGGGGTAGCCCACATACAGGAATTGATCCGTGGGCAAGCCGGAAGCGGCCAGCGCGGCGATCGGCGCGCTGGGGCCGGGAATCGGGCTGACCTGATGCCCCGCATCCAACGCGGCGCGCGCCAGAAGATAGCCGGGATCATTGATGCCCGGCATCCCGGCATCCGAGATCAGCGCCACGTCGCCCGTTTCCAATGCGGCGAGCACATCGTCCAGTTTCAAGCGCTCATTGTGTTCGAAGTAACTGGTGAGAGGCGTATGGAGTTCGAAATGATTGAGCAATTTGCGGCTGTGCCGCGTATCTTCCGCGGCGATCAACTTCACCTCGTGCAACACGCGCTGGGCGCGCGGGCTCAGATCTTCGAGATTGCCGATGGGGGTAGCGACAAGAAAAAGGGTAGACATGAAGATCTCAAATCTCAAGTCTCCAATCTCAGATTACTTGAGACTAGAGATTGGCTTTATATCCGGAGGGTTAAGTTTCTTCATGCTGCGAACCAGCTTGCGTCGCTCCATCAGCACGCGGTGACCGCAACCGAGGCAAATGAGGCCGATGTCGGCGCCCAGGCGCACTACTTTCCAATCGGTACTGCCACAGGGGTGCGTTTTGCGCATGCGCACCACGTCATCGAGTTTCAGTTCAGGAAGCATGGCGCTTGCGCGGCATTATAACCTCCGCATGCTATAATTTTATTGCGAGGCGGCGTGTCGCCGCGTGGCAACCTCCCTCATGCTTGGTCTTAATATCACACCCGCTGAACTCATTGCACGAATCATTGTGCTGGTCATCGCCTTTACGGTGCATGAGTTCGCCCACGCTCTCGTCGCTGATTCTTTTGGCGACGATACGCCGCGTAGCCAGGGACGGCTGACACTGAATCCGCTGGTGCATTTGGATCCTTTAGGCTCGCTGATGCTGATCTTGGTTGGTTTCGGTTGGGCCAAACCGGTGCAGATCAATCCCTACGCCTTGCAACGGAGATCTGCAGCCGCTCCCATGCTGGTAGCGTTAGCTGGACCCGCTTCCAATTTGCTGCTGGCTGTTTTGGCGGCCATTCCTTTACGGTTTGGGTCGATACCGGTAACTGCAAGCAGTGGCTATATCCCCTCGATCTTTGACCTGTTCAACGTCTTCATACTGATCAATCTGCTATTAATGCTATTCAATCTAATCCCAATATTCCCATTGGATGGGGAGAAGGTTTTGCATTACTTCCTGCCTCCATCCGGACAGTCTCTTATGGACAAGTTGCGCCCTTATGGATCCATGATTTTGTTGGCGTTGGTGTTTTTGTTGCCTCGAGCCGGCATTAATGTTCTCGAGACTGTTGTATTTCAACCTGCCTTATCGATATATCTATTCCTTTTGGGTTGAATTCACATTCGGTAAAATTCAGAGGGCGACAATGGGCAACGTCTTTGTTAGCAAGGTTTAGCAACAAAATATGTTGAAATATATATTATTACAATAGAAATTGCATGGTTCCGATTACCCAATATTAAGACAACGCAGACCAGACTTCGAGTTTGTTGCCCACGCGGCGAATGACTTCGTCCGTGAAGACGGTGGTGCTCAGGCTGCCGCCCAGGTCGGTGGTGGCTTTGCCATCGTTGATTGCTTCGAACGTTGACTCGTAGATGGCCCGCGAGGCGCGTTCGGCCTTGCGGGTAGGCACGTAGCTCAACAGGGCGGCTAACGCCAAAATCATGGCCATCGGATTCGCCACATCCTTGCCTTCGAGCGCCGGCGCCGTACCATGCGGTGCCTCCGCCATCACAGCTTTCACTTGTGTGGCGCTTTCGTCGAAAGCCAACACTAGGCTCTCAGAACCGGCGATGCTGCCGAACATTTGCAAGATGAGATCGGAAAGCAAGTCGCCGTCCCGGTTCAGCGCGGGCACCACCAACGCCTGGCCGCTGGACTGCAGTAAGAGCGCCAGGGTGGCATCGATTAATAACGGCCGATAGGGCACTGCTGCGTGGCGAGCGGCCGCCGCGTCCAGTTCCTCTTTGAACATGCCTTCATATATTGGACTGACAGTGTATTTTGGCCCGCCAAAAACAGTGGCGTTCGTTTTTTCTGCGTACAAGAAGGCAAACTCGGCGACGGCACGGCATGTGGAACGATGGATCTGCGAAGTGCGATAGGCGACCTCGTCGCCATCCGATATTTCCCGCCATTCTTTGGCGCCATAGGCATCTTCGACCGCCATGCGCGCCACCGCGATGGGCGCGTGCACCCCGCCAACGGGGCGCACATTGGGAATGCGGCGCCCGGTACGCAAAATTACCTGCGCACGGATGCCGTTACGGAGGATGGCATTGGGGCTGCCAACATCGCCGGCCTGCTCGGGGGTGATGGTTGCGGCTTTCAAGCCGAGCCGGCTAGTCAGCATGGCGGCGCTGGCTTCGTGCACGACGCGGTTGTTCGTGGCGCGGCGGTTTTTAAGGCTCAAATCAAAATGCTGCAATTCGAAATGAAGATCCAAAAAAACTTTCTCGGTCAACCTCAATGCTTGGTTCAGCAGCTCTTCGCCGGTCTGGTCTCCATGCATGACGACGATTTGAACGGGTTCAGTTGGCTGGGGCGTAGGCACGAATGACTTCTAGGAGGGTCTGAAGGCGAATAGGCTTTTCGAAGCTGGCGACCGCCCCCCGCGCCGCCGCCTCGGCCTGGATTTCCAGGGGGTCCAATGCCGACAAGGTCACTATGGGGATGCTCTTGGTTTCGGCGGCGTTGTGCAGCTGGTCGATCATGTCAAGGCTGCGCTTGCCGTTGAGGTTCACATCGGTGACGATGAGGTCGGGCCGCACATCGTTGGCCAAGCTGAGGGCTTCCTCTTCCGTGGAGGCGGTGATGCTGTTGTGACCCAAGATCTGCGCGGCCTGGGTGAGCAGAGTCCGCGTCAATGGCTCGTCGTCAACGAAAAGTATGTTAGCCACGCAAGTAATGATACCTGAATGGATGCATAACGGCAGACGCCGCGCCTAAGCGGAATTGAGAGCAAAAACCCTGCTGAAACCGGTTCTTTTGATTACAAAGCGTAAATTTCGCCGAATTTCTTCTGCAAATAGCGGATGTAGGCCGCGCCGTCGATCTTCGAGCCGGTGATCTTCTGTACGATCTCCTGGGGCTCGAACTTGGCGCCGTGGCGATGCAGTTTTTCGCGCAGCCAAGCGAGCAGCGCACCGAACTCGCCTTTGGCGATCTGCTGCTCCAGATCAGGCAGCTCACGCCGGATAACTTCCCAGAGTTGCGCGGAGACGAGGTTGCCGAGTGCATAGGTGGGGAAGTAGCCCATAAGGGCATAAGACCAATGTACATCCTGGAGCACGCCCTTGGCGTCATCCGGTGGAGTGGTGCCGAGGTAGGCATTGAAACGCTCATTCCAAACCGAGGGGAGCTCCTTCACCGCGACTTTGCCCTCGAGCAAATCGATCTCCAGCCCCAGGCGCAGCAAAATGTGCAGATTGTAGGTTGCCTCATCGGCTTCCACGCGAATGAAGGACGGCGCCACGCGGTTGATGGCTTTGTAGAAAGCCTCCTCTTTCACCTTGCCAAGTTGCTCGGGAAACACTTTTTGCAGTTTTGGATAGAAATACGACCAGAATGGCTTGGACCGGCCGACAAGGTTCTCCCAAAGGCGCGATTGAGACTCGTGCACGCTAAGCGAGGCGCCGTTGTACAACGGCATGCGCGCCAGTTTCTTGGGAATGCCTTGTTCATAAAGCGCATGCCCGGCTTCGTGCATGGTGCCGAAGATATGCGCGTTGTAAAAGTCTTCGTAGACCCGTGTAGTGATGCGCTGGTCGCCGTAGCCCAGGTTGGTCATGAAGGGATGGGTGACTTTATCCTGGCGGCCGCGCTCCCAGTCGAAGCCGAAGGCCGTGACCACTTCCACGCCGAAGTCCCATTGGGCTTTCTCCGGGAAATGCTGGTGCAGCATGCTCTCCTCGATGGCTGGTTTGGCAGCGATCGCTTTGATCAATTCGACTTGCTTGGGCCGCACGTTGTCAAAGATCGCCTGCACTTCGGCGGTCTTCATGCCAGGTTCATACTCGTCCAGCAAGGCGTCATAAGGATGATCCTGTGGTGCAAATAATTCAGCATAGCGCTGCGTCCACTCCAGCACCTTTTCCAAGTGCGGTTGGAAGTGTGGGAAGTTGGATTTGGCCCGCGCTTCTTGCCAGGCTTGGGCAGCCAGGGAGGTGATCTCCGCTTTCTCCACCACCATGGCGGATGGCACCTTAACAGCACGTTCGTGGCGCTTGGCGGTTACCTGGATCAGGCGAGCGTCATCTGAATCGGGATCCCAATCCTTGGCGATTTTCTTCAAAGTCTCCAGAAGCTTGCCGGTTTCCGGCGACGTGAAACGCTCGTGCCCGATTTTATTTAAGCTGCCCATTTGCTGGCCGCGCGCCTCGGCAGACCCACGCGGCGCGTAGGCCTGTTGGTCCCATTCGAGTAGGGCGCTGGCGCGGCTCAGGTCATCCACTTCCGCCAGGATTTCTTTTAATCGTGCCAGATCTTTGTCCATCGCGGTTCCTTGAAATGCCCAACCACAAAGGAAGCAAAGGGCACAAAGAAATAATTAATTAATTAATTAATACTCTTTGTGTTCCCATTCGCTTCGCTCAGGGCATGCTTCGTGACTTTGTGGTGAATCTTTTTCTACTTGATTTGCCATCGCAAGGGCTTATCCTGCAGAGCGTTCATCACTTCCTCAGCCACATCCAGCGCGGCGCGGGTTTGCGCTTCGGCAGTCTGGGCACCGATGTGCGGGGTGGCAACTACGTTAGGATGGGTCACGAGTGCGCTGGCGCCCAGCGGCTCCGTCTCGAATACATCCAGCGCCGCCCCTGCAACCTGGCCGGAGTTCAACGCCGCCAGCAGGGCGGCCTCATCAATTACGCCACCTCTTGCGGCGCAAACCAGGTACGTACCCCACTTCATTTTGTCGAACGCTTCCTTGCCGAGCATGCCGCGCGTTTCTCGCAATAAGGGCAGATGAAGTGTAATGATGTCGGATCGCGCATAAAGATCATCAAGCGAAACGGGTTCTGCTCCACGCTCCTGGATGGTCTGCTCATCGAGCAAAGGATCGTAGCCCAATACCTGCATATCGAAAGCCGCCGCCCGCCGCGCCACTTGGGCGCCAATGTTGCCGACCCCCAGGATGCCCAACACCTTGCCGGAAAGTTCGGCGCCTTCCAACTCTTTCTTGATCCACTGACCCTTCTTCATGCTGTCATCAGCCCGCGGAATCTGACGCAGCAAAGAGAGAAGTAGAGCGAAGGTAAGTTCGGCCACGGCCACGCTGGTGGACACAGGGGTGTTGACTACAGCGATGCCATGCTCCCTGGCAGCAGCCAGGTCGATGTTATCCACGCCAACTCCGGCGCGGCCTACGACTTTGAGTTGTGTCGCAGCCTTAAACAGGTCAGCGCTCACCTTGGTGCGGCTTCGTACGATAAGGCCCTGATACTCACCAATCAGCGAGGCTAGTTCGCCCGCCTCGATGCCTGATCGATCATTCACTTCAATGCCGCCCGTCCGCAGGCGCTTAACAGCTTCGGGAGAGAGTTTGTCAGCGATTATTACTTTCATCAATTTCCTTGGTGTCTTGATGTCTTGAAGTCCGGACGTCTTGAGGTCAACTGTTTTGACGTCCCGACATCAAAACTTCCAGACCTCTTGACTTTATTCTAAGCGTTTTCTTTCCAATTCTTCGATTTGCTTCAGACAGGCATCGTCGGTGGGGTTGGACTGGTAGCTGGTGCCAAACCAGCGCTCCAGGATTTCTTCGGCAATCGCCGGGGTAGTTCGCCTCAATGACATGCATAGAACGTTGGCTTTATTCCACAAACGCGCGCCGCGGGCGGTTTCCGCATCGGCGCACAGAGCGGCGCGGATGCCAGGAACTTTGTTGGCGGCCAGACTCACGCCTGTACCCGTCCAGCAAAACAAGATGCCTTCCTTGGCTTGCCCACCGGCAACCTGTTCGGCCACCCGTCGGGCAACCTGCGGCCAGGGTAGGGTGCGGCCAACCTCGGGGCCGTGCCAAACAACTTGATGGCCGTTCTTTTCAAGCCAGGCTTTCACATGGTCTACAACGGCTAAGCGCTCGTCTGCCCCCAAGGCGATCTTCATTGAATCTCCTCCAGCAGAGCCTCGATGGCCGCATCAAGGACAGGATCTCCGATCCCCAACACAGATTCCCTGGTCTTCGCCACGCGAAGCTCAGGCTGAATACCTACTCCTTCAATGACCACATTGCCTTCAGCGTCAATAGGGCGCCCGGTGGGGAATTGCATTGACCAGTCGCCGGGCATAGTGTGTTGGCCGAAGCCAACGTCGCCGAAGGCGCCGGCAGTGCCGGCTGTTCCTACAGCCATCGCCCGCCCCGTGGAAGTGAGTGCATACGCAAAGCCTTCGCAGGCGCTAATGCACGAGGGACTAATCAACACTGCGATCGGTCCCTCGTAGAACAACTTGCCTGGTTTGATGCGCGCAGGAAATTCTCCCAGCTCGAACTCGCCCAGCAGTTCGTTGTAGCTTTCGCGGTTCCACAGCACCACTTCTTCGTCGTAGAAGTAATCGGAAAAGTCCAAGGCCAATCCCCCGCTGCCGCCATAGTTGACGCGCAGATCGATGATCAGCGCGGGGACTTCATTATCGATCAATCCCTGAATGGCACGCTCATAAAGCCGGGCAGTTAGGTTGTAATCGTCCTGGAAATCGTTCACTTTGATATAACCGATTCCGGAGTCCAATACTTCGGCATATACCGGCGTGGATAATTGATCTTCGAGACTGATCGGGTCTGCCGCAAAATACGATTGCACGTCCTCCACCGATTGCATGGTGGCTTGCTGCTCGGCCCCGTCGGGATTCTGGAAACTGACATCAATCGACTCGCCCGCTGGAACACGCGGCAAAAAGATCAATTGCTGTTGTCGTTCGTGCTGTTGCGTGGAGAACGGGCTGAAATACGGCTGCACCGCGTCGAGCGCGGCACCCACCGGCTGCCCGCCCCAAGTGATGATCTCGGCGCCCGCCTCGATTCCGGCTTGTTCCGCCGGGGAACCAGGCAAGACCTGCGTCACGATCACGCTGCCATCATCGAGTTCGTCGAGCACTAAGCCGAACTCGCCGCCAATTTCGGGCCAGAAGATATTAGGATTGAAACTGATGCCGACGTGCGCATCCGGTATGGAGTAGGTGAATTCGCGTAAAGCCAGATAATACTCGTCATCGTTGGTCGCTTCAGCTACCATCGGTGCCACTTCATCATGGATTGCTTCCCAATCCAACCCCTTTTGCTCAGTAAATGGATACTCAGTGGAAACTTTAGTGAACATGGCTTCGAACGCATCCACGTAGTTCATGTCGGTGTAATCATTGACCGCGCTGGCGCCTTCATTAAGTTCGATC
>JAMCZK010000009.1 GCA_023485685.1 Chloroflexota bacterium | reverse complement strand
TCATCTCACAATGCTTTCAAACCTGATCCGCTAAGCACCAGCACAATGGGCTCCGGCAGTTCTGTGGCGATTTCCTGCAGCGCTGCCCATACGACAGCTGATGTCGGTTCAACAAATAACCCTGCGTGCGCAAGCGAGTCGCGGGCCGACAGGATCTTCTCCTCTTCTACGGCCACGAAGCGCCCGCTACTCGCTTCTACAGCCCGCAATAGCTCATCGCCCCTTAAAGGCTGTAGAACACGCACCCCTTCGGCCAGTGTTTCACCTTCGGTGACCCAGGCCAGCCCGGCGGCTCCCTGCGTGGACAATGCCCACAAGGGAGCACAGGCTCTTGCCTGCACTCCGATCAAGCGCGGTTGATTTTTGATTATACCTGTGGCCCTCAGAGCGTCGAAACCCAAGGCAATGCCCAGCAGCAGGCTTCCATGCCCAACTGGGGCGATGATGGAACCTGGCGCTTCACCCAGATCCTCGAATAACTCATAAGCGATGGTAGCAATGCCTGGCAGCCCGATGGGAAGATAGGCATGACTGGCGTACACCGTGCCTTCCTCGGCGGCTTTGCGCACTGCGGCGGCTGCCTCCGAACGCGGGCCACGGACTGGAACCAACTCCGCGCCGTAAGCCTCGATCTGGCGCCGCTTGGGGCCAGAGGCATAATCGGGAACAAACACGCGGCCACGGATTCCGGCGCGGGCTGCGTAGGCTGCAAAGGAGGCGCCAGCGTTCCCGGACGAATCCTCCACGGCTTCTTTGACACCCCGCGCAGCCAAAAAACTAGCTAGCGGTGCGGTTGCTCTATCTTTGAAGGAACCCGTCGGATTGAGAAATTCGAGCTTGAAGGCGATCTTGCGGCCGAAACCTTGTCCTTCAACGAGTGGCGTGTCGCCTTCACCGAGATGAATAACAGGAGCGTTTTGTGGTAAACCGAAACTGTGGCGATAGCGCCACAAGCCGGGCAAATCAGGCTCGATGTTGGCAATGGAAAACGTTATGGGGCCGGCTAAGGAATAAACCCCGCCACAATGGGGGCAACAATAAGGGGCGCCTTCAGCTAAATATGGGCGGTGACAATTGCTGCAATGGAAGTTGGTCATAGCGGCTGAGGCGGCAAACTGCCGCCCCTCTTCATCAGTGATAATGCTTAGTCCTTTGCGCTGGGTGTATATTCACCTTCGATCCACTCTTCGCCCCCTGGTTTCACCTCTTTTTTCCATATTGGCACGATTTCTTTGAGCCGGTCGATACCGTATCGAGCGGCCTCGAACACGCCGGTATCCCGGTGCGCGGCAGTGCAGGCGATGAGTACAGTGGGCGTACCGGGTTGGAGCACCCCCACCCTCTGCACGATGGCGATGCCTTCTACACGAGGCCAGCGCTGGCGGATTTCATCTGTCACCTGGCGCATCTTGGCCTCCGCCATGGGCACATAGGCTTCGTATTCCAGATGCACGGTTTCGTGCGCCTTGCCGCGGCTGGTGATGCCGCGCACCACGCCGCTGAAAAAGCAGGCCGCGCCCGTGGTTGGTAGGGTGATTTGGGCGAGGATGGCGTTCAAGTCCAACTCGGCTTTGGTGATCGAGAAGATAGTCGGAGGTTCTGACCCGCCGCTGACGGGAGGAAACAAAGCAATCTCCGCCCCTTGAGGAATCTGTTCCTGATCGAAGGCATATTCTTTGTTGACGGCCACCAACAAATTGGCCTTGCTCTTTGGTAAATCGGGAAAGCGCTGGAACAGTAACTCTTTCAATTCGGCGACCGTGATGCTGTCTGGGATTTCCAGATCCGCCTTAGCGGTCCCTGCCCTATCTTTCAGAGTGGCGAAAAAAAGGATCTTTACTTTGTTCATGCCTTCTTCTTGGCCTTTGCGGATTTACTTTTTTTAGCCTGTTCAGCTTTTTTCTTTTGAATTTCCTGCAAGGTAAACACCGAGCGTCCTGATACCCGCATTCCCCGTTTTCTCTTCTCTATCTTCTTTTCCCGGCGCTTCCATTTTTCTTTGGGCATTTATCGCAATTATAAAATCGACAAACTATATTTGGCTCTTAGAAGAATTTCATCCAAACTATATTTGACGTCATCAGCAGAACTAGGTTGCCTGGAAGACTTCGCCACAGGGTTCCCTCGTCTAAATCGACATTCAATTGGATACGTCTATTCCTTGCCGCCTCGGGATGACAAAAAGGGGACCTTTATACTAAGGCTATTCGCATCTAGCTTTTGGGCTTTATAGCTTATAGCCAATAGTTGTTTATCCTTTCTCCTTCATCCTTAATCCTTTTCTTGGTAATCTCCGCTCTTCCCCCCGCTCTTTTTAACCAACCTAACGTTTTCGATCCGCATCCCCTTTTCCGCGGATTTGGCCATGTCGTACACCGTCAACGCCGCCACGGAGACCGCCGTCAGCGCCTCCATCTCCACGCCGGTTTTGCCGGTGCTGCTCACCGTTGCCCGGATGCGCACGCCGGGAAGCTCATCGTCTAGCACAAAATCGATCGCGAGGTCGTCCAGGGAAAGTGGATGGCAAAACGGGATTAGGTCTGCAGTGCGCTTGGCTGCCTGAATGCCGGCGATCTGGGCAACCGTTAGGGCATCTCCTTTTTTTAGGGCGTTTTCTCGGATTAGCCCCAGCGTTGCTGAGTGCATACGCACCTCGCCTTCTGCGACAGCCAGGCGCTTTGTGATCGGCTTGTCGCCAACGTCCACCATGCGAGCGCGGCCTTGCGCGTTCACGTGACTGAGCTTTGCCTTTACCATGAAAAGATTATAGCAACGAAAGGCGATTCGTTAAGCAAGGCCTAGCTTGAAAAACGTCTGTACAACATTTGAGTCGAAATGTTTACCGGATTGTTCTTGGATATATGCAGTTGCCTGTTCCTTCGTCCAGGCCTTGCGGTACGGCCGGTCACTGGTCAGCGCATCATACACGTCCGCTACCGCAAATATACGGGCAGCCAGTGGAATCTCTTCGCCCTTAAGCCCCAGCGGGTAACCACTTCCATCCCAGCGCTCATGGTGGGAATAGGGGATTTCCAGAGCATCTTTTAGATAACTGATACCTCGCAGCATGTCGCGGGCAAAAACCGTATGCTGCTTCATGATCTTCCAGTCTTCGTCTGTCAGCTTTCCAGGCTTAAACAAGATGTGATCGGGTACACCCATTTTTCCAATATCGTGCAGCAGCGCCCCCCGGCGGAAATGCACTAGTTGCGCAGCGGATAACCCCATGCCCTTGGCAACTTCCAGAGCTAATTCAGCCACCCGTTGGGAATGGCCTTCGGTCTCCTGATCGCGCAGGTCCAGCGCCCGCGACCAGCCCTCGATGGTCGCATCGTACGAAAGCACTAAATCCTGGTGCGAACGTTCCAGGTTATCTAACATCATGATCGTATCGATGGCCAGCGCGGCCCGGGTTGCGAGCGAGTTTAGCAGGTCGAACCATTCCTCATCTGGGCCCAGAGCACTACGATGATATATTTCCAACACACCACGGAGCTCCCCCTTGGCGATCAAGGGAATGCCGTAGTAACTGGCAAACCCTTCACTTGCCAGCGCGTCAGCCAACTGCGGGTTATCGTGTTCCACCTGCAGTTGGTCAACGTGGATAATTTTGCGTTCCACCGCCACTTTGCCCGCATAGGCTGCTCCCAACTCAACCTGTTGGCCCTCGAAAGCCTGGGTGCGGAACCCGGCCCCCTGGACATATTTAAATGTCTGCAGGATGGGATCGAGCAGCATTACGGCGGCCGCGTCCACACCCAATTGTTGGACGACATTTTCAGTCAACAACTTCAAGTTGTATTTCAGGTCCAGACTGGAAAGGATGGCGCGGTCGATCTCACTCAAGGCCTTGAATTGGCTTAGTTGCTGCTCAGTCTTTTTGTGCAAGGTGCTGCGTTGGATGGCGTTGCCGGCAATCTCCGCCAGAGTGGACAGCAAGTTAACTTCGTTTTCCTCAGCCACCCTTGGCAATTCAATATTCACAATGAGGACGCCGAGGATGCCAGTGTCAGATCGAATAGGAACACCAACTCCACCTATACCGGGAGGGACCAGACTGCGCGCATATTCAGGTATGCGTTGATCAGTTTTAAATTCCGAGCTTTGGAAGGTTAAGCCGGTTGAAAAAACAAATCCAGAAATACCTTCGCCGGGCTTCTGAGGAAGGATGCTGATTTCTCGGCCTTCTTTATCTACGTAACCGCGCGCCGCGACCATTTCCAAATGTTTTTGCGTCTCGTTATAAAGCCATACGCTCCCATGATTCATGTTCAGTGCACGCAGAGTCGAATTCAGCAGCAAAGGAAACATCTCATCCAAACGTTCGGCAGTCCGTAAGGCAGCGGTTACTTCACGAATGGCCTCGAGTTCCAGCAGGCGTCTCCGCTGGAGTTCAGCGCTATGGAATAGACCGTCGAGTAGCGCGCCCAAGGGAACAGTCACCACTGAATTGGCTGCAATGAAATTAACGCTATGGACCACCCAGTTTTCGACAGTGAATTCACTGACCCTGACCGATGACCCGAATCCCAGAGCGACCAAAATCCCAATTCCTATCATAAGAACGACATTCACTCCAGAAAAAAACAGGCCCCACTTGAGACCTAGCAAAAGGCTGGCTAATGGTGGAATAATGAAAATCCAGAAAAAACCTAACTCCTCATCTATGGTGGTGAAGAAAACACTAATGCCAAGCACGAGTGCGACAAGGACAAAAAAGACAGCCCGCAAGGTATAGGGTATCTTCTTACGAAAGACGAAAAGTATCGTCACAACTAAATAGGAAATTATGGCGATTAGGCTCATTACCCACATGCCCGTACTAAAGGTAAGCCGGAGACTCGGAACGAGCGCGACTAGGCCCCAGACTAGCACGGAAGCCAACATGCTATCGTAGATGCGTTCGCGCCATTGGGGCAGGCCTACTTCCTGGGTAGCCCTAGAGATTTGCCGTAAAGGGTTTAGATTTTGGAAGATGTAGCGTAAATCGTTCACCCTATATCCCCGCCTGGTAGCGATACCCCGCAACGATGGCCATTCGAATTGCTATAATTATCCCAAACAAAGAGGAACCGTGCAATCAATCATTGACCGCCTAAATCAAGCCCACCTTAGCATCCAGCCGCTCCTGGAGCGTCTTTGACCTACCCCAACGGGAAGCCGAGCTCGCCAAACTAGAGGAACAATCGGCGGCACCCAATCTTTGGGATAACCCACAGGCAGCCCAACAACTGATGAAGCGCATCGCCAGCCTGCGCAGTGACGTGGAAGGCTGGCGCAGCCTGGAGAGACGCATCGCGGATGCTTTAGAGCTCGCTGAGCTGGGCGACGATAGCTTGCAGACTGAGCTGGAGGCCGAGACCGAGACTATCGAGCATGAAGTCGACCAGCGCGAGCTGCGCACCCTGCTTTCCGGCGAATACGACCAAGGCGACGCCTTGCTTTCCGTCAATGCGGGCGCTGGCGGCACCGATTCCCAGGATTGGGCAGCCATTCTGCAACGTATGTACCTGCGCTGGGCCGAGCAGGAAGGTTACAAAACCGAGATCCTCGACCTGACCCCTGGCGAGGAGGCTGGCATTAAGAGCGTGACCATCGCCGTGAACGGTGATTACGCCTTCGGCTACTTGCGCCCCGAAAAAGGCGTGCACCGGCTGGTGCGGCTTTCCCCGTTCGATTCGGCCCACCGGCGGCACACTTCTTTCGCACAGGTGGAGGTGCTGCCCCAGGTGGAGGAAACTGACATTGCCATCAACCCCAACGATCTCAAGATCGACACCTTCTTATCTAGCGGCGCTGGCGGCCAGAATGTGCAGAAAAACCAGACCGCCATCCGCATTACGCACCTGCCCACCGGACTTGTCGCTTCCTCGCAAAATGAACGTTCACAGACCCAAAACCGCGAGAACGCCATGAAGGTGCTGAGGGCGCGCTTGTCGGAAATCAGGCGTGAAGAAAAGGAAAAGGAACTCGCCCAATTGCGCGGCGAATACCAAAAGGCGGAATGGGGCAGCCAGATCCGTTCCTATGTCTTGCATCCATATCAGTTGGTAAAAGATCATCGCACCGACTTCGAGACCGGCAATACCCAGGCGGTGCTCGATGGGGATCTCAATGGGTTCATTGAGGCGTATTTGAGGTCTCGCGTTGGTGCTAAATGATCCGTTAATCAGTTAATCGAGCTCAAAAGTATTTTTAGATTAACCGATTAACGGATTAGCAGATTAGATTCCTTGAACATATAATCCTGAACCATGAACCGCTCCTTCCTCACCCGTTACGCGTGGCTCTCAATTGCCGCGGCACTGGCTACCATTGGCCTGAAAACGGGCGCCTACCTGCTCACCGGCTCCGTAGGCTTGTTCTCCGACGCCCTGGAATCGTTGGTGAACCTGGCCGGCGCCATTATGGCGCTGGTGGTGCTGCGCGTCGCCGCCCAGCCACCTGACGAAGAGCACGCCTACGGCCACTCGAAGGCCGAGTATTTCTCCAGCGGCGTCGAGGGCGCCCTGATCCTGGTCGCCGCGGCCAGCATCGGTTTCGCCTCCGTCCAGCGGCTGCTGAACCCGCGCGAACTGGAAGCTATCGGGCTCGGGTTGGCGGTTTCCGTGATGGCCTCTCTGATCAATCTGGCCGTTGCATTGGTGATTGCGCGGGCAGGAAAGCGGCATCGGTCCCCTACCCTGGAGGCTAACGCCCAGCACCTGCTCACCGACGTGTGGACCTCTGTTGGCGTGCTTGCCGCTATCGGCCTGGTTGCTGTTAGCGGCTGGCTGTGGCTGGACCCGGTGGTCGCCTTGCTGGTGGCCGCCAACATTACCTGGACCGGCTCGCATATCTTGCGCGGCTCGGCGATGGGGCTGATGGATACTGCCTTGCCGCCTGCCGACATGGCCGCCCTGAAGGCCATACTCGACAAGTACGTCAAGGATGGTGTTAACTACCATGCGTTGCGCACCCGCCAATCTGGCGCGCGGCGCTTCGTGTCGCTGCATGTGCTGGTGCCCGGTTTGTGGACTGTGCAGCGCGGCCACCAACTGCTGGAGCGCCTGGAAGCCGAGATCCGTGGGGCCTTGGAAAACGTCACCGTGTTGACCCACCTCGAATCGCTGGAAGATGTAGCGAGCTTTAAGGACCAAAACCTCGACAGAGAGGCTAGATAGTTCGTTAGGTGGGGGTTTACCTTGAAGGTGAACGCGATTTTTAGGAAGACTACCTTTCAAGAGTTCCCCTCTCAGCTCCTTCACTAAGTTCAGTACCTGCCATCCGGAGAAAAAACAGCGGCGCCCAGCAAGACCAGACGTGAAAAGATGTTATTCCGCGCATCTGATACAGGGGTCGTCGTGCTTACTTGACAAGGTAAAAAGCTTGTCAAGGTGAACATCGGATTGTTTCGTCGCCACAAACCGCTTCCTCGCCTCGCAATAACTTGACAATTTCCGATTGCCATTCTAAGCAGCCGCTCCGCCTTGGCGGACGGCGACGCGAAGAATCCATCCGACTCATCATCAGGAAAGCAACTTGTGCTTGAAAGCAGAATAGGATAGATGTTTCGCTCAGCATGGGAAATTTGCGTCCCTTTCGTGAGATAATGCTAAATACATATCACGCTTGGGGTTAAAGTGAATCTTTTCCGAAAGTTTGTCACGCAATTGGAGGGTAGATGAGCCGAATTGCGGTAATTTTCCTAGTTGTTGTTGCGCCTTTGCTGGCACTGTTGCTGGCCTGGCTGGGTTTTCTGTCCATAGCCACCAACCTGGTCGGGTGGTTTCTTCTGCTGGTGGGAGTGGTTTATTCGGGGGGCGTCCTGATCGCTTTTTCCTTCCGCAGAGAGCGGATTTTGGGCCCAAGCGCAGGTTCCAGCTACGCAAAAGAAGAGCGCGGGGACCGTTCATTTTGGTTCATCGCCCTGGGCATGATGGCCGTGTTTTATCTCTCTCCGCTGGAATACGTTTACTTCGGCGCTCAAAGCCAAGCGGTCAACTGGGGGGAACTTGGCGGCTTCACCTTGATCTTGCTGGGCATCGCGCTATTTGTCTGGGCGCACCGCACGCTGGGCACCGGCTACACGGGGCACGCATCGGTCAAGGCAGAGCAGACATTAGTCCAAACGGGACCCTATCGCTTCGTCCGCCACCCGGCTTATTTGGGCTATCTACTGATGGCGCTGGGGATTGCACTAGGTTATTGGAGCCTCGCGGGGCTGGTGGCCGTTCTTGTGTTTTTGCTTCCCAGCCTCGCCTTTCGCATCACCGTTGAAGAAAAAATGCTTGCCGCACATTTCGGCAAAGAGCATGAGGACTATTCGAAGATCACGAAGCGATTGATACCCGGAATTTGGTGAAGGAGTGGCTATGCGCAAAGCGTGGAGGTTATTCGAAATTATTGCGGTCTTTACATTATTGCTAACCGCTTGCGCCAGCGTCCCCCAACCCCATATCACCTACGACCCCGCCTCACTGCGCTTCGATGGCGAGCAGGCTTTCGCCACCGAGACCGAATTCGTCACCGCCTTCCCCACAGCCGCCACAGCGGCGCGCCCAACAACCGCGCCGCCGCTGAATGGCTTTTCGATCAGTTCTCTGCCCTCGGTCTGGACTGCGAACTGCAGGAATGGACGGCGGTCAATTACTCCGTCCCCACCGATTTTCGCAACGTCGTCTGCACCTTGTCAGGGGAAGACTCCAGGCAGGTGCTTATCGTGGCGCACCACGACCAGGCGCCCACAACCATCCAGGGCGCCGATAACGACGGCTCCGGCATCAGCATCCTGTTGCAGCTCGCCGAGATATTCGTCAACGAAGGAACCCCGGCTTACACGCTCACATTCGTGGCCACCGATGGCGAAGAATACGGCATGCTGGGCACCGCGCACTACGTGCGCACCCACCCAAACCCGGAGGACATTTTGGTGGGCATGTCGCTCGACAACTTGGGCCGCGAGTATTACGACGCCATGAATATCGAGTTGATCGGCCAGTATCGCAATTACGGGCCCATCTGGGTGCCGCTAACGCTGCAGGCAGCAGCCGAAGCCGCCGGCGGCTGGCAAGTGAACCTGCGCGCCCCGCTGGACCAGATGCTGGATCAGGCCGGACCAATCTCCTTCATGGACCAGGGGCCGATGATCGCCGCGGGCATTCCCGCGGTGGGCCTCACCGGACACGTGCCCGCCGAATTCGGCGAGCTGCAATACCGCCTGTGGCATGACCCGGACGACACCATGGAGCACCAGTCCGCCGAGACGCTGGGCGCGGCTGGCCGCGTGGCGGAAGCCTTCGTTCGCCAATTGCTGGCTACGGAGGAGTTCCCGCGGGGGATGGGTCCCTATATTTATTTCGAGAAAAGCAATCAGAGTTTGCAAGGCTGGCCGCTGTGGGCGCTCTTCGTTGCTTTCGTGGCTTTGTTCTTCCTCGCCAGTTTCCTCACCCTGCCAAGGGGGAGCTGGCGCGAAGCATTCGAATCGCGACGCAGGGCCGCGCCGCATTTCCTCAGTCTGTGGCTGCCGCTGCTGGCTTCTATCGTGCTCACCTACGTCCTGGTGGCGGTTGGCATGATGGACAAATACGCGGCCTACCCCGCCACGTCCAAAGACGTGCACATCTACAACCCGCGCTGGGAGGCGGTGATCATCTTTCTAGGTGGGTTGGCTGTTTTCCTCTGGCTTGGCCGCCTACTCTCCTCGCGACTCCCATTGCGAGCGAGCGCAGCGAAGCGTGGCAATCCCCAAGATAACGCGCCAACCTTCCTCGATCGCAAATCCCTCGCCTTTGGTGTCATCGGCGTCGGCGCCGTCTATGTCCTGTTCATCAGCCCCTTCTCGCTGCTTTTCTTTGTGCCGCTGCTGTTCTGGCTGCTGATTAGTCCATTGCGAGGAGCGACCGCGAAGCGCCAGAGCCTGTCCCGAGCGAGCCGCTTGGAGCCTGCCCTGAGCGGAGCGAACGGGGCGACGAGGGAAAGCAACCCCCTAGCTCGAAAAGCCATGAACATCGCCCTCTTTCTGCTGGGCGGGCTGGTTTTCTACGGGCTGTTCTATTTCTTCGGTTTCGTGATCTACGATTACGGTTTTCGCCTTCGCCTGGTTTATGCTGATGATGTTCTCCATCCAGATGACCAGCTTCTGGTCCGCGGCGGTGATCACCGCTGTAGTCGGCGCGGGGTTAAGCTTGGTGGTGGAGCCATTTTCCCTCGGCCATCGCGACCCGCACCATGTCCACTGATTATTTCACCACTTACCCTTTCGCAATCACCGACCTCACCGCGTCGGCATGTGATTTCACCGCCCCTTCGTGCAACACCACATTGAACTGGCGCTCTTCGCTGCCCCTGACGCGCGATGACCATGCGTAAGCCAACCTAGCGCGGCGCCTGATCTCCGGGATGTGCTTGTGTTCGCTGTCCAGCAGCAGCTTCCTGAGCTTCAGGCCGCGCTGCACTGCAGCGTCCAAGACTTCCTCGCTGGGTCCGGGGAGCCGCCAATTGGCGATTTGCTCCTTGGTGGCGCCGCTGTGTTTGGTGTCATAGAAAAGCCCAAAGGAAAAAACATTGCCCTCCCACTTCAAATCGCCTTCTCGCACCTCAGGCACAAACTTCTTATCCTTGAATCTCGCATTGGCATGAGAAAGTTTTTCAACGGTGAGGCGAAGTGTTTCTACCGAATCCTTAAACGCGCTCATTGTTTCGCTCCTAACTGATAGCCCCTTTATATAGCGATTTCCGGTTCTCGTTTTGTCACCCCTTTACTGCTTTTTCCTAACCCTATCCCCCATTACCCCTTTTTTCTCCCGTTCCCCTACTTCTTCGCCATCGCCGCCTTCACCGCGTCGGCGGGCGATTTGACTAACCCCTCGTGCAGCACCACGTTGAACTTGCGCTTGTCGCTGCCCTTGATGGGCGACGACCACGCGTAAGCCAGTTTCGCCTTGCGCTTTCCCTCCGGGTTGCGCGCGTGGTCGGTTTCCAACTGCTTTCTGATCTTTTGGCCGCGCCGCTCGGCGGCGTCCAGCGCTTCCGCCGTGGGCCCGGGCAGCCGCCAGTTGGCGATCTGCTCTTTGGTGGCGCCGCCGTATTTGCTGTCATACGTAAGCCCAAACACAAAAACGTCGCCTTCCCACAACAAATCGCCATCATGCACTTGGCGCACAAAGGTTTTCTCTTTATATCTGGCCTTGGAAGCATGCAGCCCTTCAACAGTTTGGCGAAGGGTTTCTATCGAATCTTTATATATACTCATCATTCGCTCCTAACGGGAACCTGCAGCCCCGCGCCCAGTTGTCCGTATCTGCGTTCATTTGTCCCTCCCCCTCTTGACGTTGCCTTGACCCCAACCCTGCCTCCAAGTATAATCCTTTCGCCTGCCAACTGCAGGCGTTTTGTTGCCCAACCGAAGGTTGGATATAATTTAGAGAGGTACCACAAGCATGACTCCACTTCCAAAGCGTAAGCATTCCAAAGGCCGCCGCGACCGCCGCCGGGCGCACGACGCCCTGCAAGCCCGCAATATGGTGGCCTGCGCCAATTGCGGCGAGATGCGCCTGCCCCACCGCGTCTGCCCGAATTGCGGGCATTACAAGGGGCGCGAAGTCGTTAGCATGAAGAAGGAATAAAGACGTCCTGACGTCCTGAAGTTCTGAAGTCTTGAAGTCAAAAATGAGGAGCCTGGCGTGAGCAAGGCTCTTTTTCCTAATATACATTTGGGTCAATATGAACCGGAATTAATTCAATCTCGACCGGATTTGTAGTAATCTATCAGTGGGCTCCGCCGCATGTCCTCAATTTCCCACGAGTTCTAAGGTGGGCATGGCCGGCCGAGCCCATTTTTATATCGCCCCTACCCGTACATCGAAGGGCAGGCGGTAGAGGCCGCGTTCAAGGCCGTAGTTCAGACGATTCAAGATCGATGTCGGATATTCCTGCGAAACAAAATCATGCTTGGAGCGGTAATAGGAACCCACGAAGGATAGGCCATCGATGTTCTTGTACGTTCTGTAAATCGCTTCGTTAATAGATTTCCCTGAGCCGGTAATGATGCATAAATTCCAATCACAGCCGGCAGTCACGATTCTTTTCTTTTCATCGCGTTTCACATCCCACAGCCAAAGGTCCTTCTCGATCTCCGGCTTGTAATTCACAATGAGATTTTCGGAGATCTGTTCGGTGTCTTCGTCTCGGTTCATATTGAAGACGCGAACGGAAGTGGCAACGGTGCCAGGCTTGAGGGCGGGTACTTTGGCGATCGAGGACTCAAAGAATTCGCTCACCGATTTGCATTGAGCCAACTCGGTGAACCATGAGTTATAGCCGGGGCGATTGCTGCAAAATTCACCGAAGAATAATTTCCCATCCTTTTTGCTCACCAAAATGGACGCGTCCCAAATGAACAGGCCTTTGTGCTGCTTGGCCATCTCATACACAATGGGCGGGAAGGCATAGCGGTTGATACGGTCTTCCAGGTATGTGGGAAAAACCAGGTCTTCCGCGCAGCCTGTCTGGACGGAGAGATTGCCGCTGCCAAAGGATTTATTTTCAATGCCCACCGTTGAGAACAGCGGCACACCATCGTAGAACATGATCTCCGGCGTCAGCTCCAGAGCGACGGGGATGAAAGGCTCCAAAATGAAGCCGAGTTTTTGATATTTATAAGGGAAGTTCTGCAGCATATCGATGATCTGAGCGTTGGCTAGATCGGGAACATCCACATCCGGTACGAAGGTCGGTGCGCTGTCGTCTCGCCCTTTGAGCACCCAGACCTCTTGAGTCTTGCGCAGGAATCTGATCCCTGACTCGATGGAATCGAATTCTTTGACTTCCGGAGTGTTCAACCTCGGATAATGCTTCTGTACGAATTTCTTGGCCAGATCACGATCGATCTCAAAAAGGAAATCCTCCTTCGTGGGGAAATTTCCTTCAAGCGGTAAATGGCGGATCTTGTCAGCCCAGCGATAGAGATTATTCTCTTCGAAGAAGATAAAATTGCCCTTGGGGTCATCTTTCAACAGAATGTCGATGATCTCTTGCGCCGGCCGGATATCCACCATCCCCTTGAATAGATTTAAGCGCCGGCTCTTGGCGAAGTCGGTCTCTGTGGCATTCTCGACTTCTTCTTCCATAACGTAATCTTTTACATCTTGGATCTGTCCGACGATCACGTCGTGGCCCTCTTGTTGGAGCTTGTAGGCAACCGGGAGAGCGAGTCCGTTGTAAGTGATAAAAAAATATTTCATTGGGCGATTGCCTTTGTCAATCTAATCCCACACTATACACGATTAATTGCCATTTCCAATCCGAAATTCAAGAACTTCACCAGCGTGGTGTCATTCCGGGTAGCCAAGAGCTGTGCTCTTGGCGTCGCGAAGGAACCATCCGAATCACTGACCACAATGACACGCGCGTCCTGCAAAATCGACTCATGGATGGATGCTTCGCAACGCCTTCCCGCATCGGGAAGGCTGCTCAGCATGGCAAATAAAGTGATCCCCAAAATAGCAAACCCTCGACTTACGACTACATTTTTCGTCTAAAATATCACTATGGCTGTTCCCGATCCCTCTAAATCCGCGTTCCTATTCCCCGGCCAGGGCTCGCAAAAAGCGGGCATGGGCAAAGAACTTTCCGCTGCCCACCCCGAGGCCCGGGCCATTTTCGAGCAAGCGGATGAACTTCTTGGCATCCCGCTTTCCAAGATCTGTTGGGAGGGCCCCGAAGCCGAACTCAACGACACGGTCAACACCCAGCCCGCCCTGCTGGTGCATTCCATTGCAGCCCTGCAAGTCTTTTACAAGCTGTTCGGCGGCGAATTCGGGGACCTGCGGCCGCCCCACCGGCCGCGCTCCGCGTTCACGCCCGCCTTCGTGGCCGGGCACAGCCTGGGCGAGATCAGCGCTGCGGTAGCCGCCGGCGCGCTGGACTATCCCACCGCGCTCAAATTGGTGCGCCGCCGCGGCGAGCTGATGAAGCAAGCCGGGCAGCAGCACCCGGGCGGCATGGCCGCCATTTTGGGCTTGGACATCGTGACGCTGGACAAGATCTGTTTCAAAGCCAGCGTCGTGGGCAAAGATGTAGTTCAGGTGGCCAACGACAACTGCCCCGGACAGGTAGTGATCTCCGGGCATTCGGGCGCCGTGCAGCGCGCCATGCAGCTCGCCAAGGAAGCGGGCGCCAGGCGGGCGCTGCCGCTGGCGGTCAGCATCGCGGCCCATTCGCCGCTGATGGCGGGGGCGCAGGAGCAGTTCCGGCTGGCGGTGGAAGACGCTGATCCCCAGGATCCCGCCATCCCCATGATCGGCAATGTGGGCGCCGCCGAGATCAGGCTGGCGGCAGACCTGCGCGCCGACCTGAACGCGCAGCTCACCGCTCGCGTGCGCTGGACGGACTCAATCCGCGCCATGCGCAAGGCGGAAGTGACCACGTTCATTGAACTAGGGTCCGGTAACGTGCTCACCGGGCTGCTGAAGCGCATCGACGCCGAAGCCGAGGGTATGGCGCTAGGCGAAACGACGGACTTCGAAAAGCTTGCAAGGTAATACTATGGTCAAGAAACTAGCTATTTGCCATGCTGAGCAGCCTTCCCAAAGGGAAGGCGTCGCGAAGCATCCACCCTTAAATTTGAGAAATAATCCGGCTATTTTTTGAAATTAGCCATGAACTCGTACTATATATACATCCTAGGTAATAGAAAAGGCGCACTCCACGTTGGCATAACAAATGATATGGAACGCAGGATTTACGAACATAAAAAGAAATTAGTAAAAGGTTTTACGAGAAAATACAATCTTAATCAGCTGCTATTTATGGAAGAGTTCTCAGATATTTATCAGGCGCTAGATGCAGAAAAACAAATTAAGGGTTGGCTTCGTAAGAAGAAGCTGGCATTAATACGAACAATGAATCCTAAATTCGAGGATCTAAGCAAGGATTGGCAGGATCATTAATTGGCGTAAGGATGAATTCTTCGCCGGCCTTTGCTGACTCAGAATGGCAAAGATAGCGAGGTTTAAGGAGTCGCCATGCCACAGGAAATTGACGACAAAGGGAAGATATTCACCGAAGTAGTCCACAAGGAACCTATCCAAGTCACAATCCAAACGCGCACCAACCGCATCCGCGGCAATCTGCACAAACGCAGCGATAATCGTATGATCGACAAACTGAACCACGCCGAGGCCTTCATCCCAATGACTGATGTTGTGGTTATGGATGTTGACGGCAAGGTCGAATTGCTGCGCAGCGATTTCCTGGCATTGAATCGCAGCGAGATCATCTGGTTGGTCGAACTAGGGGAGGAATAATGAACCCCGGGGGTCCGCTGAGCGCCGAGCGCCAGTCGAAACTCAAATCCTATTTGATCGCAGAAGCGCTGCAGGTTCTTTCCAGCGAGGCTAATAAAGTAAAAGATCCGCAGGAAGTAATTCGCGTAGCGCTAACCAAAGCCTACGCCAGCACCAAATTGCAGCTCCCCGAGGCGGAACGCGCCCAGATTTTCGACGAGATCGTCGCCGGCCTTATGGGCTTCGGCCCGTTGCAGCCATTGCTGGATGACCCCGACGTTACCGAGGTGATGGTAAACGGCCCTTCCGCTGTCTACGCGGAACGCAACGGCCGAATCCAAAAAACAGATATAGCTTTCATCAACAGCGAACAGGTTATCCGGGTTATCGAAAATATCATCAAGCCACTGGGCCGCAGCATCAGCCACGATTACCCGGCGGTCGATGCCCGCCTGCCGGATGGCTCCCGCGTCAACGCCATTATTCCTCCGGTGGCCATCGATGGTCCTTCCATTACCATCCGCAAATTTCCCAAGGAACGCCTGGGTATCCCCGATCTCATCCGTTTCGGCTCGCTCTCAGAGAAGATGGCCGAATTCCTGCAGGCTTGCGTGAAAGCGCGGCTCAACATCGTCATTTCCGGTGGGACCGGTTCAGGCAAGACCACCCTGCTGAACATCCTCTCCAGCTTCATCCCGTCCCATGAACGCATCGTGACCATCGAGGATGCTGCCGAGCTGCAGCTCCAACAGAAACATGTAGTGCGCCTAGAAACCCGGCCTGCGGACGCGGGCAAGGACAACGAGATGAACGTTCGCGCCCTGGTGCGCAACGCCCTGCGCATGCGACCCGACCGCATCGTGGTGGGCGAAGTACGCGGCGCCGAAGCCCTGGATATGCTGCAGGCCATGAACACGGGCCATGACGGTTCTCTCACTACGGTGCACGCCAATTCCCCACGCGATGCCATCTCCCGGCTGGAGACCCTGGTGCTGATGGCCGGCCTGGACCTGCCGGCGCGCATGGTGCGGCAGCAGATCGCCTCGGCGGTGGACTTGTTCGTGCAGCAAAGCCGCCTCTCAGATGGCTCCCGCAAGATCACTTACCTTACGGAGGTTGCCGGTATGGAAGGGGATATGGTTACCATGACCGACATCTTCAAATTCGAGCAGACCGGCACTTCACCCGATGGAAAAGTCTTGGGCAAGCTGAAGGCCACCGGCCTGCGCCCCGTTTTCATGGCGCGGCTGCAGGCCGCCGGCTTCGATCTCGGCGCGCGAGTATTTACAGAGTGAAGTTCGTCAAGCAAAAGGCGAGGCGAAATCATTTTAAAACTCTTCTCCGTCATTGCGAGAAGGGCGCCTAGCGTCGCTAAAAGCGGCGCTGCCCAGAGCCTGCCCTGAGCGCAGCGAATGGGTGGCAATCTGCTAGTTTGCGAAAATGCACGCACGAGTATTCAAGTACCGTTTGGTATGAAGATTATTTTAGGCCAAGCAGTAGATGGCCACGCTTCGCTACGCTCGCAATGACGCGATTGGTTTTCGCGGAGCCGCTGAAGCCTATTGTTTGCTCAGAGTGGCAGACAAGATAAAACGAGGCAGATCCCCTAATTTCATCCGTCATCCTTCATCCTTGCTTTCCCCCCATTGGTATAATCCCGAATTGAGGACCCCTCGTCGCCGCAAAGCGGCTCGCTCGGGGCAAGCCTTACCATGCCCAAAAACGCCACGCCACTCGCCAATAAAGTCGCCGTCGTCACCGGAGCCTCGCGCGGCATCGGCCGGGCTATCGCTCTTGAACTTGCCGGCCGCGGCGCCAGCATCATTGTGAACTACAACAGCAGCGGCAAGGCTGCGGAAGAAGTGGTGCTCGAGATCGTAAAGGCGGGCGGCAAGGCAGCCGCCATCATCGGCGACGTCGCCAAGGTGGATGACGCCAACGCCTTGATCAAGGCGGCGGTGGAAAAATTCGGGGGACTGGACATTTTAGTCAACAACGCCGGCATCACCCGCGACATGCTCATTATGATGATGAGCGAAGAATCCTGGGACGCGGTGATGGATACCAACCTCAAGGGCACGTTCAATTGCTCCAAAGCCGCGGTGCGACACATGATGAAAGCCCGCACCGGACGCATCATCAATATCACTTCCGTTTCCGGGCAGATCGGCAATGCCGGGCAGACCAACTATTCGGCCTCCAAGGCCGGCCAAATTGGTTTCACCAAGGCGCTGGCCCGCGAAGTGGCTTCCCGCAACATCACGGTGAATGCGGTGGCCGCCGGCTATGTGGATACAGAGATCTGGGCCGGCGTACCGGAAGAGATGCGCGAAGCCTTCATCAAGATGATCCCCCTGGGCCGCAAGGGCACCCCCGAAGAAATTGCTTATGCCGTAGCTTTCCTGGCTTCCGATGAGGCCGGCTACATCACCGGCCAGGTGCTTGCCGTCGACGGCGGCATGGCCATGTCCTAAACGACTTGCTTGACATGAATTCTGAACAAAAGTTGTAATATAGCAGTGTGTCCCGATATTATTACAACCTCAAGGACCTTGACAAATGCGTAACCCAGACCTCACCACCATAGCCCCCGATGTATTGCATTCCATTGCGCGGCTGGCGGCGCTCAAAGTGCCCGGGGTGCACAGCACCAGCCCGCGACGCGGCGCCCCCGAAGGCGTGCAAATCAGGGTGGCCGACAGCACTGTCGATGTGGATCTGTTCCTGGTAATGGACGCCGACACCAACCTGCGCCAAGTAAGCCGCGACGTGCAAGCCGCTGTGGCGCGCGCCGTCGAAGAAATGGTGGGAATGGTGGCCGGCCAGATCAACATTCACATCGAAGACATCTACTACCGCCCTGCCGACAGCAAAGAATAAGCGATGAAACCGCGCACCCGGGCGCGCAGCCTGGCACTCCAGGCTTTGTACGAAATTGACCTGGCCGGGCATGCGCTGGAAGACGTGCTGGCCGCCCGCATCGAAGATTACGATCTCGAAGACACCCTCGAAGATTTCGCCAGCCGTCTGGTGCGGGGCGTCTACCCGATCCGCAAAGAGCTCGATGGCTACATCGCCGAACACGCCCCGGAGTGGCCTATCGACCAGGTCTCCATCATCGACCGCAACCTCATCCGCATGGCCGTTTGGGAATTCGCCATCTCACAACAGACCCCGGTTAAGGTAGCCATCAACGAAGCAGTGGAGCTCGCCAAGCGCTACGGATCCGACAGTTCGTCGCGATTCGTGAACGGGGTGCTGGGCAGCCTGGCGGAACGACGCAATGAGATCAGCCAGGCGCTGGGGCAGCCACACGTGACGGAGAACAAAGACTAAGCCCGAATGGAATTCCTTGGCATCAGCCCCGTTGAACTGATTGTCATATTAGTGATCCTTTTCCTGGTCTTAGGCCCGCAGGATTTGGTGAAGCTCGGAGGCACGCTGGGTCGCGCACTGCGCAATCTGCGCGAGTCCGGCACCTGGCGCAGCATCCAGGATGCCCGCCGCCAACTGCGCGACCTGCCAGAGAACCTGGCGCGCGAAGCCGGGCTCGAGGAAGTCAAGAAACTTCGCAGCGAATTGAAAAACGAGATCAAGGAAACACAGGCGAAACTGAACGATCTCGACCACCAGATCGTTGCCTGGACGCGGCAACCGGATTCCCTTTCGCAAAAGAAGGCCAAGGAAGAAAATCCTGAAAAACAGAAAACAGACGGGGAATACTGATGCGAAAAAAACATCGGAGCTACTCGGCTTAGCAAAGCAGTGCTAGGGTAAACCAAGTCACTATCGGATTTTGTGCATGAACAGCTACTATGTTTACATATTGGGAAGCAGAATTTTTGAGCATAAATCGAAAGCAGTAAAAGGATTCACGGCAAAATACAACATCGATCAGCTCTTATTCTTTGAAGAATTTTCCGATATATATGACGCGATGGACGCTGAGCATCGCATAAAGGGATGGCTAAGAAAGAAGAAACTTGAATTCATTAAGGACAATGAATCCAAAATTCGAAAACCTGAGCAAAGAATGGCTGAATAATTAACCATGATTCGGATGGATTCTTCGCGTCGTCACGGCTGCCTTCGGCCGCCTTACTCGCTCAGAATGGCAAGGGAGGATAGTTCATGCGCCGCCTGCTAGCCAATATTTGGCGCTTGCTCACCGCGCCCTTCCGCTTCATCGGCGGGCTGATTGGCCGCGTCTTCGCGAGGCCACGGCGCTTTTTCACCGAGGAGCCCGGCGACACGCCGTTAGGCGAAACGGTACAGAAAGCCATTGCCCACCCGGGTGATGTCCTGGCGCACCTGGCGGCGCTGCGCAGCCACTTGCTGCGCGCCACACTGGCGCTAATCATCGTTTCCATTATTATGTTCGAGTTCTCCGGGCAAATGTTGAGCTGGCTGGCTGCGCCCATCGGGGGGCTCCAGGGATTGCAGGCCATTGAGGTTACCGAGCCGATCGGTGTGGTGATGCGCGTGACGATGCTGGGCGCCTTTGCCATCACCCTGCCCTATATTGCCTTCGAACTGCTGCTTTTCGTGGCGCCGGGGCTCAGCCGCCGGGCACGCATGATTGGTTTCCTCGCCATCCCGCTTGTGTTCGTCTTATTTGTGGCGGGGATGCTGTTCACCTATTATTATTTATTGCCGCCAGCGGTTACGTTCTTGCTGAACTTTATGGAAATCCCGACTGTTGTTCGCCCATCATCCTATATTGGCTTTGCCACCGGCTTGATGTTCTGGGTGGGGCTGGCTTTCGAGTTTCCCTTGTTATCGTATGTGCTCGCAGCCATGGGCCTGTTGCCCGCACGTTGGCTCGGACAAAATTGGCGCATCGCAATAGTTGCATTAGCGGTGCTGGCGGCTGCCATCACGCCCACCGTTGACCCGATCAATATGATGCTGGTTTGGCTGCCGCTGGTCATTCTCTATTTCCTCAGCGTGGGAACAGCCAGTCTAGCGCAGCGTCAACGGGAAGCGCGCAAGGCGGCGGGATGAAGAAGGCCATTGTCTTGGGCATGATCGCCGTTTTCCTCGCAAGCTGCTCCAATTTGGTGCAAGCCACGGAGATCACCTCGTATCAATTGCCTGCTAGCGTGGAAATCACGTTCAACGCATTGCTGCCAGCTAACAGCCCTGTTGGTGAGGCGATTTTGTTCACAATCCTCGATGAGGTGACGGGCTTGGAATTCAATCCGCAAAGGATGGAGATGCAGTCCAGCGGGGAAAATAGCGCGTCCATCACTATTTCTGTTCCTGCGGGCACGCTGCTGAAATATCGTTATACGCGTGTGAGTGCGGCTGGCAACGTAGATGAGGTCGGCGCCAATGGTGAAGGCATCGTATATCGCGCATATTTAGTGGATGGACCCGGGCATGTGGCTCACGATATGGTTGCCGCTTGGGCGGATCTGCCCTTGGCGATCGAGACTGGGCGGGTGTCGGGCACCGTTAGCGACGCCGGCAGCGGGCTGCCGCTGGCCGATTTCGTGGTCATCGCTGCAGGTCAACAGACGCGCACGGATGCCGAAGGCCGCTTCCTAATCCCGGGGCTGCCGCAGGGCTTGCACAATATCTTGATCTATTCTCCATCCGGGAGCCACCTGCCTTTCCAGCAGGGGGCGCTGGTGGCCGCCAACAGTGAAACGCCTGCTGCCATCCCACTAACACCAAACCTGATGGCAAGCGTTACGTTCTGGCTCACTCCGCCAGCAGACCACACAGCGAACACGCCAGTGTTCCTGGCGGGCAATGTAGAACCCTTTGGCACCCGGCCGCTGCTGACGGCGCAGCCCGATGGACACTATTCGCTGACGATGCAAGTCCCGACAGGCGTAGATATTCGTTACAAGTACACGTTGGGTGACGGCTTCTGGAATGCGGAACATGCCGCTAGCGGCGCATTCCAATTACGGCAATTAATTATTCCTGTGGGCACAACCAGCATGGAAATCTATGACCAGGTGGAAAGTTGGTCGTCCGGGTCCAGCGCGCCGATTATGTTTGACCTAACTGCACCTGATACTGGTTCGCTTGTTTATATTCAATTCAAGTTGCTTGATTGGACCACACCCTTGCCTATGTGGCCGCTGGGCAGTGGGCGCTGGGCATATAAGCTGTACAGCCCCACGAATTTCTCCGCAGCCCTGGAATATCGCTACTGCCTGGATGCAGCCTGCACAATCCTGGAAGCGTCCCCCGCTCAACCGCGCAGCGTCAGTGGAAACAAAGACGAATTGCAGAGCATCGAAGACAGAGTGGATAGCTGGCAAAACCAGTAACTAATAATTTTGATGGGAACGATGATTAACGAATAGATAGGGACTAGAGAATACAGACTAACACAAGGACTCGGCCAAACGAGGCGTCCACGGTAGGGGCGAGGTTTCCTCGCCCTTATTGGTGAGGGCGGGGTAACCCCGCCCCTACCGCAAGGGCATGGATGCTTTCGGCAGTGTGATAAAAAAGTTGTTGTGATACAAAAATTCCCATTCTTTTAATCATTACCATTTGCTAGGTATAATGAACTGAAAGGCGGATACATGAGCAACGACGACCGCATCGAACGCGCAGCCAGGGCAGAAGGATTTGAGCCGCCAAAGCAAGGATCTACACGCAGATTCGGCATTTTTATCGGAATCCTTGCGATTCTTTTGTTGGCTGGCGCGGTTGCCGCAATAATTTGGCTCATGCAGCCGGGCGCTCCCACGGAGACCCTGCGAGATGTGTTCATCATTCTGGTGGCTTTCGAGTTCATGATCATCGGAATAGCGCTGGTCATCCTCATCATCCAACTGGCCCGGCTGGTTAACCTGTTGAACAACGAAGTGCGCCCCATCCTGGATTCCGCCAGCGAAGCCGCAAACACCATGCGCGGTACAGCCCGCTTCCTGAGTGATAAGCTGGTCAGTCCCATCGTTAAAGTAAATGCCGGGGCGGCGGCAGCACGCCGAGCACTGGAATTGTTGCGATTTTGGAAACGATAGACGATATAATGGAATTGGAATATTAAGGAGAAAGCTATGTCTGACAGAAATGGTGGAGATTTTGGATCCTATTTTGCCGGCTTTTTAATGGGCGGCCTGATCGGCGCGGCGGTAGCCTTGCTGATGGCGCCAGCCTCCGGCGAGGAAACCCGCAAGTTGATCCGCGAGAAGGGAATCGAGCTGCGCGATCGCACCGTGGAAAGCCTGGAGCAGGCAGCCGCGGAAGCTCGCCAGCGTGCCGAGGAGCTGACCAAGCTGGCCCGTGAGCGAGCGGCCGAGGTTGGTAAGGAAGCTCGTGAACTGAGTGGAGAATTGCGCGGTCGGGCTGAAGAACTGCGTACACGCGGCGGAGCTGTAGCCGAAGATATCCGCTTGCGCGGCGAAGCAGCAATCGAAGCCGCCAAGACGC
>JAMCZK010000037.1 GCA_023485685.1 Chloroflexota bacterium | reverse complement strand
TATTTTTCCGTTTATGTCAACCGCTTGCGCGCGTACTCCTGCGCGCGTTGGCACGAAGTCGTCGACGCGGATTTCCGGTACCAGCTTTTGCGTTGCCCGCGTAAACGCGGACACGCTCCCTGCTTTTAGCAGTTCGCCAAGCCCCAAACCAATATTAGCCAGGATCAGTTTCCAGAATCCTGAATAACCAATTGAATCTACTGCATCGCGTAACTCAAAATCCCGTGCATGATACCCCTCCCTTTTTAGCGCCAACACAGCGTTGGGCCCGGCCAGTACCTCGCCATCCGCTGTTTTCGTTAAATGCACTCCTAAAAATGGGAGGCGCGGATCGGCCAGGGGATAAATTAAGCCACGCACAAGATGGCGCGCCTCGGGTGTCAATTTGAAATATTCGCCGCGGAAGGGCACAATGCGCAGCCTCGGTTTGATTCCTGTCTTGCGGGCCAATCGATCGCTGAATAGGCCCGAGCAATTTACCGCTACCCGTGTTCTAAAATTTCCTTGCGATGTCACTAATTTTAGATCTCGTCCAGCATGCTTAAAATCCAGCAAGGTCGCTCCCAATCGAATCTCAACCCCTAGCGCGGACACTCGAGTAGCTAGATTTCGTGCGACACGGACGAAGTCCACAATGCCGGTTTCTGGGATCCAGATCCCCTTCAATCCCGCCGCGTGAGGCTCTATTTCACTTATTTCTTTTGGATCTACATATTTGATTTTCAATTCGTTTTCGACCCCTCTTTTGTAAAGCGCCTCTAGCTTCTCAATTTCGTTCTCTCTGGTTGCAAGTATCAACTTTCCACAAATCTCGTAAGGTACGCCATGCTGGTTGCAAAAATCAAGCAGCTTGGCCCGGCCCTTGGCCGTGAGTTGCGATTTCAGGCTTCCGGGTTTGTAATAAATCCCCGAATGCAATACGCCGCTATTGCGCCCAGATTGGTGCATGGCAACATTGTTTTCTTTTTCAATCAATACGATAGAAGTGTCGGAGTACTTCGCTTTAAGTGCCCAGGCAGTTGCCAGGCCCAATAAACCGCCTCCAATGATTGCGAAATCGAAAACTATGCCGTTTTTCACACTAAGCCGTCGATGGAAATAATAACATTCCGCTCCGCTCATGCTTGACGCAAAGCGGTGCCCGCTATACAATCTCCATGCATCTTAACAACAGTATTCGGGTGGCCGCCCCCAGGGCGGCGTACTGCGAAGCCGGTGAGAATCCGGCGCTGTCCCGCAACTGTGATCCGCCTCGCGCGGTAAGCCAGGTCGCCGGCCCGAATTCCCTCGCACATCCTCGCGGAAGAGAGGTGCAGCCACCCGCTGTCTGGTCTCGGGTTTGACTTTTCCCTGCCGCGTGCAGGGTTTTTGTTTAATTGGATAGATAGGAGAGTTCCGCCATGAAAGCACGAAAAATATTCTTTTGTTCCTTTATCCTCGTTTTAGTTTTGGCAGCTTGCGGAGCACCGGTGGTCGAAGAAGCAACTCTGCCCGCGCCAGAAGTTAACACAACCCAAGCAACTGCCACGCCCATTCCGCAAACCACCTACCCGCTGACCATTACTGACGGCCTGCAACGCACCATTACCTTGGATGCGCCCGCTCAACGCATCATCTCATTGGCGCCTTCCAACACTGAGATCTTATTTGCCGTCGGCGCTGGGACCCAAGTCATTGCTCGTGACCCTCTCTCGGATTTTCCTGCCGAAGCCCAAAGCGTAACGGATATCGGCGATACCTTCATTGCCCTGAACACCGAACTGATTATCAGCCTAGAACCCGACTTGGTGCTCGCCGCTGAGATCACCCCGCCCGAACAAGTAGCCCAGCTTGAGCAAATTGGCATTGTGGTGTTCTGGCTGGCCAATCCACGAGATTTCGAAGGGCTCTATGCCAATTTGATTACCGTGGGTCAGCTCACGGGGCATGACCTGGAGGCTGCTGCAGCAGCCGAATCGCTGCGGGCGCGTGTTTCCGCAGTGGAGACTGCTGTCGCAGACGTGACCGATAAACCTGTTGTCTTTTATGAAGTGGATGGCTTGACTGATCCCAACGCTCCTTACACTGCAGGAACAGGAACCTTTATTGATCTGATAATCAATGCAGCAGGGGCCCGGAATGCAGCCGTGGGACTGGAAGGTTACAAGCCTTTGAGCATCGAAGAGTTATTGGTGCAGAACCCCGATTTCATCCTGCTTGGAGATTCCGCTTATGGCGCTACTCCGGAGTTAGTTGCTCAACGTGCAGGCTGGGGCGAATTGGCAGCTGTGCAAGCAAGCCAGGTCATCCCCTTCGACGATAACCTGATGAGCCGCCCAGGCCCGCGCCTTGTGGAAGCCCTCGAGCAATTGGCCCGCCTGCTCCACCCAGATCTTTTCAACTAAACCACTAAGCGGGGAGACGAGCAACGTCTCCCCGCTCAACTATGACTACGGCTTTTTTATTTAGGCGTCCCTTTCTCCTTAACGCACTCATCCTGGCATTGGCCTTGTTGTTGAGTATTGCTCTGGGTTCCGTGTTCATTCCTCCCCAAGATCTACTGCAAGCCCTAATGGGGAGATCCGTCCTTTCATCGACCTCCACCACCATCATCTACGAAATCCGCCTGCCACATACTCTGCTCGTCGCTCTCACCGGTGCAGCGCTGGCTGGAAGTGGAACTGCTTACCAGGGCTTGTTCCGAAACCCCTTGGCAGATCCTTATCTAATAGGAGTTGCCTCAGGTGCGGGGCTAGGTGCTGTGTTTGTGATGGCGCAACAGTGGCCTCAAACTTTATTGGGTTTCTACACCATCCCTGCCGCTGCGTTTCTGGGCGCCTTGATGGCGGTTGCCGTGGTGTACAGCATCGCCCGCCTGGGCAAAACGGTTCCGGTAACAACCCTGATTCTCGCTGGAGTTGCGGTTAGCTCGTTCGCTACCGCGCTCAGCTCATTTATCATGCTGTATTCCAATAACGAGTTGCGCCGCGCCCTGGCTTGGCTGCTCGGCGGAGCTGCCCTCAGTGGCTGGCCGCCAGTCGTGGCAATCCTTCCCTACCTTGTTCTTAGTCTCGGAATTCTTCTTTTCTCCGGCCATCAGCTAAATGTATTGCAATTGGGGGAAGAGCAAGCACAGCAATTAGGTCTCCCTGTCGAACGCGTCAAATTGCTGCTCATTGTTGCCGCGTCTCTGGCCGCCGCGGCGGCGGTGGCGTTTTCAGGAATGATTGGTTTCATCGGCCTCATCGTCCCTCACGCCTTGCGCTTGATCTGGGGTGGTGATCATCGCCGCCTGTTGCCGCTCTCTATGTTGGGAGGCGCGGCCGCCCTGCTGCTCGCTGATCTATTGGCGCGCACGCTTTTCGCACCCGAAGTCGTGCCGGTAGGCATTCTCACCGCTCTGGCCGGGGTGCCCTTTTTCCTTTGGTTACTACGCCGCGCCAAGGCGCAAATGTTTTGGTAACCATGCTCTCTGCGAAATCACTACATCTTGCCTATGGTGGCAAAGTAGTCCTTCGAAGTGAAGATTTAAAACTTGACCGCGGAGAACTACTAGGCCTGATCGGCCCCAATGGTTCTGGCAAAACCAGTTTGATTCGTAGCTTCAGCGGTGTGCTCAAACCTATCTCGGGTTCCATCCATCTCGATAACAAAAATCTAGTCGAATTCTCCGAACAAGAGCGCGCCAGACAAATCGCAGTTGTGCCTCAATCCGCACAACTGCCGCCAGCCTTCACCGTATTTGAGTGCGTTGCCTTGGGCCGTACGCCCCACCTGAATTGGTTGGGGCGTCTCGGCCCGCGTGATCTGGAGCAGATTCAGAAGGCCATGCAATCCAGCGAAGTGTCCCACCTCAGCGACCGTCGCATGGGAGAGTTATCCGGCGGGGAACAGCAACGGGTGTTGTTGGCCCGGGCCCTGGCACAGGATTGCCCCATCCTCTTGCTCGATGAGCCCACTGCGCATTTAGATCTTCACCACCAAGTGTCCCTACTCAGCTTGGTAAGCCGCATGGCACACAAACAAAACCTGGCCGTGTTAGTAGCGATGCACGATCTAAATCTAGCTGCCCTGTACGCGGATCGCCTGGTCCTATTGGTGGACGGGCGCATTCGCGCCTCGGGGACACCTGCCGAGGTGTTGACCACTGAAACCTTGCAGAGCGCCTACCAGATTCCTCTTCATGTACATCCTAATCCCCAGCACGGAACACCTTGGGTGGTGCTGCAAAGATTCTAAGCCCGGGAATTCATCCGCCCCATTTGCCACCCGTCGTGTCGCTTGGTGCTAGAATGCCCGCGCCATGACCCCTAAGCGTGTTCTGCTTGTTGAAGACCAGAAAGAAAGCGCCGAAGTTTTTCGCGCTGGCCTGGAAAGTCTAAAACGGGATTTTCAGGTAGTCGTCGTATCTTCGGCAGAAGATGCCCTGAAAGCGTTGGAGAATGGCAATTTCGATCTGCTAATTGCAGATGTGCTGCTCCCTGGTATCTCAGGCCTCGAACTGATGGTCCGCTTCCGTCGCATTAATCCGGAAACCAAAGTTATTCTGGTGAGCGGGGTTCACGATAACGAAATCCGTAAGCAGGTCGCGCGCTCGGGCGCCGAGGCCTTTTTCTTCAAGCCAGTTGAACTGGCAGATTTACTGGATGCAGTCGAGCGCCTTTTTGGGTGGGCAGAAAGCTTGTTGCCGCCGGAAATTTCAGCATTAAAGGGTGAATTGGCTGCAGAAGAAAAACCCGTCAAGCAGATTGCCGATCAACTCTCCGAACTGCGCTTCAATCTTCAGGCTCTTAGCGTTGGGCTTATCAATGAGCGTGGTCAGATTCTTGCCCGCGCCGGGGCACTCCCTGACCCGGAGATCGAAACCTCATTGATGCCCCACCTGATGTCGGCTTTTTTTGCCGCCGGGCGGATTGCCGCGTTCACCAAATCTCCCTATCCCGACGATTTACAGGTTTTCCGCGGAAAAGAATATTTCCTCCACCTGAGCAGCATAAGCCCCTCTTACGCATTACTGCTGGTCACCAAGCCACTAGCGCCTGCCCGCATGGCCGCCCAAGCCGAGGCGCTGCAAAAATCTATCGGCCGCATCGCCCAGGAATTGAACCGACTCGAAAAAGCCACCAAACCGGTGCCTGTGTCGCCAAAATCGGAATCCAAGGTCGGGGACACCGATCCGCATTTAGAAAGTCTTCTGGAAAAAGCAGAGACCAAACCGATGAGCCGCATCCAGACCGATAAGTACTGGAAGGACAAAGAAAAAGAGCTGCATTCGGCGCCAAGATTGGGGGCGCTCACCTATGAGCAAGCCGTTCAGTTAGGGCTGGCGCCGGAAGACAAATCTTATTGACTCCCGCTGTACAATGAAATAGCCCGATTCTGAAGCGAATCGGCATGGATTGCATCTAATTCATGTAAGAGGCTAAATGAGCCTGAGGAAATTCGCCTTATTGCTGTTCATGCTCAACGTGGTCCTGGTTGCCTGCGCTGGCTCCGAACGCCATGAGCGAACCATTTGGTATGTCTCGACTAGCGGGAATGACAGCAACATCTGCGCAGAACCAAGCGATCCCTGTCTTAGCCTTGTTGAAGCCTTGGCACGCGCCGACGCCGACGACCAAATTATCATTGCTGCTGGAACATACAACGAAATCGCGAGGTCACCATGTACAGTTAGACCCTGCCGTCCCGTCCCAGATGATTACGCCTTCAAGGTTGATTTCAATCTTTGGATCACCGGCGCTGGTCAAGGTGAAACCATCATCGACCTTGGTAATACGTATGCCGGTTTTTATGTTCGAGGAGAAGGTCATCTTCTGCTTGAAGATCTTACGGTGCAAAACGCACGGGGAAATTTCCCCGGTGGCTGTCTATCTATCATGGGAAATTCAAACGCCGAGTTGGTTAATGTGACTTTTGATCATTGTTTGTATGCAGGCATAGAGATCTATGCTGACAGCGCGGCAACCTTGACCAATGTAACCGTCACAGCAACAATTATTCGTGAACCTTATCACGCTGGATTTGGAATATATAACGCGGGAGAGTTGACAATCAATGGTGGGGTGTTTTCTGGAAATGGAACCACGGGGATTACAAGCGAAGGTACTTTGGAAGCCAATGATGCCCTGTTTGAGAACAACGGGCTTGAAGGCCTGAATCTTACGGGTGACGTAACGCTGAATAACGTGACGATCAGGAACAACAATGCAGGGAACCTGCACGTAGATGGGCTGAGTATTTCAAATGGCGCTGTCGTTAGCATCTCCGATAGCGTGATCAGTGAAAATCTTCGCGGCTTGAGCATTGACGGGGATGGAACGAACGTGACTATCCAGGGAGGGTCTATCAACCAAAATGAACAACAGGGAATATTAGTAGAAGAAGGGGAGCTTCATTTAGACAATGTGGAAATCAGTGATAACGGAGGCGCTTTCCCGGGAACCAGTATCGTTGCCGGTATTCAGAATCAGGGCAACCTGGAAATTCGTTCCAGCCACATCAGCCGCAATCAAAACGGAGCGCTCGATAACTGGGCTGACCTGACACTGATTGAAAGTGTTGTCGATGAAAATGTTGGCGGGATGCCGGCGATTAGCAATCATGGCGCCATGAATATCCAAAATAGCCTGATAGCCAACAATATTAGTGGTGTTCCGAGAATCGTATTTTCAGATGGTGCTGTTGAGAATCGCAGTGAAATGATTATCGCCAATAGCACGATAAGCGGAAATTTAGGAACAGGTATTCGGCCGATCGATGGTCACCTGCGTCTGAGTTTTGTGACCATTGCAGACAATATCGTCGGTCTCAACATATTCCATGGGGGAGCCGTGATCAGCCGAATAGCCAACAGTCTTTTAGTAAACAATGGAAGGAGCAATTGCATCCGCAGTAGCGGAACCGGGATACTCCCAGTTCTCTTGGTAGGCACAAATATCGAAACGACTACGGATACATCCTACTTGTTCGGCGAAAGTTGCGGCTTCCCTATCAGCGTTTCTAGTACTGAGCTTAAACTCGGGCCGCTGGCTGATAACGGCGGCCCTACATTGACCCATGCACTGTTACCGGGCAGCCCGGCTCTTGACGCGGCTACTGGACTCTGCCCTGAAGTCGACCAGCGCCTGTTCCCTCGTCCTTTTGGACCGGCTTGCGACGTCGGCGCTTATGAAGCTAGCGGGGTTACGCTTAGCCTTGAAACTGATTTGCCCGCTCCAACGCCGACACCTGTAGAGGAAATTAGGGCAACCATTATCCAGGCCGCTCGCTGCCGCACGGGCCCTGATTTTGTCTATCCTGATTATGATTTTTTCGAGCCCGGCCAAATCACAACCGTGCATGGTCGCAGCGCGGATTCGAATTGGTTCTATATCCAGGCCCTTAGTTTTAGCGGCAAATGCTGGATAGGAAAGGCTGTCGTGCAATTGAATGTTGGAGAAGATTTGCTTCAAACCCTGCGCATAATCCAGTCGCCGCCTACCCCCACGCCTACACTCGACCCCGACGAGTCGTACGACACTACACCCACCTTTACGCCGGCCTCCCCACCCACCGCATGTCCTACGCTTCCTAATAGTCCCGGAAATTGTAAGTAAGAGGCGAGTTTACCGACGATTTGTTCGCTATGTTACAATTTCTGCCTCTTTGCCTGCTTTAAAACAGCTCGCTGGGGCGTGGTGCAATGGTAGCACACCGGCCTTTGAAGCCGTGGATCCTGGTTCGAGCCCAGGCGCCCCGACTGTAACCCAAACATGTCAATGGAATTACCCGAAGAACCTTCTTTTGTCCGCGTTCCCTTCCCCTTAATACTGAAACGAACATTGCCTTTTGATTCTGAAGTGTTTGCTTTTGCCTCTGGAGAAGGCCGGAAATGAAGGCCCGCGTCGTGCTCCTTGCTGCGGGTAAAGGCACACGTATGCACTCGCGCCTGCCCAAGCTCCTTCACCACCTCTCGGGACGGCCGATGATCTTGCATTCGCTGGAATCCGCCGAGCGTGTGTCCAAGGAACTTCCTATCCTGGTGGTGGGCCACGGCTCAGAAGCAATTCGTGAAACAGTGGGTCCTCGCGCCGAATTTGTGGAGCAGGCAGACCAGTTGGGCACAGGACATGCGCTGCTGCAAACGCAGCGCATGTTGGCAGGCAAGGCAGACCTTATCGTGGTGTCCAACGCCGACCTGCCTTTGCTTACTTCGGATACGCTCAAGAAATTATTGGACAAGCAAAAGAAAAATAAGGGCCCCTTCACTTTGCTCACGTTGAGACAGGGGGAAGCCCGTGGCTTCGGTCGTGTGAAGCGCGATGTTTCTGGTGAACCCCGCGCCATCATTGAGGAAGCCGAAGCCTCTGCTGCAGATTTGGCGATCGAGGAACTGAATGTAGGCGCCTATTGCTTCCGTGCCGATTGGCTCTGGCCTGCGTTGAAGAAATTGAAACCCTCTGCGAAGAAAAAAGAGTATTACTTAACCGATTTGCTGGAAATCGCCGCCAAAGCCGGCGACCACGTTGAGACGGCCATTTTGGAAGATGCAAACGAGGCGATTGGCATCAACACTCGTGAACATCTTGCCGAAGCGGAAGCAGCCCTGCGGAAACGTGTTAACCGCTATTGGATGCTGGAAGGCGTCACCATAATCGACCCGCAATCCACTTACATTGAGTCGGGGGTCAGCATCGGGCAAGACACGATCCTTTGGCCGAACACGATGCTGCTAGGGACCACAACGATTGGCGAAGATTGCATTGTCGGCCCAAACACCGTTATCCGCAGCAGCCGCGTTGGCAATGCTTGCAGAATCGAAGCTGCTGTTGTGGAACTGGCTGTCATTGAGAACGATGTAGACATTGGTCCCTTTGCGCACCTGCGCAAAGGGGCGCAGCTCGGCGAAGGGGTTCATATGGGTAACTTTGGCGAAATCAAGAATTCAACCCTGGCCACTGGTGTCAAGATGGGTCATTTCTCTTATATCGGTGACGCCACCATCGGGCCGAATGTCAATATCGGAGCCGGCACCATCACCGCTAATTACGATGGCGAGAAAAAGAATCCCACAGTGATCGAGTCGGACGTCTTCATCGGGTCTGACACAATGCTTGTGGCCCCTTTGCACATTGGCCAGGGGGCGCGCACCGGAGCCGGATCCGTGGTAACCAAAGATGTTCCCGCCCACACCGTTGTAGTAGGAGTACCCGCTCGCGTGATTCGTAAACTGGAGGAACTCGATTAGTATCCTCCCTGTTCTGCTTGTCTTTTTGCTAGCCGTTGATTTATTAGTCACCGCAACCCGCACCGGGATTCTGAACGCACGATATTCCCGCCTGGCGTCTCTCAGTGAGGAACTTGACCGCCAGGTGGACCAAGCTCTCGACTTGATAAAGCGCCGAACCAGCCTGCGAGACAGTTTGCGCCTGGCGCTGACCCTGCTTCGCTTCCTGATTGCCGCTCTGGTCCTCGCCATCCTCATTCCCCTCGATCCTGCCGCTGTCCCCATTCAGACCCTGGGCGGCATGCTCTTGCTGATTGGGCTGGCCATCTGGCTCTTCGAATTTTTTGTCGAGCGTCGCATTTTGCGCAACCCGGAAACCTGGGCGCTCCGGCTGACGCCATTGGCGCGCGCCATCGCCTTAGTCATGCGACCCATCCTCGCTCTGCCTGCCCGGCTTTCAAACCGCGGCAGCGAGCCGAAACAATTGGTTACCATCACGGAAGATGAATTGCGTTCTTTTGTAGACGCCAGCCAGCGCGAAGGGGTTCTCGAAAAGGACGAGCGCCGGATGATTTTCTCCATCTTCGAGTTTGGCGATACGCTGGTGCGCGAAATCATGGTGCCCCGCATCGACATCTATGCCCTCGACGTGGAAACCCCCATCGATCAAGCCGCGGATGCCTTGCTTGAATCCGGCTATTCCCGCGTGCCGGTCTACAAAGGCAACATCGATAACATGGTTGGCTTGCTCTACGCCAAAGACCTGCTCAAGGTTTGGCGCGCTCCTCAGCAAATCAAGTCCCTGCGAGAGCTATTGCGTCCCGCGAACTTTGTCCCTGAATCCAAGAAGCTTGACGATTTGCTGGCCGAAATGCAGGGTGGCCGCATCCACATTGCCATCATAGTGGACGAATTCGGTGGAGTCGCTGGTTTAGTCACCATGGAAGACATGATGGAAGAGATTGTGGGGGAGATTCAGGATGAATATGACCTCGGAGAAGAACTCTCATACCAAAAAACAGAAAATGGGGATGTGATTTTTCACGGCCGTATCAGTTTGAACGATTTCAATGAGGTAATGGGCTCCGGCTTGCACAGCGAAGACGCGGACACCCTGGGAGGGTATCTCTTTGGGCGTATTGGTCGCGTGCCGAAAGTTGGTGAAAAGCTCGAAGAAGATGGTCTGATCTTAACCATCGAACAAATCGTCGGCCGCCGCATTCGCCGCGTACGCGTCCAAAAAACCGTCGGAGTCAAGTCGTCCAAGGAGCGTGAATCACATGCTCAATAAAACGCAACGGGGGGAGCTGATCGAGGAAGCCAAAACAGCCCAGGGCGCGGCATATGCCCCCTATTCGAATTATCCCGTTGGCGCAGCTTTGCTTACCAGTTCGGGAAAACTGTTTTTGGGCGCCAATGTGGAGAACGCAGCTTATCCCGATTCTATCTGCGCAGAACGTGTGGCAGTTTTCAAAGCCGTCACCGAAGGCGAACGCTCATTCCAAGCCATCGCAGTTGTTACCCGTGACGGAGGTATGCCCTGCGGCTCCTGCCGCCAGGTTTTGGCCGAATTTGCCCCAAATGCCCAGGTGCTTATTGCTAATGAAAAAGGGGAACTAATCCGCGAAAGCACGGTGTCGGAGCTTCTGCCTGGCGCCTTTGGCCCCAACAATCTGAAAGTTACACGCTAAAGTAAACAAACTCCATATGCGTTCGCTCATCATCAGCGATATCCATGCTAACGTGACCGCGCTCCAAGCTGTACTTGCTCACGCCGGAGAGGTGGACGCCGTCTGGTGTCTTGGCGACCTTGTAGGTTATGGCCCCGACCCCAATGAATGCATTAATCGTCTTCGAGATTTGCCCAATCTTGTTTGCCTACGGGGTAACCACGATGCGGCCGCCTTAGGGCATCTCACCCTGGATGGGTTCAATATCGAAGCACGCAACTCCATTGAGTGGCTGCAGAAGCAACTGACTCCAGAATCCTCGGCATTCCTTCGGAGCCTGCAGCCCCAGGCTGAGGTGAACGGCATCACATTGGTACACGCCAGCCCGCGTCAGCCAATGCTTGAATATCTGCTGGATGCCTATTCAGCCGCTGAGAACTTTGGTTATTTCACCACCGATTTTTGCTTCCTCGGCCACACTCACGTTCCGGTTCTCTTCTCCTTGTATAACCAGAAGGTGAGCTTGGAAGTGCCTCTTCCAAACACAGAGGTTCACCTAAAAGGGCGTTGCATAGCCAACCCGGGATCCGTGGGCCAACCCCGCGACCGCGACCCACGCGCTGCGTATGCCGTCTTTGATGATGAGACGGAAATTTGGGCCTATCGCCGCGTGGAATATGATGTTGAATCCATCCAACAACGCATGCAAGCGGCGAATCTTCCCCAAAGGCACGTCGCCAGGTTGGCTGCGGGTTGGTAGCGGGTAGATTCCTCGCTTTGCGCAGCAGGAACAATTATGTGGGTGAGGGCGTCATATTGGGTATAAGAAAAGTTGCCAAGGAGAAAAAATGAAGAAGAGAACACTTACTAGCTTGTTTTCTATGGCCGCCCTTTCTGCCATCCTGCTGTCTGCATGCGCTGCTGCGGCTCCCAGTATCACCGAAGAGCGCGCCATCTATCCCGAAGGTGAAGCCGTTGGCGCTCCCGTCTTCGCCGAGGAGCCGGCAGCAGGTTTCGCCGGCCAACTTGACTCAGGTGGAGGCATCGTTGCCAACGATGCCGTTGTGGCTCAGGCTTCCGAGCGCTTGGTAGAAAAAACCGCCAGTCTTTCAATTGTGGTTGACGACCCCGAACAACGCGTGAAAGAGATTGCCGCCATGGCCGAACGTCTGGGCGGTTTTGTGGTCAGTTCCAACGTATACAAAACATCTGTTTACGAAGGCCTCGAAGTTCCTGGCGCTTACATCACAGTGCGTGTGCCATCCGGATTGTTCCTCGGTGCTTTGGAGGAAATTCGCTCCGGCGCCCTCGACGTACCCACAGACACTCAGACTAACCAAGACGTAACCGCCGAATACACCGACCTGCAATCTCGTCTTCGCAACCTGGAAAACGCCGAAGAGATGTTGCGCCAAATCATGGAGGAGGCGCGCAGCACTGAGGATGTGCTTAATGCCTTCAACCAGCTTAATTACATTACCGAACAGATCGAAGTATTGAAGGGGCAGATCAATTACATCGAACAGTCCACCGCCCTCTCTGCCATTTCGGTCGAAATCATCGCCAACGAATCCATGCAGCCCCTCAAAGTTGGCCCCTGGGATATCACTGGCGTAGCCAAAGAGGCTATTGAGGCGCTGGTGAGAGCCCTGCAGGGCATCGCCGAAGCCTTGGTTTGGCTGGCCCTCTACGTGCTTCCGATCGTGCTGATAATCGGCATCCCCGCCTGGCTGATTTTCCGCGGGCTCCGCGGTCGGCTGGCTCGCCGCACTGCATCCAAGCGTTCAAAGTAATTGCACCGACAAAAAAGGCCGGCTTCGCCGGCCTTTTATTTGCTCGCCCTCGCGCCAGCCTCTCGGCTCTTGGCCGAACCTGCATTAGAATTGCCCTGCTTCCATTCAGCTTTACGATTCGTCAGGAGGAATGATCCGTGAGACCCGTTTATGTTGTCTCTGGGGGTGTATCAAAGTTCGCCAAGGCGCGCCCTGATAAAACGTTCCAGGCCGTCATCAAAGAAGCCTACGACTATTCCATTAATGATATTGGATTGGATTTTCCAACCTTCACCAAACTGGCAGATGGTTCAGTGGCCTCCTATTTCTCCGACCACTTCGCCCGCCAATTGATGGCCGGAATCATGGCGCAGGACTACCTGGGCCTTTGCCCCAAGCCAGGCCACCGCGTCGAAGGCGGCGGCGCCACTGGCGGTCTCTGTTTCCAGGAGGCCTGGAAATCCGTGGCCAGCGGCCACATGGATGTGTGCGTGGCCTACGGCTTCGAGACCATGAGCCATGTAGAAACCTGGAAGGGCAATGAGTTCATTGCCCTGGCTTCCGATGTGTCCTTCGATTACCCAGTCGGTGGTTTTTATTCCGGCTACTATGCCATGATGGTCACTCGCCACATGAAGGAGTTCGGCACCACCGTCGAGCAGATGGCGCATGTCAGCGTAAAAAACCACATCAACGCCTACCACAATCCTTACTCCCAAAAACGCAACCGCTATACGATTGAAGATGTTCGCTCCTCACCCATGGTGGCCTGGCCGCTCACTCGCCTGGATATTTGCGTGATGTCCGATGGCGCCGCGGCTTGTATCCTGGCTTCGGAAGAAGGTCTGCAAAAACTGGGGGCCGCTGGCGCCAAAATTTCGCGTCCGTTGGTCAAGGTCACCGGCATTGGCCGCGGCACAGATGCCATGCGTATGGCTGACCGCCCCCACCTCGACTACGATTTCTTTATGGAAAATTACGCCACCGAACAAGAAAAGAATTCCACCGAGACACGCAAGTACTACAAAAAGTTGTGGGACCATGGCACGCGTTACCCGGGCGTACATTCCTTCCGCGCCGGCCGGACCGCAGGCAACATGGCCTACAAACACGCCGGCATCGCCGACCCGCTCAAAGAGTTGGATTTCGTTGAGTTGCATGATGCCTATACCTCTAGCGAGATCCAGACCTACGAAGACATGGGCCTGTGCCGCTATGGAGAAGGAGGCCCATTCGCAGCCTCAGGCAAGGCGCATCTGCCCGGCATTGATTACGGCCATAAGCTCCCCGAAAAGTCTGAATGCGCCGTCAACCCTTCTGGCGGCCTAATCGCCTGTGGCCACCCGGTGGGCGCTACGGGCTTGATGCAGGGCGTCTTCGCCCTCTGGCAATTGCAGAACACAATCAACAAGCACTTTGGTGACAGCGCCTTGCAAGTCAAGAATGCCAAACGCGGGGCTATCCATTCGCATGCCGGTACCGGCACTTACGTCAGTGTCAGCATCCTGGAAAGAGAGGACTAAGATGGCCAAACTACCCGCTAAAAGACCGGAAACCTTGGGGGGGTTTATCGTCCATGGAGTTCCTTTTCCAGTGGATAGCGATCCGGAATCGCTCGCCTTCTTGAAGAAACTGGCGCCCATTCAGATCGAGCAGGAATACAAGATCACCTATTTACATTCCTATGGCCAGGATAGCCCCTGGTTCGCTGGCTTGGCCAACAAACGCCTGCTCGCCAGCCAGAGCCCAGACGGCAAAACCACCTATGCCAACCCGCGCGGCCACGACATGTATAGCGGCCAGGAAACAAACTGGATCGATATCACCGCGCGCCCCGCAAAAGTGCACGCCTTCACTGTCTGCTACTTCGGTTCGGAGGAGTTTTTACCGGAGACGCCTTACGTATTGGCTCTCATCGAGTTCGAAGACGTGGATACGCTATTGCTGACCCGTTTGGTGGGTGTCGACCCCGGCTCGGCCTCGCTCGATTGGATAGGGATGCCTGTCAAAGCGGAGTTCCTGCGCAACAGCAAGTTGAAACCAACCGATGTATATTTTGTTCCAGCTTAAGAGCAGCTTTTTGATCACGACATACCTGCAAGGCTAAAACGACCTCGCCGCGATCGGCGACGAGAAAACGGCAGGATGAATCCCCGCAAAGAAATCCTTTTTTTAATTTAATGAGCAACGGAAAAGTTGATCCGCTTGCACGATGGCATCCTCGTGCATCTGTGACAATTCGGAACTTGCATCCACACGCGCCCAGAGATCGCAGAGCATGGCGCCTACGTTCGGACTGATCCCAAACGCCTCCTGGCTGAGGTCCAAAGCTTTTTTCCACTCACCCACGTGAGCATAGCCTTCGATGAAGGGCATCAATTCAGTAGGCGCGGCCAAATCAGTGAGCGCCGAGGCTTGGTCGCCAAGGACAGCAATCTGTTCCCAATCGCCAAGTTGGCGGCTGAGGTCGGCCATTTCGAAATAATAGCACCAACTCTCCTCGGGATCAGCGGGGAATAAATGGGGGCTGGTAGTTGATTTTTCAGGCGTGATACGCTGAAGGTTCGAGCGATCAAACTGTTCAGCGAGCATGGCGGGCAGGCGTGGGAAATGGGCATCGGTGAGCGGATTGAGAATATGCAAGCAGGCGGGCGGTTCGTAATGGAGCATAAGCACATCGGAACCATTCCCTTGGAACTGCCAGTAGCGATATTCTTTGTCGATAGGCAGATCGCCGCCGGTATTCAGTCCCTCGCCAGCGCGCAAATCGATGTAACCAAAATAATACGGGAGGATGGAAAAATCATCCTGGCGGTTGTAGATCCAATTTATTGGAGCTGTAAGGGAATTATCGCTGTAGTGCGGCAGCGAGCGCAATTGCACTGTGAGCAAGGCGGTCTGCGGCTCGAGGGCGGGCACGCGCCATTGTAATTGGCGGGTAAAATTTTGCAAATTTTCCCACTCCAGACGGTAAACATTAGCGTTGAGGAAATGGTAACCGACGGATAAAGCCAGCAGTAGCGAAAGCAGGATCGTTTTAGGCCAATGGGGAACTTTAAATAGGTGGATCGTGCCGCCCAGAATCAAGGCCACACCAAACATCATTGGTAGGGTGAATCGATCCCAGGGAAAGCTGAGGCGCATAGGTAGGTCGGCGATCCAGAAAGACAGCCCCGAGAGCATCAACGCAAGTGTGCCCAATCCAATCGCCTCTCGCGGCCAGGTATCTTTTCGTTTTAGCTCTGACTTATCTCCGCGCCACCAGAAGGCCATAACCAACAGCAAGGTTCCGATCAACAAAGCCACATAAACGATCGCGACTCGGGAGCCGGCCACCAGGCCGCTCATGACGCTGATAATCTGACCCCAGGCAGCCAACCCGGCCTCGAAGAAATCGCCCAGCATCGTGATGACTAAAGCCTGCAAGGTTTCCAGCGGCTGCAAAAACAAGCGGGTAACTAATGTGGCCTCGTAGGCCATTTGCAAACTTTGTAAATAACGCTGGACAAAAGCAACCGCTGCGGCCAGCAGATAGGGCATCCATACTTGCAATATTTGCCCAAGCCGCCGGTGAGATGGTGTGCCGCGCTGTCGGACCGCCATCCAGATCAGCAGTGGCCGCAGCAATTCCAAGCCATAGAAATATTCGGTCGAAAACATCACCGCGAGACTGGCAACGACTGCCGCTGCGGTCAGCAGCAAGGCGCGGCGCCCTTGTGCCTGCAGCGCCACCAGCATCAGGCCCAGCGAGATGAGAAAAAGCGTGTAATACAGAAAATACAGGCTATAGGTGAGCGAGATCGGTTGCTGGCTGAAACCCGGATAGAGTGCGAAGAGCAGGGCAATAACTTCCAGACCGCGACCGGCCCGCGGCCAGAGCAAGCGCAGCAGCCACCAAAAAGCGACCGCACTCAGCCAGCGCCAGACCAAGCCATAGATCTGCCAAGCAAGGGGCGATTCGCGCAACAATAAGAAGGAGAAGAAATACAGCCAGCCGGATGCCGGTCGATAGGGCTCGTAACCAATGAAAGATTGGGGGCTTAGCTGACGCGAGAACCAGGCCAGGGGAACGTCGTCCCAATAAAATCCTAGCCACGGGATAAGCAGCCCGTAGGCCAGGATGCATAACACCAAAGCAAAAAGTGGAAAACGATAGAGGCCGAGGCGGTCGAGGAATTTATTCATGGTTGCATAAGGCTGAGACCCAAGCAGGTAAAAACCATATGATCTAAGTTATGCTGGCGATTGAAAAACTAATCCCTCTTCTTCACAAACCACTCCCTGAACTCCTTGCATCTCCCGTCTTCCGCCAATCGGATCAGCCAGACGTTGCTAAACGTGCCGATGTCCCCTTTATACACCGTGGTTCCCACCATCATCCCCAAGTCGTCGTCGACGGCAACGATCTCGTAGTCGAAGGTCCAGTCTCCCGGCTGGTCGCCGATTCCGACCCAGCCGTCGATGATTGCTTCCTGCCCGATCCATGATTCGTCGAACGGTCCAGTGGAGTACTGCGCGTCTTCGGTAAACAGCCTGGCAATTTTCCGGGGGCTATTACTCTTCCAAGCTTTTACATAGCCCTCCAACCAGCGTTCAACTTCCCTTTTTGTTGTCATCGATCTTTACCTCTTTATTTTGCTCATCAGGAGGCGCAAGGAATTCCAGTCCGGTCCGGGGTAGAGCTGCCAATTCGACAGAAATGTACGTCTGGAATAACTGGCCTAGTTCCCCAGGCAAGCTTCCACTAAGGCAGCTGTTCTCGAGGTCCAGCTTTTGCAGGCTCTGCATGCCGCAAAACTCCGCGGGAATGCCACCCTCGAAACAATTGTTATGAAGGATCAGAACCTCCAACTTGGCCAGTTCACCCAGTTCGACGGGCAGAGAACCTCCCAGTTCATTGAAGTAAAGGACAAGAGTGCGCAGTTGGGACAAGTTGCCCAACTCCGGCGGAAGTTCGCCCTGCAGGTTGTTCCAATTCATGGTCAAACTCAGCACGCGGCCATCTTCGCATGCAATGCCGTACCAAGTACAGGGCGGCTCCTGGCTCAACCATCGCCGATTGTCTGTCCAGTTTCCGCCGTTCGTGTTTTTATAAAAACGGATCAATGCCTCATATTCGGACTGGGGTATTCTCAATGCAGTGGTTGGAGCGCTGCATGCTGCCAACATCCATATCACCGCAATTAAACCGGTGATGTATTTTCACATATTAGGCCTTGAAATACACCACCGTCACGCCCTCGCCGCCCTGGTTGTCCGGCGCCGTCTCATATCGCTCCACGGTTCCCCGCTTCCCCAGCTCTCTGCGCACCACCTCGCGCAGTGTGCCCGTTCCCTTGCCATGGATGATGCGCGCCGAATGCAGCCCTGCCGCGTACGCCGCGTTCAGGTACCGGTCCAGGTTGACCAAGGCGTCCTCCACGCGTTGCCCTCGTAAGGAGATCTCGCCGCCGGGAGAATCGGCCGTCGTGATGATTCCTGCCCATTCCATTTCGCGGCCTCCATTGGTTGGCACTGCTTCCCCAGCCAGTTCCAGGTCGCCCAGTCGCGCCCGGGCCCGCAGCGCCCCGATCTGCACTTCTGCCTCTGCCTCCCCAAGGGCCGTTATGATTCCCTGGCGCCCCAGGCTACGCACTCGCACCTGGTCGCCAAGTCGCAGTGGTCGGTCCGGCGCCGACTCTGGTACAGCCGCCCGTCGTGAGGGTTGCTCGACCAGCTCTTCCAATTCTTCCGCAGCTCGCTTCACCGACTGTACCTCTTCCAAAGGTTGGCGCGCCCTCGCTAGTTCGGCTCGCAACTTTCCTATTTCATCGCGTAAAGTTTCCAATTCGTTTTGCGCCTGGCGTCGAGTTTTCTCCAATATCTCGACGCGCTCATCTTCGATCTTTTCCAAACGTTCGGCCAACTCCGCCTTCAACTCCTGTGCTGTTCGCTGGGCTTCCTCCGCCCGCCCGCGCGCCTGCCGCGTGCGATCCCGCTCCCGATGGATTTCGTCCAGCAGATCTTCCGCCTGGAGTTCACTGGGGTTTATCGTATTGCGCGCCGCATCGATAATTTCATTTTGCAGTCCCAGGCGTTTGGCGATTGCCAGCGCATTTGAGCGGCCGGGAAGCCCGACCACCAGGTGAAAGGTGGGTGCCAACGTCTTGAGATCGAATTCCACACTGGCATTGACTGCTCCTTTGGTTGCGTGTGCATACGCCTTCAATTCTGGGTAGTGGGTAGCCACCAATGTAGTGATGCCGCGTTGGACTAAATGATCCAAGAGGGAACGCGCCAGCGCTGCGCCCTCTTGGGGATCGGTGCCGGCGCCCAGTTCATCGAGGATCACCAATGAAAGCGGGGTTGCTTCTTTGAGGATACGTACAATATTAGTGATATGCCCCGAGAACGTCGAAAGCGACTGCTCGATGGATTGCTCATCACCGATATCTGCGTAGATGTTTTCGAAGAAAGAAATCTGGCTGCCCGCTTCCACAGGAATATGCAATCCGCTCTGCGCCATGGCCGCCAACAAGCCGACGGTTTTCAACGTCACCGTTTTTCCGCCGGTATTCGGCCCGGTGATGACCAGGCAATAATTTTCGGGAAACAATTCGATGTCCAGGGCGACCACAGTTTTAGGGTCGAGCAGCGGGTGTCGCGCTCCAAACAAGCGCAGTACTACGCCCGGATGCTGTCCTCCACGCTTCGGATTCATCGGCATCAGTTCGGGTATATTGGCGTCTATTTCTTCCGCATACTTAGCACACGCAAAGGCCAGGTCCAACGTGGCAAGGGCGTCCAAAACAAAGCGAATTTCCTCGGCCTTTTCCCCGACCAGGCCGCTCAGAGACAGCAATATCCGGCGTTCCTCTTCGCGCTCTGCCAATTGCAGTTCGCGCCAGCGGTTGTTCAGCTCTACCACTTGCAGCGGCTCTACAAACAGTGTTGCCCCAGAGGCTGACTGATCGTGCACCACAGCTTTCACTCGGGAGCGAGCCTCCGCCTTGATCGGCAGCACGTATCGTCCATCTCGTTGGGTGACGATGGCTTCCTGGAGAGCCTTGGCAAAAGGTTCCGTGGTGAGCAACTTCTGCATCCTCGCCAGCAATCGTTCGTGGGCCACTCCGAGTTCGCTGCGAATAGACCCTAGCTTTAGGGATGCAGAATCTAATATCTCGGCTCGCGCCGAAATCGCTTGGCTGATGGCATCCACCACTCCCGCAGGGCTCGGCATTGCCTCGGCAATCCCTGCCAACAGTGGAAAACTCGACTGCTCTTCCACCAGCTTGCGCGCCAATACCCTGGCAGCCACAAGCGTCCCCTTTACATCCAGCAACTCCGCAGGCGTCAGCGCCAAGCCTCGAACGGCATTGTCCAGTGACAGCCGAATATCCCTGGCTCCGCCGATGCTGGTTTGTGGATCGTTCGCCAGCATCAACCGCGCCTCAGCGGTTTCGGCCAATGAGCGCTGTGCCCCGTCGAGCCCATTGGCTGGACGCAGGGCCCGCGCCCTTTCGGTTGACGGGGGAAACACCGTGTGCCGCGCTAGGCGCTCAAGCACCTTGGGGAATTCTAGGGTGTTTAGGGCTTTTTCGTCCATTTCGCGTCAGTGTATCATAGCGATTTCCCTCCTCGTTTTCTTACATATAACCTTCCCGGGCCACCTAATCTCTGAATTCTTGATTCCTCCCCAGGAATACTGTAGAATTCCGGTTGGAGGATGTCTAGCCAACCTTCTTGGCTAGGCAAAACCAAGCCAGGGATACAAAGGGGGCCCTGGATGGGTAGAGGACCAACATGGACGTTATCAAGGTTTCAGGTTCCTCCCGTACATCTGCCGTCGCCGGCGCCATCGCCGGCGTCTTCCGCGAGCACAAGCGTGCCGAGGTGCAGGCCATCGGGGCCGGCGCAGTAAATCAAGCAGTCAAAGCCCTTGTTTTGGCGCGCGGCTACCTAAAAGAAGATGGTTATGACGTCATCTGTGCCCCCGAATTTGTCGATGTGGAAATCGACGGCAAGATTCGCACTGCCGTAAAGCTGGTTGTGGAACTTAGGGGAGTCTCCAGCCTGCCTCCCGAAGCACCACCAACAGAAAACGCCGCTGAGTAAGCGGCATTTTTTCGTTTCATGGCATATGTAAGTTGCAAACGGGATTAATCGCTAAAACTCTTTACTTCCTCCGGCGAGAAAACAACTTCCTCTTTGCCCATGAGCTTGTCTCCCATTTTCTTTGTGATCAATTCCAAGTGTCCGTTGTGAGCGACGAAATCCATTTCATCTGTGGGAACGGTAAGCACTGGGCATAACGAGAAATTTGTAATCCACTGTTCGTAGAGCTCGTTCAATTGTCCCAGATACTCCGGGTCGATATTGCTCTCGAAGTCGCGCCCGCGGGCGGCAATGCGTCGCTGCAATGTGGGTACGGAAGCCCGCAAATAAATCACTAGATCGGGCGGTCGCAGCATATCGCATAGCAACTTGTACAATTTTCGGTAGGTCGAATAATCTCTCTCGCTGATTTCACCCTTGCGGAACAAGTTGGCCGCGAACACCTCCGCATCCTCATACACCGAACGGTCTTGGACCACTGATTTGGGGTCCTCTAATAAAGAAAGGTGCATGCGCAGTCTGTGGGTGAGGAAAAAGACCTGGGAATGGAACGCCCAGGCCTTCATGTTTTCATAAAAATCTTCCAGGTATGGATTTTCTGCAACGGGTTCGTAATAAGGCTGCCAATTCAAGCGGGCGCAGATTTTCCCCACCAGGGTGGACTTTCCTACCCCGATATTGCCAGCCACCGCCACGAAATGCTTCACTCTTCCTTATCCTCTGCTTTCAAAAAGGCGACTGAGCGGCCCGCTTCTGAATCCATTATAAGCTCCATTATATGGCCAAGGGCAATATCTTCAACGAAGATGAGTTTCAAGGTGTTTTGCAGATGCGCTAATTCGGGCAGCCAGGTAGTCAGCTTGTTGGGTGAATCGTAAAAAAAGGCAAGATTGAATACAGCATCTCGGTCATCCAGATGAACCGCCAGCGGAAAAATTTGTGACTCGATGAGATCTTGGAAAAAATGCGTCCCGTACGACGGCTCGGGCGCCGCGCCGACGCCTTGGCCGGATACCTCGACAAGCGCGCGGGTGTTGTAGATATCCGCGTACGTCACACTGACGCCTAACTCCGAATTGACCGTGCCCCAGCGGCCGGGCCCCACACAAATAAACGTTTCGCCTTCTAGTACCTTATTGAGGCGTCCGATAGCCCGAGTAAGTTCATGTCGCGCTTCTAGACTGGGCAACGAGAAATAAGCTTCATGGTGGATGAAGACTACATAGCGAATACGGTCCACCTTCCCGTGGGGGGAGACTCGACTTGTGGCAAAGACGATCTGCTTGCGGTCCAGCCGCTCAGGCAAGCGAACGTCTTCCTCCTGCAATTGGCTTTGCGGGCGGCATTGGAGGATGAAAAGCCTGGTTTCTGTTTTGTTTCCGTTGCCTTGCCGAAATTGAAAGGTAAATTCCATGTCTACCGGGGATTTGTAATGCTTTTCCAAATGCTTCAGCGCCCGGCGCATGCGGTCCGCGATTGCAGTCTTCTTGATGACCCCGTCCAATGTTAGCACCAGTTCATTGCCCTCACTGGCGAATGTCGAACGGATGGGCCTCAGGACACCTTCCTTATAATGCGAAGCGAGCAACGGTAGATAAGGATATTTTTCGTCTAGTACCTCGTGCAGGGGCAGGGACTTAAACAGGTTTTCTTTCAGGTCTACTACATCCAAGTAATGCTGCGAATAGGTGAAGATCGTTTTGGTCTCCGCTTGGGCGCGCAACTCCGGATGGCTGAGCGCTACCAGCCGTGGGTAATCGTTGCCCACATGCTCCACGGCGCGGGTGCCCATGCCAACCACCAGGCGTAAAAAGCCGTCTTCCCGGCGGATTTTTGGTGACCAGCGGAACAGATTACGGCTGAAAGCCACCCCGGCTAAATGGGGGAAGTAATGCTGACCATATTTTTCGCCTTGCACGACCTGGATCAGCACCGCCAGCCGTTCGTCGTAATCTTGCAGGCTGTGAGCCCTCCGGTAAAGCAAGGCGTCCGGATTTAGGCCGCTGGCGTAGACGGCAGAAATTGCCTGAGTAAGGGCTTCTAGATTTTCCGCAGGGCTGCCCTGGTTGGGGCAAAAATAGCTGGCATATTTGCCCGCAAACGAAGACCCAAAGTTGTCCTCCAACAAACTG
>JAMCZK010000045.1 GCA_023485685.1 Chloroflexota bacterium | reverse complement strand
CATCAGGCTTTTCCGTGCAAAAGCCACTGCGATTGAAAAAGGATACTCTTCCCTCGTTTCAGTCGGGGCGAAAGGATTTGAACCTTCGACCTCACCGTCCCGAACGGTGCGCGCTAACCGGGCTGCGCCACGCCCCGAATTGCGTGGGCGGAAATTATAACGTGATTATCGACACAGTTGCGGGAGCGGGGTGTTCTTTGAGTCGATACAAGACTGCTTTGCCCCTTTTTCGGGCCTGCAAAGAGGCAGCAGGCGCGATGGTATAATTTTTTTCCGTAATATTTTCCATCAGGTGAATAATGTCCGGTCATAGCAAGTGGTCCACGATTAAACGAAAGAAAGCCGTTACCGACGCTAAAAAAGGCCAGGCCTTTACGCGTTTGGCGCGTGAGATCGCTATTGCCGCCCGCGAAGGCGGCGGTAACCCCGAAACCAACTTTGCCCTGCGCGTTGCCATCGAAAAAGCCAAATCCGAGAGTATGCCCGCCGCCAATATTGAGCGCGCCATTCAGCGCGGCACAGGCGAAGGCAAGGATGCGGCCGCCCTCGAACAAGTTACCTATGAGGGGTTTGCGCCTCATGGAGTAGCTGTAATCATCGAATGCGTGACCGATAACCGCAACCGTACAGTCTCCGACCTGCGTCACATCCTCACGCGCTATGGCGGCACCCTGGGGGAGGGTGGCTCGGTGGCCTGGCAGTTCACTCGTATGGCGTTCTTTGCGTTCTCAGCCGGCAGCCGCAGCGAGGACGAAATTTTCGAACTGGCGGTGAATGCTGGCGCCGACGACGTCTGGTTTGAGAACGGCCAGGTGGAAATTACAGGGCCCGTAGAAGCTTTCAAACGTATCGGGGATGCTCTGAAGAAGGCGGGTATCACCGTTGACGATGCCGGGCTGCGTATGCAAGCTAACCAGGAAATCGAACTCGACTCCGAAGAGACTCTTCAGGTGATGCACGTGATCGAAGCTTTGGAAGAGCTGGACGACGTGCAGAACATTTCCTACAACCTAAAGATCAGCGACGCTGCCCTCGAAAAGATCGCCGCAGCCTGAAGCCTTGTGCGGTCCAAGCTAAAGTGCTAGCTATCGGCATTGACCCCGGCACCGCTATCACCGGCTATGGCTTAGTACGCCGCAGCGACGCCGGGGAGCTGATGGCCGTGGATTGGGGGGTCATTCTGACGCCGGCTGATCAAAACGCTAGCGATCGCTTAGCCCAAATCCACCAAGCCTTAACCAAACTTTTGAAGCGGCATAAGCCGGTCTGTGCGGCAGTCGAATCTCTGTTTTTTCAACGCAATGTGCGCACGGCGATGAGCGTAGGTCAGGCACGCGGTGTAGTGCTGCTGGCTCTGCAACAAGCCGGCATCCCTAGCTATGATTACAATCCGAACCAGGTGAAGCAAGCGGTGAGCGGCTACGGCGCGGCAGACAAGCGCCAGATGCAGAGTATGGTGCAAACTCTATTGAACCTGCCCGAATTGCCCAAACCTGACGACGCTGCAGATGCGCTGGCCGTCGCCATCTGCCACCTGAATACGCAGCGGACGCAACAAGCGATTGCGAGCGCCTCATGATCTCCAGTCTCAGCGGGCGAGTCAGCTACTTTGATGAAGCTAGTTTGACGCTCGAAATCTCGGGCGTCGGTTTCAAGGTGAGTGTTCCGCGGCCGATGCTGCAAGAGACGCACGTTGGTCAGGTGCTTTCTTTGCACACTTACTTGGTTGTGCGCGAAAACGAACTGAGCCTGTATGGGTTTCCAACAATGGAAGCGCGCAATCTCTTTGTGGCGTTGCTCGGTGTCGATCGGGTCGGGCCGCGGCTGGCGCTGGCCCTGCTCTCCAACCTGAGCCCGGCCGCCCTGCGCGCTGCTGTGCTTAGCGGCCAGAGCTACGTTCTGGGCAGGGTGCCTGGAGTAGGTTCCAAGACGGCTCAAAAAATTGTGCTGCATCTGGCCGATCGGATCGCGCCGGTGGACGGCGACGAATCGGCATTGCAATTGCAGATGAGTGACGGAGAATTGTTGGAGGCGCTGACCGGACTTGGTTATACAGTGGTGGAAGCGCAGGCCGCATTGCAATCGGTGCCAAAAGACGCGCCCGCCGAGTTGGAAGAACGTTTAAAGTTAGCTCTAAGATATTTCAAGTAGACAAACAACTGCGTACATATGCTCCCCTCTACTTCTTTGCCTTTGTCTCGTCTATCTCAACTCCCAACGCGATCAACTGTTCCCGTAAATCGCTGATCCGCTCTCGATAATCAGATTCCATCTCGCGCAAGATGTCGCGCCGGTGGGGGCGCTCCTCATTCGCGTCGCCGCGCATTTGCATGGCGGGGGAAAGATCCAGTTCGCGGATAGTCTGCTCGATTTCGAAGATCATCGCGTCCAGTTGGCGCAATTCCAGCGTCAGGCGCGCCATTTCGGCCGCCGGAAGTCGCGAGCCGCCGTTCAAGCTGGCGCTGTGCGCCTGGGCCAGGGATTCTAAAGCCTTCAGATCCTTGGCCATGTAAGCCTGGTTGATCTCCGCCATGATCATTTCGAAATGCTTCTTGTCTTCCTCCTCTTGCGCCAGGTCGGGGTGATACCGCTTGGCGAGGCGGCGGAACAGGTCACGCACCTTGCGTTCGTAATCCGGGTCGGCACTTTGGGGCCGTTTCTTCGGTCTAATGGGCTCTTGTTCAACGTGCCCGTTGGAGTCCGCTTGTTGCGGGGCACGCTTACCTCGGCCGTGCCATCCGCTTGGAGGCGGAGCGAGATCGGCGGACCACCGCTCCAATAGTCGGCTCAGGCGCTTTTGTTCTTTCTCCAATGGAGCGATGCGGGCATTGTAGAGCTGGGTGAATTCGTGGATGATAGCGCGAGTGTTGGTCAGTTCAGTCTCCAGCAGGTCCAAATATTCGCGGCGGCGCAAGACCTTCGCACGCAACGCCTCGAGATTGGTGTTCACCTGGATGGAAATGCTTTTCTTTGCCTTAACCATTCGTTTCCCAAAGATTGAATTATACCTAGCCAAATATTCAAGGTCAAAAGAACGGCAAAAATAGACTTAACCTGGGACTTTGTGAATTACTGGACAATGTTATTGCTTTCAGTTATCATCGGCCGCATCGTTTTTCGCCTCTCTCTTTTCGCGGAGATCGTTTCATGTCTGACTTAATCAAAGATATTTCCACCAGTCTTCAAAAGCAAATTGAAGGGTTTAAACCCGAGTTCGAAGTCCGCGACGTAGGGACGGTCACTCAGGCCGGCGACGGCATTGCCCGCGCCTCGGGGTTGGCCCAGGTGCAGGCCCAGGAGCTGGTGCAGTTTGATAATGGCATTATGGGCATCGCTTTCAACCTGGAGCAGGACAGTGTAGGCATCATCATCATGGGCGAATTCTCGGGCATTGAAGAAGGCATGATGGTGCGCTCTACAGGCCGCATTGCCTCGGTGCCTGTGGGCGACGGCATGATCGGTCGCGTGGTCAATGCTTTGGGCGAACCGGTGGATGGCAAAGGTCCAATTGCTTCTGACCATTACCGCCCCATTGAGCGCATTGCCCCGGGCGTCATCCAGCGCAAAGACGTGGACACGCCGGTGCAGACCGGCATCAAAGGTATCGATGCCCTCACCCCGGTTGGCCGCGGCCAGCGCGAGCTGATCATCGGCGACCGCCAGACCGGCAAGACCGCGCTGGCTATCGACACAATCATCAATCAAAAGGACCAGGACCTGCTTTGTATTTATGTTGCCATCGGCCAAAAGAAGGCCGGTATCGCCCGCACGGTTGCCATTCTCGAAGATCACGGCGCCATGGACCACACTGTGGTTGTGGTGGCTTCTGCCGAGGAGCCCGCCGCGCTGCAATACATCGCTCCTTACGCGGGTTGCGCCATCGGCGAAGAATTCATGGAGACCGGGCGCGACGCGCTTATCGTATACGACGACCTTTCCAAACATGCCTGGGCTTATCGGCAGGTATCGCTATTATTGCGCCGCCCGCCGGGACGTGAGGCCTACCCCGGCGACCTCTTTTATCTCCACTCCCGTTTGCTGGAGCGTGCGGCTCGTCTCGCCACAAAATATGTGGTCGTCCCCAACAGTTTCAAAGAAGATGTCGCTACTGAAAAGGACGCTGTAAACAAGAAAGTTTATGGCGGCCCGCTGGCAAAACATGACGCAGAGCAGGCGGCAAAGGAAAGCAAATCCGATAACAAAACCGTGAAACTTTCTGGTTCCGGTGGTTCGCTTACCGCGCTGCCGATCATTGAGACTTTGCTCGGTGATGTTTCCGCGTACGTGCCCACTAATGTGATCTCCATCACCGACGGGCAGATTTATCTCGAAGCTAACTTGTTCTATGCCGGCATTCGCCCCGCCATCAACGCTGGCCTCTCCGTATCCCGCGTGGGTGGCGACGCCCAGACCAAGGCGATGAAACAAGTGGCTGGCGGCCTGCGCCTGGACATGGCTTCATTCCGTGAACTGGCTGCCTTTGCACAGTTCGGCTCCAGCCTGGATAAAGCCACGCAGGATCAACTCAACCGCGGCCAGCGCCTCCAGGAGATCCTCAAACAGCCTCAATACCAGCCTGTTTCTTTGGAGCACGAAGTGGTTGCCATTTTCGCCGGTACCAGCGGCTTGGCTGACAGGATCGATATCGAACGTATGACTGAATGGGAAGCTGCATTGTTGCGTTATATGGATAGCTCTCACAACGATCTGCTCAAAGAGATCCGCACCAAGAAAGCGCTGAGTGATGAGTTGAAAGCCAACCTTCGCAAGGCGATCGAAGATTTCAACAGCACGTGGCAGTAGACAGCTGACAGTAGACAGATGACAGTAAAACGGATTAATCAATCGCCTGCTAGAACTCTGTTAGCCAATGGGCGGGATGGCAAGCAACACTACAAGGATTTGCTTGTTTGGCAAAAAGGGATGGATCTAGCGTTTCAGGTCTATTTGCTGACGGCAAAATTTCCTAATATTGAAACATATGGATTAAAAAGCCAGTTACAACGCGCGGCCGTTTCAATTCCTTCTAATATTGCTGAAGGTCAGGCACGTGGAGGCACTAATACAGAATTTGACAGATTCATCAGGATTGCAATTGGTTCATTGGCCGAATTAGACACTCAATTGGAATTATCAATACGCCTTGGATACCTTACAAATGATGCAGCTCAAGTTGCCTTTGCCTTGGCGCTCGAGTTGAGAAAAATGCTCTTTGGCTTACTAAAGAAGCTGAAGTGAAATTGAACTGTCGACTGTCAACTGATGGCTAATACCCGCGAAATTCGCCTACGCATACGCAGCGTAAAGAACATTGCCCAGGTAACGCGCGCCTTGCAGGCGGTCAGTGCCAGCCGCGTGCGCAAGGCAATGGAAGCTGTGCAGCGCACCCGCCCTTATGCCACCAAGGCCTGGCAGGTACTCACACACATCGCCGGACAGCCGGGCCGCGCAACCTTGCACCCGCTGCTTTCAGTGCGCAAAGAGATCAACTCGGTGATCGCGGTCATGGTTAGCGGCGACCGCGGCCTGGCTGGCGCCTACAACACCAATATCCTGCGGTTCACGCTGGGTCATTTCCGGAATTATCAAGTCCCCGTCCGCTTTATCCCTATAGGCCGTAAAGGGTCCGAGTTGTTGCACCGGCGTGGATTGAACGTATTCGCGCAGTTCACTGACCTGCCCGCCGAGCCACAATTCACAGACGCCTCGCCGGTTGGGCGCATCCTTGTCGAAGAATTCCTCGCCGGGAAAGCAGACGAAATTTATTTGGTCTACACCGATTTTGTAAACATGGGCAAGCAAGTGCCCACTATGAAGAAGTTGCTGCCCCTGGAATTCGAAACTCATGAGGGACTGGTGCAAGCTGAATTTGGCGCCGCACGGAAAGGTCCCTCGGCGGCCTATATTTATGAACCCGGGCAAGTCGAGATCCTCGATCAGATCGTGCCGCGCTTCACCGCGTTGCAGGTCTATCAGGCCCTGCTCGAATCGATCGCCAGCGAGCACGCTGCTCGAATGGTGGCGATGAAGAATGCTACCGATAACGCCAGCGAATTAGCCGGCGCTTTAACTCTGGAATACAACAAAGTTCGCCAGCAAGGCATTACTAACGAAATGCTGGATATCGCCGGCGGCGCAGAAGCGCTCTCACAGGCGAATTAGAAATCAACCTTGCGAAGGTTGCCTTAAAGGTATTCGCAACGTAAATCGACCCTTCGCAAGGTTTATGGAGGAATGATGGCTGAAGCAACTGGAAAAGTGGTGCAGATCCTGGGCGGCGTGGTTGACGCCGAGTTTCCCCAGGGGGAACTGCCGGAAATATACGACGCTATTGAAATCCAGCGCCCGGGGCAGAATCCCGTGGTTCTGGAGGTTCAAAACCATCTGGGAGATGGGCAGGTACGCGGCGTGGCTCTGGATGCCACCGAGGGCCTTAGGCGCGGCATGGAAATCGTCAATACCCGCGCGCCCATCACTGTGCCCGTCGGCCCCAGCACCTTGGGCCGCATGTTCGATGTGCTTGGCAACCCGATTGACGGCCTGGGCGAGGTGAAGAGCGATATCTACTACCCCATCCACCGCCCCGCTCCCACGTTTGAAGAGCAGGCTACCAGCGTAGAGGTCTTCGAAACCGGCGTAAAAGTGATCGACCTGATCGCCCCGTTCACCAAAGGTGGCAAGACTGGCATCTTCGGTGGCGCCGGGGTGGGCAAAACCATCATCATCATGGAGCTAATTCGCTCTATCGCCAAGGAGCATGAGGGCAATTCTGTGTTTGCCGGTGTTGGCGAACGCACCCGCGAAGGCACACAGCTTTATCGCGAAATGATGGAATCTGGCGTGCTCAAAGACACCGTGCTGGTTTACGGCCAAATGAATGAGCCGGCTGGAAGCCGACTGCGTGTGGCTCTTACCGCCCTTACCATGGCGGAGTATTTCCGCGACCAGGGGCACGATGTGCTCCTGTTCATCGATAACATCTTCCGTTTCAGCATGTCCGGCTCCGAGGTGTCCGCCCTTTTGGGCCGTATGCCTTCTGCCGTAGGCTACCAGCCTACCCTGGCCACTGAAATGGGTCAGTTGCAGGAACGTATCACTTCCACACGCACGGGTTCGATCACATCCATGCAAGCAGTCTACGTGCCGGCCGACGATTACTCGGACCCGGCGCCCGTGGCTACATTTACCCACCTGGATGCCACCATCGCCCTTGAACGTTCCATCTCTGATAAAGGCATCTATCCAGCCGTAGATCCGTTGGGCTCCACCTCCCGCATACTCGACATCCACGTGGTCGGCGAAGACCATTACCGCACCGCCCGCGAAGTGCAGCGCGTGCTGCAGCGCTACAAAGACCTGCAAGACATCATAGCCATTCTGGGCATCGATGAGTTGAGTGAAGATGACAAGCTTATTGTGGCTCGCGCTCGTAAAGTGGAGCGCTTCTTCTCACAGCCGTTCTTCGTGGCCGAACAGTTCACCGGAATCCCCGGCCGCTACGTTTCCCTGGCCGAGACCGTGCGCGGGTTCCGCGAGATCCTGGATGGTAAGCACGATGATCTGCCCGAGCAGGCTTTCATGATGGTGGGTGGCATCGACGAAGCGGTCGAAAAAGCGAAGAAATTAGCTGGTGAATAAGATCGGTCTTTGTGGAGAATTAGGAAGCTGATATGTCGATTCGGTGTGAGATCGTTTCCCAGGATCGCACGGTGTTTGAGGGCGATGTAGATATAGTCGTCATCCCAGGCACCGACGGCGAGATGGGCATTCTTCCCAATCACGCGCCGCTGCTTTCCACCATTCGCTTGGGTATAGTGAAAGTACGCCAGGCGGGTCAGGAACGAGATTTCACCATTACGGGTGGTTTGGTTGAGGTGCAACCTACCATCGTTACCATCCTGGCGGATGCAGCCGAAAACGTCGAAGAAATCGATATCGCCCGCGCCGAAGAGGCCAAACGCCGCGCCGAGCAGCGTCTGGCCCAAGGCCCGGCTGCGGATACCCAGGCTCATTTGGCGGCCGAAGCCGCTTTGCGCCGGTCTACGCTACGCTTGGAAATGGCACAGCGCTTTGGGCGCAGCCGCAGACAAACCAAACTCCCGACTCACGGTTCCAACGAGTAGAATAAACTGAATATGGCTGTTCTCTCTCGTGAACTAGGCATCGACCTAGGCACCATGTTTATCCGTATCGTCGAAGGGGGACAATTGGTATTGCAAGAGCCCACCGTTGTGGCGGTGGACATTGATGAGCAAAAGATTGTGGCTGTGGGCGAGGAAGCCCTGGGCATGATCGGTCGCGTCCTGGAAGAATCCATTGAGGTTACCCGACCGCTGCAAAAAGGTGTGGTGGCCTATTACGAGCTCACCGAACTGTTGCTCGACCATTTGGTTCGCAAGATTGGCGGCTCGGTGCGCATTTTCAAACCGCGCATCATGATCACGCATCCTTACGGCATCACCAGCGTGGAACGCCGCGCCGTGCATGAGGCAGCATTGCAAGTGGGTGACGCCAACCTGGTATCGCAGCCGGTAGCGGCTGCCATTGGGATTGACCTGCCTGTGGGCACTCCCACCGGCAATATGGTGGTGATCATGGGCGGCGGTTGCACTCAGGCCGCTGTGATCGCTATGAACGATGTAGTCTCGGGTGAGACCTTGCGCGTGGGTGGCTTGGATCTGGACGAAGCCATTACCGGTTATGTGCGCCGCAAATATGGTTTGCACATCGGCCAGCGCACCGCAGAAATGGTAAAACTGCGTGTGGGCGCTGCCGTACCCCAAGAGGAAGAGCATAGCGTCGAGCTGCAAGGACAGGATCAAGTGAGCGGGTTGCCGCGACCGCTAACGCTGACAACTCCCGAAGCTGTGGAAGCTGTGCAACCCGCGCTGGATGAGATCTTTGAAATGATCCGACGTGTGTTGGAAAAGACCCCACCCGAACTGGCCTCAGACATCATCGACCGCGGCGTTGCACTTTGCGGTGGTGGTGCGCTGCTGCGCGGCATGGACCGCCTGATGACTCAAAAACTTGGCGTGCCTACTTATTTAGTGGATGATCCGGTGAATTGTGTTGCCCTGGGGGCGGGCCAGGCGCTGAATATCGCGCCCGCTTTGCAAAGAATCAGCAGATAGCAAACATTTTTTCCTAAGGATAAATTGGAGAGGCAAGCCTCACGAAAAAGATTCGTGTCGCGGCCTCATCCTTTTTTCTCAGCTAGAAACACGGGCAAGTGCCCCAGGGCAATGATGTTCTTCCATTGGGCCTCGTCACCCTCAGTGAAGATGGCAGCCTCGGCGACGACCTGGGCGCCGGCTTTCGCCATTAGGGTGCGCATCCCTTTTTGGGTGGAGCCGGTGCTCACCACGTCATCCACAAGCACGACGCGGCTGCCATTGACCAGGTCGCGGTCCTTGGCATCCAGGTAGAGAGTTTGCGGCATGCCGGTGGTGATGGAAACCGTCTCGGTTTGGATGGCGTCGCCCATGTAAACCTTGTAGCTTTTGCGAAGGACTACGTACGGTTTGCTGGTTTCCTCGGAGAGGATGTGGATCAAGGGGATGCTCTTGGCCTCAGCGGTGACCAAAACATCATAGCCGACGCCTTCCAATTGTTTGGCGAGCTCATGGGCGCAGGCACGCACCAGCGGCGTGTCGCCCAGGATGTTCAGAAGGGCGATAGTCACCCCGGGGGCTACTTCTACCAGGGGCAGTTCGCGCTTCAGGCCGGCAATTTCAACGGGGTAAGTCTTTGACATGGCAGACTCCCTTTGGCATACAGGCTGCTAAGAAACACTCTCGCTTCATTATAATGGCGCAGATGCGCACCCGGGTTGGCCATTTATTCCTTAGTCTGATCATTGGGCTTGCAGCCTGCGCAGCTCCACCCGCTCAAGCCTCCGGTCAGGATATCCCGCCCGTTGAGGTTTATTTCAGCGATCCCAACGCGCCCGGGGCTGAATTCACTTTGGACGGGCCCGACGAAGATTTGCAGGCTGCTATCGAGGAAGCGCGGATTAGCATCGATGTGGCCGTCTATGATCTAAATCTTTACAACATCCGGGATGCCCTTGTCGCCTCGTTGGAGCGCGGGGTGCAGGTGCGAATGGTGGTCGAGAACGAGAATTTCACGGAAGACGAATTGCTGTTGTTTACTAAAGCGGGCATCGCAGTAGTTGTTGATGGCCGCTCGGATTCGATGCATAACAAATTCCTCGTCATCGACCGGTACGAAGTGTGGACCGGCTCGATGAACTACACTCTATCGGACGCGTATGGAAACCGTAACAATCTGCTGAGACTGCGGTCCGTAGACCTGGCAGAAAACTATGAAACTGAATTTGAAGAAATGTTTTCACAGAAACTATTCGGTGCACATTCACCGGCAGACACATTGCATCGACAAGTAAAGATTGGCGACGCATATGTGGAAACCTACTTTGCGCCCGAGGATGAAGTTCTTTCGCGATTGGTCGAGCTGATAAATGGGGCAAGAGAAAGTGTTTTTTTCCTGGCTTACTCTATTACTTTGGATGAACTGGCCGAGGCTTTGCTGGCAGCGCAGGCGCGCGGAGTGGAAATTCGCGGAGTCATGGATAAGGCACAAGCGGCCAACGCCGGCGGCGAATTCGGTCGCTTGAGCGACAATGGCGTCGATGTCCGCCTGGATGGAGAGGACGGAAGGCTGCACCACAAGGTGTTAATCGTCGATGGTGAGATTGTGGTAACCGGTTCATATAATTTCAGCGCCAATGCCGAAGAGCGCAACGACGAGAATCTGCTGGTAATACATGATGCCGGATTGGCGTCTAAGTATTTGGCAGAATTTTGGCGCATCTGGGATCTGGCCCAACCATGAATGATTTGTCCTCACCTCTTGTCCTTTTCATATCCCTTGCACTTTACGGGGTGTTGCATTCGTTCCTGGCCTCACGCACCGCGAAGGATTGGGCGCGCAAGCAATTTGGCGAAAGCTTATTCAACAAGACTTATCGGTTGTTCTTTAATCTAGTGGGCATCATTACACTTCTTCCTCTCTTGCTATTGGTGCTGTGGTTGCCAGATTGGCTGCTGTATTCCGTCCCTGCGGCCTGGCGGCCTTTCATGCTGGCGGGGCAGGGCTTGGCGCTGGTCGTGCTGGCCGCCGCCTTGAGTCGAACCGACGCACTGGATTTCGCGGGTTTGCGGCAGCTTAGCAGCAGGGCCGACACAAGGCCTCTGGTCACCGACGGCTTGTATCGCTGGATGCGGCATCCGCTCTATACCGGCAGTATGCTCTTTTTGTGGTTGTTGCCTGAAGTCTCGGCCAATTTCTTCGCACTCAATTTAGCCATCACCTTCTATTTCGTCATCGGTGCGGTTTTTGAAGAACGCAAATTGGAGAAGGTTTTCGGCGAGGCGTATCGGGATTACAAGTCGCGTACGCCAATGTTTTTGCCTTGGCCGAGGCCGGAATGCTTTTAGCTGTTAGCTAAAAGCCGTAAGCTATAAGCTTTTTGATCTGCGTTTATCAGCGTTCATCTGCGGTTTTCTTTTGATCCCACGACTTCAAAACGTCTGGACTTCGAGACATCACCTTCTAACCTATTTCTGATTCTCCTCCGATAGCATACGAATCCTTGAGACGTTAACCTGTTAGTAGCGTCTTACACAAGACGGACTAAGGACGATATAATAGAACGTACGTTCTAGGAGAGTGGCAGATCTATGGAGCTTGGCGAACTTTTTTACATTGCAGACGCTCGTCTCAATCTTGAAGAGCGCGTACTTTGGGCAGCGGGCCGCTATCAAAAGAAGTACGGCCAGCAGCCCACCTTGTGTATGCTACACCCGAGCCTGCTGAAGGCTGGGCAGAAGCATTTGGGCCGCTTGCGCCTGGAAGCCAAGAAAAGCGTACTGCCAAATTACTTGTGGATTGGAGTTCCCGCGGACGCCAAAATTAAGCCGCTTGTGCGTTAGATCGAACCTTGCGAGTTATCTCAATGACGTAGAGATGGCTAGTTCAAACTCGCAAGGCTTAATTACGAAGCCGTTTGCGCGCTGAGCTCGGCGACAAAGATTTCCATCGCCAAACCCGTTTCTATTTTCCCCGTTTTGATTTGTTCATCAAGTTCCACTAAGCGATTGTAGATCGCTTCCAGGGTGCCCATCGAAAAGCGCCGCGCCTGAGCGGCCAGCTTCTCTGCACGGTAAGGGTGGATACCTAATTCCTTCGCCAGATTAATATCCCCTCGCCCCGTGTCCACAAGTTCGCGGGCTTGCAGCAACAAGCGGAAGTGCCCCACCAGACTGAAGAACAGCATGATGTGGTCTCGTTCTAGGAACAACGCTTCCAGCATCTCCATGGCGCGGGCGCCATGGCCCGAGGTGAGCGAATCGATCAGCGCGAAGAAGTCGCCTTGCTCGCCGCTGGGCAGGCTAATCGTCGCCACGTCGGCGGCTTCCACCGGCCGGTGATAAGCCGCGTAAGCCAGCAGTTTCTCGATCTCACGTGTGGCGGCTTCTTTGTCGCTGCCTATTAATTGCGCCAGGGCCGCGGCGGCCTGTGGCTGTATCTCTCCGCCCAACTCATTCGCTTTCTCCCGGATCCATGCGGCCATCTGTGCGCCCTTCGGCAAATTGAATTCCCGCACAAAGCCGCGCCCTCCAGCAGACTTCATCCATTTCACCAACCAATGTTTTTCATTCAATTCTGGAATTTCCATGAGAACCAGCGCAGTGCTTGGTGGAATTTGCTCCAGGAACTGGAGGAAACGTTCTCGAGCGGCCTCCGCGGAAAAAACTTTACTGGCGCCCTTTAGCGTGACCAGGCGCCGGGTTGCCAAAAAGGGAGTCGCTTGCGCGGCATTGCGCAAGGCGTCGAATGAGATCGAAGGCCCTTCGAATGAAGCAGTGTTCATCCCCGCGGCGGCCGCATCGCCCAGCTTGCTCTGTAGCCCGGCCACCGCGTCATGCATGGCGTTTTCATCGTCGCCATGGAATAGATAGACAGTAGGGCTATCCGCCATTCGCTGCGCGCCTTTTCAACCTTGCGAAGAGCCTGCCCTGAGCCCATTCGCTTCGCTCAGGGTAAACTCCGCGAATGGGTTAGACTTGCAGAAGTCCGGTAACAAATTAAACCTTCGCAAGGTTTTTATTTCTCTTGACTTCGCGTCTCCACGCGATGCAAAATAAGGTTGCCGCGGCGGCTTTGACGGATTTCGAGAATCTCCAAATGGCCAGGATCGCCGGACGTTGTGATTTTTTCCTGCAGGCGCATCCCGAGCGGGCGCGCTACCACGAGCGCCACCGTGCTGAGCAAGATGGCGAGTGGCAGGCGCTCCAGCAAGGCGGTGCGCTTGGATCCGGCACCCGTCATCGACAAGGCGCCGAAGATGCCCGCCGCGGCTCCTGAGACGACGAGATTGGTGCCGCAATTGGGATGCACCGCGAGTCGATGTTCACCGGCGCGGAGGCGTTGCAAGGCCTCTTCCACCGCTGCTCGGACCTCATCCAGATTTAATTCGCCAAAGAGCCAGAAGCCGCGCGAATCGGAATGTCCAGCAATCGCACGGCGAGGATTCTTCTCCGTCAGTATATGGATGCTGGCATGCTCCAGCCCGTGGTTGCGGCGGACACGCAGCAACCGAGATGAATTCAATAGGGTAGGCAGCATTGGGACCAATGCGACCTACGCCCGTGCCTTGGCTCGCGGTTTGGAGGCAGTCAAATGCATGTATGTCAGTGTCCAGGCCGACTGGATATAGCTGCGAATGACTCCGTTAATCAAGATCAAAAACGGCAGAGCGATGAGGAACAGGATACCGGTGACCAGTAATCCGCTGCCCAAGGCATTCGGGTCCTGCGCCGGAAGGCCGAAAAACGCTGGCGCCATGATGGCGACTACGGGGAGGCTAATGAGAATTCCCACCAACAGGCTGCCCACGAATAGGATGAGGCCCATTCCAATCAGGTTGCCCAGATTGCTGCGGAAAACCTCCCAGCCGCGAGTCAAGGCTTCGCCCAAGCCCAAGTTTTCCTTGATTAGGGCAATGATAGCCAGTTCAGTGTAGAGAAAATAAAGAAGGAACAGGGGAAGCAGCAGGCAGAAGAAGGGGATGAGGCAAATAAGTCCAATGCCTAAAGTCGCCACGCCGAAGGCGGCGGAGGCCACGACTAACAGGAGAATAAAGGCGATAGGCAGCAGGATGAGCAGGAAACTCAGGCCCAACGCCCTGCCGAGCAGCGACCAGCTTTCCCCTGCAACTGCACGGAAGCCAACCGGACGACCGGCTTCGGCATTGAGGACTCCTTTGATCAAGCCGACCTTCCCGAAGACGCCGACGACCCAAAACAGCAGGCCGATCAGTAGGGCAACGCAAACGAGACCCGCGATGAACCAAACCCTGCGTTCATCGAAAAATTGGTTGAAACTGCGTTCCCAATTGGCAAAGAAGCGGGCGAATTCCGGCGGAAGATTCCTGGTGTCATTGGAGCCGAAACTGTAGTTGAAGTTTCCGCCGAAATTGAAATTGCTGCCAAAAGACGCCAGTATGCCGAAGATCCACAGCGCCTTATATTTCCAGATGATCTCCCACGAGCGGGTCAAAATCTTGCCGAAATCCATGATTCCTCCTTATTCCCATTCAATAGTGGCCGGCGGCTTGCTGCTTACATCATACACGATACGGTTAATGCCTTCCACTTCATTCACAATACGAGAGGATATTTTTGTCACTAGGTCGCCCGGCAGCCGCGCCCAATCGGCGGTCATGTAATCCTGGCTGGTCACGGCGCGCAGGGCCACAGTTTCCTGGTAGATGCGCCGATCGCCCATGACGCCCACGCTGCGCACAGGCAGCAGTACAGCGAAGGCCTGCGCCAGGGCGGCGTCTTCGCGGCCAAGCAGGTTGGCGGCTTCCAACTCGTGGGTAAAGATGGCATCGGCAGCGCGCAGGCGCGCTAAGCGTTCTTCGGTGACTTCGCCCAGGCAGCGCACCGCCAACCCGGGCCCCGGGAACGGCTGGCGCCAGACCAGTGAAGCGGGCAATCCCAGGCTGAGCCCGACTCGGCGTACTTCATCTTTGAACAAATAGCGCAAAGGTTCAACCAGTTCGAAATCCATTTGTTCGGGCAGCCCGCCCACGTTGTGGTGTGTCTTGATGCGCTGGGCATGCTCGTGCTCGGCGGCGCGCGATTCGATCACGTCGGGGTAGATAGTGCCTTGTAACAAAAAGCGTGGATGACCCAGAGCCTTGGCTTGCGCCTCGAAAACACGGATGAAGCGTTCCCCCACGATGCTTCGTTTTTCTTCTGGGTCGGTGATGCCCTTGAGCGCACTGAGAAACTCTTCGGCTGCATCCACCACGACCAGTTCGCTATCCAGGGTAGCGCGCAAAGCTTGCATCACCTGTTCGCGTTCGTCCTTGCGCAGCAGGCCGGTGTCCACAAAAACCGCGACCAGTTGGTCGCCGATGGCGCGGTTGACCAATGCGGCCGCCACGCTGGAATCCACGCCGCCGCTGATGGCAGCCAGCACCTGTTCACTGCCTACTTGTTCGCGCACGCGAGATACAGATTGCTCGACGATATTCTGCGGCGTCCAATCTTGCTTTGCACCGCAAACCTCCACAGCAAAGCGGCGCAGGAGTTCGGAGCCGCCCGGTGTGTGCTGCACTTCGGGATGGAACTGGATGCCAAAGCGTTTCCTTGCAATATCTGCCATGGCAGCCATTGGGGCATTGTCACTGCTAGCGATAACCGTAAAGCCCTTGGGCAATTGCTCAATGCGATCCGCGTGGGACATCCACACTTGCTGATCGCCAGTCAAAATTGGATTGGGAACCGAACTATGAATGTTGGCAGCCCCATATTCGCGGCGTGCGGACGCGGCAACCTCGCCGCCCAACGCGTTAGTGAGCGCTTGCATTCCGTAGCAGATTCCGAGGATGGGTTTGCCGCTGTTCAATACGTATTGAGGGAGTTGAGGGGCCCCGGCTTCGTACACCGATGCCGGCCCGCCGGAGAGCACGAAGCCCTCGGGAGAATTTGCCAGGACTTTTTCCTTTGGCGCGTTCCAGGGAAATAGTTCGCAATAAACCTTCGACTCACGCAGACGACGAGCGATAAGTTGCGATGTCTGCGAGCCAAAGTCCAGGATGGCTATCATTCTTTGAACTCGATCGTTTTGCCTTCCATGCGGGTGATGGCCACCAGCGAGACAACCGGAACGCCTAGTGGCTGCAGCGCCTCACGCCCTTTTTCGAATGTCTTCTCGACCAACGCGCCGATGCCCACGATACGCGCCCCGGCGGTCTGGGCTAATCGCGCCAGACCCAAAATGGTAGCCCCGCTGGCAAGGAAATCGTCAATGATGAGCACTTTTTCCTTCGCCGTGAGATATTCCGGTGAAACAATCAACTCAACAGTGCGGCCTTTGGTATGGGAAGGGGCCAAAGTGAGGAAGACCTGGTCGGGCATGGTGATGGGCTTGGTCTTGCGCGCGTAAACGACGGGAAGGCCAAGGTGCAAAGCGGTGCTAACCGCCGGAGCGATGCCGGAGATCTCCGCGGTGAGCACTTTGGTGGCGCCCACATCCTTAAATTGCTCGGCGAATTCTTTGCCGCAGGCATCCATCAACGCGGGGTCAACCTGGTGGTTGATGAAGCCGTCCACTTTGAGGATGCCGCCGCCCAAGTTCTGTCCATCACGCAAAATTCGATCTTTTAGGATTTGCATTTTTGTGGTTAGGTACCTAGTATAAAACCGTATGAGCGCATATGCTAGAATCGCGATTGATTCTGCCTTGCGAAGAGCCTGCCCTGAGCGGAGCGAACGGGTTGGTCTTGAGTATCGCATTTACTTAAACCCAACCTTTGCAAGGCTGATTATCAAATGATCCCCAACCTGGTCCTAGCCTCCAAGTCACCGGCCGCACCTTAATCCTTGCGAAGGTTGGACTTGCTAAAGCTACCTAATGATATAAACCTTCGCAAGGTTGTATCAGAATGATCCCCAATCTGGTCCTAGCATCCAACTCACCACGCCGCAGGGAACTGCTCTCACTGGGTGGGCAGGATTATCGCGTGGTACCGGCTGATGTAGATGAAACCCCGCGAGGTGGGGAAGACCCGAAGGATTACGTTCTGCGCCTGGCCCAGGAAAAAGCCAGGGTCGCCGCGACCGTAATCACCGATCAGGATGCGCTGATCTTGGCAGCGGATACCACCGTTGTCCATGAAGGCCACATCCTTGGGAAGCCTGCGAATGCAGAAGAAGCAAAGGATATGCTAAATGAACTGAGGAGGAAGACACATTGGGTTGTAACCGCCATCGCCCTGTTGCGAACTCGGGACCAATCAATGCATACCGATTTAGCGCAGACTGAAGTGCCCATGCGCAATTATTCAGATGCCGAGATTGCTGCCTATGTCGATAGCGAGGACCCACTAGACAAAGCAGGCGCCTATGCGATACAACATGCCGGCTTCCACCCGGTTGCCTTTATGCAAGGTTGCTACGCAAACGTTATCGGTTTACCCCTCTGCCACCTGCAGCGTTCCTTGCAGAAGTGGGGTCTTTCCTTTGATAAGGATCTTTCCCCTGCGTGTCAGGCGCATCTCTCCTATGATTGCCCTGTGACTTCCCAAATCCTGGCCTGGTAAATATGAAGCGATTCATTCATTTCATCATCTTCCTGGCCTTTGTCTTGGCTGCCTGCGGACCTGGTGGGATTTCCGGCGAGCTGCCTACCCCGCAGATCAGCGTGCACGCCGCCCCAGATGTCGAAGGTACGGTGAACGCCTATTTGACCGCCTGGAATTCCGGTGATTACGCCTCTATGTATGGCATGTTGAGCTCCGCGAGCCAAGACGCGATCGAGGCTGAGCAGTTCCAGGACAAATACGCCATGGTGGCCACGCAGGCCAACTTGTTCCGCGTCGATTACGAGATCCTGTCCACGCTCACCAATCCCGCGTCTGCTCAGGTGAGTTATCGCGTCACGCTGAACTCTGCTGTCATTGGACCCATCACGCGGGATACCAATATGGACCTGGCGCTGGAAGGCGGCCTGTGGCGTGTGGTTTGGGATGATCGCATCATTCTGCCGGAGCTGGCTGGCGGCAATGTGTTGAATCTGGAACGTTTTGTTCCGACTCGCGGGATCATCTACGACCATAACGGGGAACCCCTGGCTGCCAACACGCAAGCGGTGGCAATAGGTGTTATTCCCTCATTGATTTGCGAGGGTGATGGTCCCGACGTGATTAGTGAGTTGGCGCGTGTAAGTCAGCGACCTGCCGCGGAACTCAACGAATTGATCTTTCCCGAGGATGTTGAACCTCAGTATTACGTGCCTATTATCGAGGTGTCGGCAGAAGAATTCGAAGCGCGCGCCGGCAATTGGGACCAATGCACCGGTATTTATTACAGAGCTTATGACACGCGCCTTTATTTCGGCAGCGCCGGCCCGCAAACCATCGGGTTTTATGGCCCCATCCCGGCTGAACAGGTTCCCGAGTACATACCCCTTGGCTACCAAAGCGATGACAAGATCGGGCGTATGGGTATCGAGGCCTGGGCAGAAGAATATCTGGCTGGGACGCGCGGCGGAGCGCTCTACGTGTTGAATCCCGCGGGCGAAGTGGTGACTAAACTGGCGGAAACCGCGGCACAACCTGCCGCCTCGGTTTACACGACGATCGACATTGAACTGCAGCAACGCGCCCAGGAAGCCATCAAAGATTTCAGCGGCGCCATTGTGGTGTTGGAGCGGGACACGGGTCGCGTTCTGGCCATGGTGTCATCGCCGGGCTTCAACCAAAACTGGGCGGATCCCAATAACGACAACAGTTTTTGGGACACCTATTTCCCCGATGATGTAGGCCGCTTCTTCAACCGCGCAACGCAGGGCCAATATCCTCCGGGATCTATTTTCAAACCGATCACGTTTTCCGCGGCGCTTGAAAGCGGGCTCTTCGAGCCCGAGTCCACTCTGGATTGCGCCAACCAATGGTACGGATTGGCCAATATTGTTCTCGACAATTGGACGGTGGTGAAAGAATTGCCGCCGGATGGAACTCTGACCCTGGTTGAGGGGATCATGCGCTCCTGCAATCCCTGGTTCTATCAAATTGGTTTGGATCTCTACAACGCAGGGATGACGGATGCCGTGACCGAGATGGCCCGCGGCTTTGGATTGGGCAGCCCAACAGGCATTCAAGAATTACCTGAAGTCGCCGGGACCCTCTCCGCGCCTAACGTCGATAACGCCGAGGTGGGGCGTCAGCAAGCCGTGCAGCAAGCTTTTGGGCAGGGTTCCACAACGATCACCCCGCTGCAAGCCGCGGTTTATGTGGCCGCCATTGGGAACGGAGGCATGCTTTATCGGCCCCAGCTGGTGGATCGGGTGGTGGATGCCAATGGAACCGCGTTGCTCCAATTCGAGCCGCAAGTCAACGGCACATTGCCGGTCAGCGAAACCACTCTTCAAGCGCTTCAAAGCGGCATGCGCCTGGTTGTCGCCAACGCGCGCGGCACTGCTTACCGGCGGTTCACTGGTTTCAACATTCCGGTGTTTGCCAAGACAGGCACCGCAACCGCTGCCGAGGCCGAAGGCGTCGACCCGCATGCCTGGTTCATCGGATACACCGATGCTGGCCGTGAAGACCTGCCGGATATCGCCATCGCTGTCATGGTGGAAAATGTTGGCGACGGATCGGAATTCGCCGCGCCCATTTTCCGTCGCATCGCCAGTTATTATTTCCTCGGCAGTCCGGGGCCTCTCTATCCCTGGGAATCCGAATTCGGCATTGTCGATCCCATCTATTTCGATGAGACGTTGCAAGCCGAAGCTACCGCCACCGCGGAAGCCGGTGGCGAAGAGGGTGGCACGGCAGTGACTCCCGTTCCTTGAATGTAGGAATCACAACAGAGAAACAGGGTTATCATAAACTCTTGTCATTCCGACGAGGGCGTTCGCGATGGTTTTTATCGCACGCCGCATTTTAACGGCGCTGCCCGAAGCCTGTCCCGAGTGAGCCGCTCTGCGGCGACGAGGGAAGGAATCCCTTTGGATGCAGGATTCCTGTTAGCAAAAGGGATTTCTCACTCGGGTGCGCCAGAAGAAGGCGCAAAACCCCTCCTTCGAAATGACAAGAGTTGAAGGCAATTTTGTTTATTTTAAATCAGTCACGGCTATTTCAATAAATATTTCTCTGTGTCTTCGTGTCTCCGTGGTTAATCAGAGTTCCCTTGCTTTCTAAACTAGAATCCCCATATGCCCATTAGCCGCGGATTGGTGGTCCGCTCGCAATCCGGCTTTTACGCTGTGGAGACTGATGGCCGCGTGCTCTTGGCGCGCCTGCGCGGCCGATTGAAACAAGGCAAGGCAAAAGGAGACTTGGTAGCCGTAGGGGACTGGGTGCTGGTAACCGAAGCCGAAGCCGAGGAGCCAAGGATTGAATCGGTGGAGCCGCGTCGCCGTGCCTTGGTACGTCGTGACCCACGGCCGCAAGGCCTTTACGAGCAGGTCATCGTTGCCAACCTGGACCAGGCATTATTTATATTCTCTTGTGCGGATCCGGCGCCTAAATTGCATATGCTTGACCGCTTCCTGGTTATTGCAGAGGCGCAAAAGTTTCCAGCCGTGATTATTGCCAACAAAGTCGATTTGCTCAATCGGCCTGAAGTGCTTTCCCTATTCGGACATTATGCAGGGATTGGTTACCCCACTTTGTATACCTCAGCAAAAACTGGCGAGGGAATTCAGGACTTTCGAGATGCCTTGAAAGGAAAGCTGACGGTCCTGGCGGGTCCTTCTGGGGTCGGGAAATCCACACTGATGAACGCCATCCAACCTGGTTTGAGCCTGCGCGTGAACGAAATTCAGCAAGGGTCACGAAAAGGAAAACATACTACTGTAGAGCGATTGCTATTCAAATTAGATATCGGTGGATACGTGGCCGATACCCCCGGGTTGAAAGCGCTGGCCTTATGGGACATCCAACCGGAAGAACTGGATGGTTATTTCCCCGAGATGCGCGGCCTGGTTTCTGACTGCAAATATGGGAACTGCGCCCATATCGACGAACTCGGCTGCGCCATCCGCAAGGCTGTTGAGGACGGTCGCATGCATCCGAGTCGGTATGAATCCTACAAACTCATGCGCTTGGGGGAGTAAAAAAGGGCGCTTATTTAGCATGTTTCCAAATCTCTTTTCTTGATTCGGAAAGCATTATTGGATTGTAGATAATGTAATTCTTGATTCGATTTAACTCCCCCTCGTCACGTATGATCCGCTCATAATAATTCCTTTGCCACAGACTTTGTCTGGCAGCCCTGCTTGCCGCCGACTTGAAGCCGGCCACGATTGCCCCTGACGAGCGTGGTTGACGACGTAGCTGCGCACTGCGGTGCGCAGCTATAGGTTTTGGGACCTGAAATAGCTCTTTGATAAAGAGGATTGCATGAAAATGGTTAGGCATTATTACGTATTCATCGAGCGTGATGTCGGGGCGCAGTTCACCAGTGCGCATCCATTCGGACCGAACTAGTTCTCCAATGGGAGACAGTTTCATCGTTTCCCCAATAAGTTCGCCAAGTAAGGGTTGGCGTTCGAGTGTTACCAGGGTTATGAAATAGCCGCCAGGCTGCGAATAATCATATTCGGGTAACCGGTTTGATGATTTTTTATCCATAGGTACAAGCCTAACGTCTCGTACTCATCTTCCTATTGACAGGCGGTGATGCCGACGATTAGAATCCCGCTCCAATCGCTTGCGAGCTCTTTGAAATCTTGGAGTTCTGTTATTCGGCGTAAGCCGAATAGGAACTCCCAAACAAGCCCATCTTTTGGGCTTGTATGAACCTTTCGACTTCATATTTGGTATATCTGAGTCAGAGAGATAGGTAATTTTTAGCGTGGAAACCGCCTCCGACACCAGACAGCTAGTCCTCAACCTGCAAGGGGGTAGCCCCGAAGCGCTGGGCGGCCTCTACGACCGCTTCAACCGCCTTGTGTATCGCACCGCCCTGGGCATCCTCGGGGAACCCGAAACGGCTGCCGACCTGCTCCAGGAAGTCTTCCTGCGCTTGTATCGATTTGCCAAACACATAGATCCCGACCGCCCGCTGGAACCCTGGCTCTATCGCATGACGGTCAATCTGTCCTATACCTGGGTCAAACGTCGCCGCTGGCTGCAGCCGCTGGAAGACATTGCTGACTGGCTGGCAGGCGATGGGCGCCTTCAACCAAGCCTGGTTGCCGAGCAACACGAAACCTGGGACCTGGTGGCCCAGGCCGTCTCCACGCTGCCGTTGCCCCAGCGCTCAGTAATTGTGCTGTACTACATCAATGAATGTTCCTTGCAAGAAGTGTCTGAAATCCTGGAAATCCCAGCCGGCACCGTGAAATCCCGACTGCATTATGCTCGCCTCACTCTGAAAAAATATATGGACGTCCATGGTGGCGCTCGGAAGGAATTGAACTTTGAATATACTTAATCAATACGATCGTGAAATCCAAGCACACTCCTTTTTAAGGAGGGAACTCGGGAATTATGCGAGACGTGCTCTGCCCCCTGTCAGTGTGCGCCGGGAATTGATGCGCACCGTGAAGGAAGAAGCAATCTCCCAAGGGCATCATACTGTTCGCTTACCCTCCGATGTTTTTAGCGAAGCAGCCTATCTAGGCCCAATAATTTCATTCAATCATTGCTTCGGGTTGCTGCATTCACTCCACGCGCGGGTACGTTTGTAATCCTGGTTTTAAAATTGAGGAGAATAGTGCTGAAAATCCAAATCGTCGCCTCCTCGTTTGACGGCTTTGGCGATTCGAGTATAATTTTCGCTCTCATGACGAGGCGCCATTTAGTTGGCGCTTAATTTTAAAAAGGCAAAGGATAACCACTGGATGGCTGAAGCCCTGCTGGATGTCAAAGGATTAGAAACGACTTTTAAGACACCTGAAGGAATCGTGCATGCCGTAAATGGGATCTCTTTTCAA
>JAMCZK010000010.1:680-23077 GCA_023485685.1 Chloroflexota bacterium | reverse complement strand
TCGTGATAACAACCCGTCTGAAACAATGGTGTTGACTGAGAAAAAGGTTCTTTTGGTTAAAGATTTAGCACTCAAGTATATTTTGGATAATGATGCATTCTGGGAAGATAAGAATTTGTACAAGATCGAATAACGGTTATTATTTTTTTCTTCTTCCTTCTGCTCTTCTGTGCCTCTTAACTGCTTGGCTAAGAAATGGATCAAGCATTCCAATGAGATGTTGTGTAAGGCCAATTAGTGTTCCTATAGCAGCCCCTAATCTATTGTCAATTGCTTCATAACTTACTGAAGCGACAATAAAGCCGCCCACAATGTTTATTGCGGCCCGGACTTTATCAGGTCTGCTGAAATAATCAACAAGCGAATTTAAAACCACCCCATTTTCATTCGGGTTGGAATTTCTATGATTTAAACCCCTCTCCATAATTAATCTTACTACTTGGGTGCAAATTTTTCTTTCTCAAGAATCAGTTGTCTCTGGTTTATTCGATAAGATTATTGTTTCGCCCTGTAATGCGAGGGTCAATCAAAAAAACAATACAACAATCTACATTATGGGTAGTGGGTCTTAAAACCTTGACCGTCGCATAATGTATCTTATACGACCAAAACCGGGCTCAAGATACAGCCCTACTATTAGTAATGGGCATAAACTCGGGAGATGTACAGCCTATAATTCGGCATTTTTGGTACTTACCAAAACCCCGTAGTGGCAATAAATATTTTCGGGCAAAGACAGGTTACTTTGCGCAGCCTATGCCATCATGATTCTGGTCTAAATTGTGAGGATCGGAACCCTGTACAATGATATTCATATAGGGAAGGTCCTTGCAGTCCAGGTCAGGTGGTGGAGGCGGAATGCAAACTTCTGGATAGGATGGATCACATTTTACGGGGCAAAAGTTGTGCACTGCAAAGACTATTGTCCCGACCAAGGAAACTGATAGAAGCAATCCAAAGATAACGGAAATCGCTTTGGGCCAAATTGTTTTCTCTGTAATCCAAGGGAGTAATTCTGACCACAATAAAATAAGCCCAGCGGAAATTAGGAAATATGAAATTACCACCCATAAAGAACCCTTGAGGCAGACCTTTAAACCGAGTAGGTCATAATCTAGTGCAGCTATGCCGAAAATAATCGGGATAATTGTATTGATCAAAACACTGATTAAGAAATGCCGGTCTCTTGGCTCCTTGTCCCCCTTTTTCCGCCGGGTCGCCTGTCGAGACGTCCTTCTTCGTCTTTTACTTGACTTCCCCACCTTGTTCCCCTTCCACTAGGCTAGCAATGTTTTGCTAGCCTTATCCAATCCCCTGATGAGAGCAATCGCGCAAACTCTTATCCAGGGTATCTGTGAGGGTCCTTCCCATAAGTTCTTTCTTCCTGGATTCTCCCTTTGATATTGAATATTTTGAGTTGGGAGGGTTTTACTTTTCGAGCTTCTCTCATTCCCTTATGAACAGCTGCGTTTTTCGTAGAGTGATGGCTTATCAGTTTCTTTTCTTTCTTCAAATCCCAGCCACCCTGTCTCTGACGCAGAACATTGAACACTTTTCGCATGGTCACATCCTCCTCCAGCAGTTTTCATTGCTGCTATTCATTAGTGCGGGCTAATTCTCTATTGGCCTCCTCGTTAGAAACTCACCTTTCTGAAACTTATTATAAACCTACGCTCTTTGCTTGTTGGCCAGGCTATCTGCCAAATGAAAAGGTTGTTGACTTTTGAAATTCAAGGTGTTAAGCTTCCTGTATGTATCATTCTGTATTGATACAGAACCTGAAAAGGTCGAGGAAAGTAGGTGAAATGATGGTAGAACGAGCAGTCATAAAGGCATCTGAACTGCAGCGCAAATCGGGCCAGGTCCTGAAGCGCGCTGCTAAGGAAGGTGTCCACCTCGTCGTGGAACGAGATGGCTATCCGGTTGCAGTGCTCCTTTCTTTCCAGGAGTATGAAGAACTAATGCGTGAGCGCGCCAAGAAATCTCTGGCCGAAAGCGTCAGATCACTCGGCGTGGAGGCAGAACGCCAGGGTCTTTCCGAAGAAAAACTCATGGACGAACAGGAGCAGGTAAAGAAGGGGGTCTACCAAGAGACCTATGGCCGAAAGAAGGGGTGAGTTAAGAGTTCTTCTTGACGCCAATATCTTGATTGCCGGTAGCGTCTGGCCTCGATGGCCATACGAGGTTTTGCAGCACGCGGCAAATGGTGATTTTCGAGTTCTTTTAACTCCCTACATCATCGCCCAAGCTTATGCAACCCTCGCCAAAAAATTCCCGAACGCCAAACCCTACTTGGATGACTTCTTTAGTTTGCCGAACATTGAGTTCCTAAAGAACCCAACCAAAAGTCAGCTTGCAAAATGGCACGATTTAGTAAGGGATAAGACTGATGTTCCTGTTGCACTGGCGGCCATATTGGCCAAGGCAGATTACCTTGTTAGTGAAGACAAGGATCTCACGACTCAGGATGCATCAACTGTGAAGCTAAGAGAAAAGGTTGCTGTGATGGTAGCCGGTACATTTCTCCGGGAGATCATGGGATGGAAAAGCGAGGACCTTGAATCGGTTCGCCGGCGGAACTGGAGCGATTTGTCCTTCGATGAGGGTGACTAATTATCCGGGATGGTAGAATCCCGTTCGACAAGCGTCGGGTGTCCCCCTCACCTGGCGTTTGTCATTTTAAGGCTCGATGAGTGTTGGATTTTCATTGCACAATCTGGGATCGGTACATTTGTAACTTAAGGGCCACATCCATTTCAAAAGAGAGCCCATTAATACGCTCAGGGCAAGGATAATTGCCGATACTATTATTAATAAGCTCCGTAATCGAATCCCTTTGCCCACATTTGCTTCTGCCATATCGACACCACTTTAGCAGTTATGCAATAATGCTTTCAAGGGGATGACAGAAATAACTGATCCAAACAAACTCTCAACTCTTATTAGCTCTTTTTTATCGCTCTTTGAGTTGAGTGGGCGCTTGTGGGCAATTGGTTCCAAAGTTCTACGCGGGTTTTCAAGCGAAGGAATGTATGAGGTCTTGGATTATGAAACAGCTCTTGAAATCCATGACCCGAAAGGCAAAAAAGCAACACTTTCGAAGCGGATGAAGGTCCGCTATCTTCAGGACAATATCATCGCTTTTCAAGATACCTATTGGGCTCATGGAAATGTCACTGGCTACCGGGTTTCGCCTGGCAAACCGGTTGATGAACATAAATCCGGTTATTTGACCTATGTCCTGATCTCTCTTCGCACTGTCAAAAACAAAGGCAGTATCGATGAATTCAATATGCAGTGGTCGGTCCTCGACGGCTTCAAGAAACAGGATGGCTTTTGGCAAACCGATGTGTTGAACAGAATGAAACGAATGAAGGTCGCTCTCCTCTTCCCTATCGCTCGTCACCCGAGACGCGTGTATCTTGAAGAAAAGAATCGGAAAGGTTCAACCGAACTCCCTGCTGATGCTTTCAAAAGGCTACCAGATGGGCGCTTGAAGGTATCCTGGATCAACGAATCCCCCAAGCTTTTCGAGAGCTATATTCTGAGGTGGGATTGGTAACTTAAATCGTTGGCGATGGCTCGCGCGAGCCATCGCCATTCAGCTTACCCACCGGTCCCACCGCCCATGGCACGCTCCTTTTTGAATGAATTTGCGGCCGCAGAAGAGAACGTGAGGTTGGTGCTTCCTGGCACCGAAGGTAGGCATATAGATAGTACCTATATCGGTACTAATTGTCAATCTCTCAAATGTGGGTCAGGGTTTCTTGGATTTTGGCCCCGGCCTTCTGTCGCGGGCTAAGTAACTTCTGACTGCCTTTTCTGTGGTTACCCAATTACGCCCTACTTTTCGACCCCATATTCGCTTTTCTCTGATCATTCGGCGTAAGTAACTTGTGGTAAGCCCGCTTATTCTGGCAGCCTCACTAAGGGGAATCAGCTCATCCAGGCTTGGCTGATGGCCATTCCCTCGTTTGCTGCCGGGCATCAGGCGTCAGGTTTGCTGTTCTTTTTCCTTTCCAAATAAATGTCCGATCTAGGTGAAGTTTATCACTGAGACCTAATTTGACCTCTTTAGGATCCGTTGAGTGATCCAGGAATAACCTTGTTGGTATCAAGTACTTGTTTGAGATGCTCGATTTGCTTTTGTTGTTCGATGAGAACCGCAAAAAGAATCTTTTCTAGCGGGATAACCAGGCCAACCCTATCCATCATTCTGTAATTCTCGCTGGCCGCCTGGCAAAGGTTGTCGAATGCCTCCTGCTCTTCGGCTCGAAGCGAATCCCTAAAAGCTCTCACTTCAGGGATCATGGTTTGGGAAATGTCAGGCCGAACGACTAAGGGTCCCATGGCAGATTGAGTATACCTTGAAATAGAACACATGTTCTGGTAGACTCCCTGCCCCATGGATGCCTTTTTTGAGGACTTGGGATTGATTAGGGCGTCTGGCCAATTGGCTTTGTCAAGCCGAAGGCTAGGACTAATCATTGGAGCCGATTTTGGTTCTGAGCCACTCCATGGCTTGATCGCCTATCTTGCGGTTTCTGGCTATGTGAACGTCATTGATGGAGGAAACAATTTTGACTTGATTCAAGTGGCTTATTCAATCCGAAGCGTTACTCAAGACCTTTATTCGGCGGCCGACAGGATAAAGATCGTCCGGGCCTTTACTTGCATTGAAGTTCTGAAGGCCCTCGAAGCTCAGCCGACTGGCACCTCTTTAGTAGTCATCAATATGTTGGCTACCTTTTATGACGAAGCGGTAACGGACAGGCGAATTATGTCCCTAATGGAAAAATGCCTGATTGAAATTAACAGACTGAAAGAATTTTCACCGGTTCTGATCTCGGTTCGTGATGACTGTTCCCCTAGTTCTCCTAGGGCGGGACTTCTTCAGGCCCTCATTAAAGTAAGCGATTCTGTCTACGACACAACCTCAAGAAATACTGAACCTCACCAGAAAGGGCTTTTCTGAAATGGGTAGGACGGTTAGTACTTCCACAATGTTTATCGACCAGATGCATGGCGTCTTTGGCCAGTTTATCAAATCAACAACTCGTTCCGAGCAAAGGATTATTAGCCGCATGTTTGCAAGAGCGCGTAACCATTTATCGGCAATTAGCATGTCGGGACACTTGCTGCCGTTTGAGACAATCCTTTTAGCCATGCAACATGAACAACAGAAACAGATAAACGAGCTGATGGAGTGGCTACGACGGCAACGGTAAAGTTACGTGGCTGGTTACTCGACCTTTATACCGATCCCCGACGTGGATTGGTTGTTTGGTTGATAGGCGAAGATGGGAAACGATACGAACTCTTCCAGGACTTCCCCATTAGTTTCTGCATTGCGGGACAGAAAGAACTCCTTAGAGACCTATGGATTTATCTGAAGAGACATCCAATTCCACATGTTCAAGAAAGAACTCAAAGGGAAGACTCAACAGGCAAAGAGCACGACTTGCTTACCGTCACCGTCAAAAATCCGTTCTTTCAGCCGAAACTTTTTCGAGAAATAGAGAAACACATCCCCCAAATGACATTTTTTGATTGCGACGTCCCAATTGGAATTCGCTATGCTGTACAATTCGACATTTTTCCGATGAGCTTATGCGAAGTGGAAATCAAAGACCGGGAGATAAAGAATATCCAGGCGATCAGTTCCCGATGGGAACTTTTTCCATCCATGCCCTCATTGCGATTGATGCGGCTATTCCCCAACAAAGATCCATTTCACGAAAAACCGGATTGCATTTTCGTACAGTCCCTAAATAAAGAGTACGCAATTCCCCTCAAGTCTGCTAGGCTCCTAATCAATGAATTGGCAAAGCATATAGATGAGGATGATCCGGACTTAATCCTTTCTGACTGGGGAGACACCTGGTTGTTTCCCCTTTTGAAACGGATAGTTGATAAACGGAATTTGGTATTTAATCCCAACAGAGATAAGACCCGACCTCCTCGTCATATCAAAGAAAACAGCTACTTCACTTACGGACGCGTCATCTATAGAGGCGAGCAAACTCATCTTCATGGCCGCTGGCATGTGGATCGCACCAACGGGATGAGCTATGGCGAATACGGCATCCCTGGGGCAATTGAGCAGGCGCAAACAACTGGCGTGCCCGTTCAAGAGATGGCTCGCAAATCGCCAGGCGCAGGCATTACGGCCATGTTCATGCTGACTTCGCTTCGCCGAGGAGTCCTTTTCCCCTTCGAGAAGGTGCATGTTGAAGAGCCGAAGACGCTAAGGCAGCTATTTGTAGCCGACAAAGGCGGGCTAATTTACCAACCATCGTTGGGACTGCATAGAAACGTTGTTCAGATTGATTACTCATCAATGTATCCCTCAATCATGGCGCTTTGGAATGTTTCTCCGGAGACTGTGGGTGTTGCAAGTAATTTCATCAAGAAAGTCCCGGAACTTGAGATTCCCGTTGACCAGGGACGACGTGGGATTGTTTCTGAGACGCTTGCTCCGCTTCTTGAAAAACGGTTAGCCCTAAAAAAGAAATTATCCCACCTGGATCCGGAAAGTACAGACTATAAACTCCTTAATGCCCGAAATTCGGCACTCAAGTGGTTATTGGTCGTTTGCTTTGGTTATCAGGGCTACAAGAATTTTCGAGAGGGCCGGATTGAGGCTCACGAAACAATCACCGCCTTTTCTCGATCTGTCCTTTTCAGGACAATGAGGATTTCGGAAAGTATGGGTTTTCGGGTGCTTCATATGTATGTCGATTCGGTTTGGATCAAACGGCCAGACGAAACACCAATTACCGCCCAGGAAGCACAAGCAATCTTGGACCGAGTGGAAAAAGAGATTGGACTACCAATCTCAGTCGAAGCTTATTATCGCTGGATTGCGTTTTTGCCTGCTCGGGGAAATGCCGACGTCTCAGTGCCAAATCGCTATTTTGGCGAACTGGAAGACGGGACATTCAAAGTCAGAGGCACCGCCAGCCGTCGCCATGATACGCCGCCTCTAGTTTCAGAAATTGAAGATGAAATATTGACGTGTTTGGCCGGGGCCAATGGCGGAAATCCGATCTCACGAATGGGCGACGTCGTTGATATGCTGCGTACCCGTGTGGAGCAACTGAAGCGACTTGGAATTCCCCTTGAAAAACTAGTTGTTAGCTTAAATATCAGTAAGCCACCAGAAGATTACAAAGTCCGCTCAAGCGGCGCCGTGTCTGGACTTCAACTCAAGGCTGAAGGTAAGCAAATCGGAGCGGGGCAGATGGTGAAATATGTCTACGTCAAAGGCTATCCTCGTGTTCATGCTTGGGATTCCAAGGAAAAACTCACCTATAACAGACTGGACGTTAATCGCTATTGTGAGCTAGTCATTCGGATGGCTTCGATGATGCTTGGCCCATTTGGGGTAACTGAGGCCATGCTGAAGGCGTGGGTCATCGATAACGCCTGGTATGGTCCAAGCCCACGAGAGTTTTTCTTCCGACCTTCCGAAACGCGGTATCCCCTACTCGAAAAATCTGAACGCCTGCGATATTTAGTTGAAAAACCCGAACTTCAAGGGAAGATATAATCCCAGCTATGTGCTTCAGATTTCAGCAATTTGAAGAGAAAAAAAGCGACAAGGAATTCGAGGCTGATCTTCAACGGCTGTTTAGGTCATTGCGATTGCCGCCGGATTTCGTCCAAGACGGCAACATCGCCCTAACAGATCGGGCGCTTGTGGTGCCAAATCGTGAACCTCTTGAAGCGCGGATGTTTAGCTTTGGTTTGATGCCCCATTGGGAGAACCAAATTACAACATTCAACAAACAGCCAATGCTAGAGCAGAAACCGTAGATCGCCTGCCGTCATTCAAAGAGGCTTTCCGAAGTAAAAGAGTTCTTATTCCTGTAACGGGCTTTTATGACTGGCGACTTGATCCTGGTGAGAAAAAGAAAACCCCATATAAGGCTTGTCTCAAGTCTGGAGAAATGTTTAGTTTGGCTGGGTTGTTTGATGGTTGGAAAAATCCGAACGGAGATTACGTTTACACTTTTTCAATAATCACCTGTGAGCCAAATGAATTGTGGGCGGAGGTTCACAATCGCATGCCTGTCATCATGCCAAGGGAGGGTTACGAGGTTTGGCTTGATACAGAAGTATCGGATCCGGATTCGCTGAAACCCCTGCTTAGGCCATATCCGGCTGATGAAATGACTTATATTGCCTATGATCGATATGTAAATAAGGCCGGGAACAAAGACCAAAACCAGATAAAACCTACCACGCCGCCCATGATGAAGGAGTTGGCTCAACACCCAAGATGTTTTAGGAGCTTTGGATCTTTTATTTCGGAAAAATGATGTCGAAGCAGCTGAGATAGCAATTCGGTTGCTTGAAATTGCTGAACTAAGATCAACTTTTTTATCCCCCTCCGAACCGCCTCCCTAGCTCGATTTTGGACGCAATTAGATCGGAAATGATCGATTGCTGATGGGATTCCCGAGTCTCTAACCATTAATCACCCTTTCGAATGTGAGCAACAGCATTGGGATCAAAGTGCGTGCCTGAATGTTCCTTTATATATTTCAAGGTTTTCTCATCGCTCCACCTTAAGCGATAGGGGCGGTCTGAACGCAGGGCATCCCAAACGTCCGCCACGGCGAAGAGTCTGGCGAGGTGACCCTGCCCACAGTTGTTCCCTCTCCGATCTGCCTTTTGCGCCGTTCCTGCTGCGGTTGCTAAATCACTCAGGTGGCCCAACAAAGGATCGGATTCCCGAACCTTGGCAAGGCCTGTCTTGCTTAATGCTGATCCTGCGGGTGACTTGCCCTCTTCTGCGCTTAAATATTCTGGCCTCCAAGTAATTTTCTTGCCTAGAAACTAACTGATTACTTTTCGGGCGATAATGATTTTTGGCGTGCCCTTGACCTGTAGTCTGCTCCTGATATAGATAAAAGAGTTTTCTTCATCTACTATCTCTCACTTCTTTCTTTCCACCACTTTCGCCAAATATAAATTTCAAAAACGGCTAATATCGTAATGGGGGCTGCAAAGATGGCCAGTGTCAACATCTTACTTGAGGCAAACCATTCCCAAATGCCACTTTGTGAAGACGGTTGCGTGGAGAGCTCAATAACTGCGGGCGAAAGCGCGTCTTCGCTTGCGGGTGCCTCTGAAACAGGTTGTCCATCTCGTACACCAACTTTTGCGCCATCGAGCCTAGCGATTTGGCCATCGGCAAAGCGGATGGCAACATTTATCAAATAATCACCGTCAGACATGAAGAAGGGGGCTGTAAATTCAAAAGTGGCACTATCACCGGGCAGGACCGTGTCCATCTGCCAGGGAGTGGATGCAAGCTCCTCGCCGTCGGTTGTAAAAACCCTAAGTAATCCTTCGCCTTTGGTCAGGACATTTCCAGTATTGCGAACCACTACAGAAAAGGTAGCGCCTTGGTCGCTCTGTTGGATGAGTTGGGTTCCGCCAATCTCCAATCCAACGCCTTGCGGACCGGGTACTTCAATGACAACGGCTACACCCACGCGTTGGATAATCTCCACAGCAAACTGGGTCTCCCCTTCTCCGCTCGAGTCAATATTCCCTTCACTGGGTGGAGCTTCCACCACCAGGCCGGCAATGTGATGTCCAGGCGAAGCATCTACCGGCACGTTGATAATGAAGGGAACAACAACCTCCTCTCCCCCAGGTATCGTGAGCTCGTTAAGGGGAAGAGATAACCAGGTGCTCACCTCGCGACTCCCGCCGGATGAGAGTTCGCCCTGTGCCGGGAAGGTAGTTCCGCCGTTTTGCGCCGTGATCCCGTCGACGGCGTATAACTTCAAGGTGATTGGGGCAGTACCTTCATTCAGCACCAAGGCCTCGTCTGTAAAAGAAGACCCGGGTTCTAGGGTATGGACGAAATAGGAAAAGGTCTCCGGCCTGTCTGAATCGGCCTGAGTTGGGCGAATACCAAATGAGGGCAGTACCCCGTCTTGTGCGCTCGCTGAAGTCGCACCGACAGCCAAGGTCAAACTTACTAATAACAATGCTCTAAGAAAGTTTGTTCTCATTTTTCGCCCAACGCCTTTTTTAGGTTTAGATCGCCTAACTGCGTTCTCCTCAGGGCCCGATACCGATGGCCACGGTCACAGTTGCCGAGTAGTCGCCTGTGTAGGTTTCGGCAGGGACGGTCAACCTGAAGTCCGGTGTTAGGTCATAGACCCCGTTGCCCTGCCCTGCAGCTGCCGAAGCGATCTTCAAGGCCGTGCCACTTAATGCGGCAAAGGTAGTTTGAGTCGAGGTGGGGCGGTTGACATCGCCGGAGATAGTGACAATATTGCCGTCCAGCAGACGCACCTCGAAGTTTGAAACCGCAATCGTTTTACCGGCCACATTGCTAAAGTCGGCGGAGGTAATCGTCACGTTCCAACCCCCCGTTTCTCCGGTGGCATTCGCTCTCCAGGCGCTTGTGCTGCCGTTGATTAGTTGATTGGCACCGTTGAGTGTGACTATGGGGAAGCTTATCGGGGCAGTAGTGATGGCTAAGGCGCGAGCCGGAATAGTGGCCCCTGCGGCAGCCAAGAGTGCCCATAGGAGTGCCTTCCATACACAGTAGCTCGTTTTCAATCCCTGATCCTTCTTGCTAGCCTAAAGCGCTCCAGGTGCTTTCACACGACCTGGAGCGCCTTGGTTTTGAAGATGTCACTTTGTCTACGGACCTGTGACAGCGCTGATGGTGATCGTGGCCGTGTAAGTGCCAGTACCCACATAGGTTTCAGCGGGAATCTCCAATTCGAAATTAGGATTCAGCGCGTAGGTTCCCATCCCTGTATTCAACGCGGCAGATACAAATTTCAAAGCCGCGGCCGGAGATTCGGGAATGACAGTCAGCACCGTTACGGCCGAGGTCGGCTTGGTGTTGCCCGCCGTGATGGCAATGTTGGCATCCAGCAGCTGGATTTTGAACTCCTGATTCGCTGCGGAGATATTGATGGTCCTTAGCGGCGTACCCCCATCCGTGAAGTCGGTGGCCACGATGGTCAGGTTCCAACCTGCCCCTGTTCCCCGAGCATCTTTCGCCGACCAGTTGTTGGACGCGGCTGCACTGGTTGCGATTTGATTTAAGCCGTTGAGCGTGACGGCACCCAAGTTAACGTTGGCAGGGGTAGTAGTAAGAGTGCCACCGGTGATGGTTACCGTGCCGGTCTCGGCAGAGGCAGCCCTTACAGTCCCCAACACCAAAAGGAAGGCTATTAGCAGTTTCAAGATATTTTTGTTCATATTCTTCTCCAGGAATTTCGGTATTTTTTGTTGCAACTAACTACTAATCGTCATCATTGTCGCGGTTTCCGCTACCCACTATTTTGGCTCGGGCCACTGTTGTCGTGATCTTCATCCTCATCCTCGTCTTCGTCATCAGCCCGGTCGTTTTCGTCTTCGTCCTCTCCTTCGTCTTCATCCCCGTCTTGGTCATCCTCTCCCGAATCGTCATTTGCATCCGTTTCCACCTCTTTAATTAGGAGAGTTCCATCTGGAAGGGTGATAAATTCGACAGTCGCAGTTACACCAACCTGCAACCCCTCATCCAATTCGCTGTTTTCCCCAATCGTAAAAACTTGACCATTAATTGTTATCGTGGATTCGTTGATACTTTCAATCACTCCGGTCGACGTGAAATCCTCGAACTCCTCGTCATCTACTTCGTCGACGTCTTCCTCCTCTTCATCAACGTCTTCGTCGCCTGCATCATCGGCGGCCTCGGTTTCAACTTCCAGAGCGATTAGGCTTTCGCCCTCCCCCAGGGCAAACTCGATTTTGACTACGCCCCCAATCAGCAATCCCTCATCCATGATGGTTTGTTCGGTGATTTGAAACGTGACCCCCCAGACAGTGATGCTGCCTTCACCTAGGGCCTCGATCGGACCAGAAAGGACAAAGTCTTCCCCAGACCCGCCTTCGCCGTCAACCACCTCAATGGCCGGGGTCTGAGCCAGCGCCAATCCATTGGGACTGAAGACCGCCAGAACCAGGACAACCCCCACTGCCAGGCCCAATAGCTTTGAAACTAGTGCACTCATGACATTCCTCCAGTTTTGCATCCACCAGCTAGATTTGCCTACGGCCACTGGTGGTGTGATATTTATGACGTTGGAGGCGCGGGGGAGATACTCCTATTTCCTGGTGTATGCCTTACACTTTTGTTGTCACATGCCCAGTCGCGACCTTTATTCCCCCTTTTTTTGTCTCGGTTCACTTAGAACATCGGGCCAGGATTCGTACTATTATTGAACAGATTAATATTCCTTCGGCGTATCTTTTAGTCGAAATGTTCGTCTGAATCTATGAAAAGCCGCTTCGCGGACCTCGACAAGGCTCTGCTCAAAAGGGCTAGGCAATGGGATAAACAAGCCTTGGCTGAAATATATGACCTGCTCAGTCCCCGGCTGTACCGGTATGCGCTGCGGCTTTTAGGGAGTTCGGTGGTTGCCGAGGAATGTGTGGCGGATACCTTTGAACGCTTTTTGCTTGCCTTGCGCCGGGGTGGTGGCCCCCGGGAGTATTTGCAAGCTTACCTGTATCGAGTGGCCCATAACTGGGTGACTGACTACTATCGCCGCAACCCGTTTCCGGAGTTATCCCTTGACCCAAACCTGCAAACCGATCATGAGCCGGGCCAAGTCCTCTTCGAAGATTTGGAGGTACAGAGACTTCGAAGCACATTGGGCCGCATAAGCCCCGACCAGCGTCAGGTCATTGTTTTGAAATACTTGGAGGGCTGGCAAAACGATCAAATCTCCTTGGTGATCTCCAAATCTATTGGGGCGGTGAAGGCATTGCAACATCGAGGGCTAGTGAATCTGCAAAAACTTCTACTTAACGATCCGGCGGTAATGGAATGAGTGTTTCTCCAGAAGAAGCCTATCTTCGACTTCGTGACCTGTTTCATCAATTACGGATCACTCCGCCACGCGATCCCAAGGTAGCCGCGCGCGCCCGAGAGCTTTTTCTCGCCAAAGTGGATGCTATAGGTGCCTCGAAGCCAAACTACTTTCCATTGCTAACGGCTCGAGTCAATATGTTAAAGAAACCACGGCGTTTTGCTTGGGCTGTTGCCTCGATCCTATTGGCCGTTTCCCTACTACTCGGCGGCACAGGTGCTGCTTATGCTTCGCAAAGCGCACTTCCCGCAGAACCCTTGTACCCACTGAAAATTGCCATCGAAGATTTGCGGCTCGCTCTTTCCACCGATGAAGCTGGCGATGCAAATCTACTTCTCCAGTTTATTCAACGACGGGTGGACGAAATGACCAGCTTGGCCGTGCAAGAGCGCTTTGAGGAAATTTCCATTCCAGTGGCACGCTATAACGACAGCCTTCTTCAATTAGCTACAATCATTCTTGGCTATATCGAGCGAGGTGATTCGCGATCCCAGGAACTCATCTCCTTACTAGCTGAAGCGTTAGCCGAACACGAAAAGGTTTTGTCTGCCCTGCTGGAAACTGTACCCGCGTCGGCAAATTCGGATATCGAGTTAGCCATTCAGATTTCCAAAAAGGTATCTCAAAGTGAAGATATAACTCCTGGTCAAGTGGGCGGAGAGGTATCAGATGGTGATGTCGAAATAAAAGACATCCAGCCTGATAAGGGGCTACAGGGTCAAACGTTAAATGTGGAGATCGCTGGAGAAAATACTCACTTCAGTGCCGCGTCAGTAGTTAATTTCATTCCGGCTGATGGCATCGACGTGAACAGTGTCGTTGCCAATAATTCCACCTCCATCACAGTGAATTTAACCATTGAGGATTCCGCCTCACTTGGGGATCGCCAGGTCGTCGTTATTACTCAACAGGAAATTGCCAGCAGCGAAAGTTTTAGGATTGAAGAACAACAATTTGAGGACAGCCAAGAAGAGAGCGAAGAGAGCAACGATGAACTTGATGACATCGAACTTATCGGTGTCGATCCTGATGCAGGTCAGCAAGGTCAAACACTTACCATAGTGATTGTGGGAGAAGGAACCCATTTCAATTCAAATTCTCATATCAGCCTTGGTCCCGGAATTGCGATAAATAGTATTTCTGCACAGACCGGCATGCAATTGACAGTGAGCGTGACCATTGCTAGCAACGCATCCTTGGGCGACCGAAGCGTTAGCGTCACGACAGGTAGTGAGGTTGCGGGTGGACAAGAATTCCGAGTTGAGAGCGGCGCGGCTGATGAATCTGGCGATGAAGGAGAAAGAAATGACGAAAGCGATGGTGGCGAGCAGGACTCCGACCAGGAGGAAGCGCAAGAAGTGACCTTCACGGGCACTGTGGAATCCATAACAAGTCAGACATGGACGATAAGCAGTAAGCATGTAGCAATCACAGCGCAAACTGAAATTAAGGACGATATCGAAGTGGGCGACGTTGTAGAGGTGCGTGCCTTGTTGATGCCCGATGGCACGCTAGTCGCGGAGAGAATTGAACTTAATGATTAGTTTCTGATACTACTGTTCACCGTGCTGATTCTACACGTTTATTTCACATCCCCTTTGAACATCTCCCTTTGAGTTATTAATGCAGCCTCCCCTTCCTCCCTCCGAACCGCCTCTCTCCTATTAAGTTTTCGGGTGCAATTTGGGTGCAATTGGAATGGAAATTGTGGAATTAGTGGAAACTATTGACTGATTCCGCCTCATTTTTACGAGTAGATAGAGACTATTTTACGGTGTGGACTCCATTTACATGATCGGTCATAACCGCTTGGTTGCAGGTTCGAATCCTGCCGGGCCCATATCAGTATACAGTTGACAGTAGACAGTTATGGGGCCACAGTTCGAGGTTATCGCCACCGCGTCAATCGCTCGGGAATACTCTCGTCCCCCAATTCTTTGCATAGCTGCTTAAGTTGTGGCAACGCTCCCTGCCATTCCAAATCGCTCAGCGTTTCCTTCAACGGTACATCGCTGCGCAGGGTGGCAAGCCTTCGGTATAGCAGAGCATCCTCGCGATGTTGCTCCAGGCTGGCGGCCAGGGTCGCAGCGCGGCCGGGTGCCATCCCCTTGATCTGCCAGGTGCGCACATCCTCAGGGATCGCTTCCAGATGTCCGTATTTCGAAAGGACGCCGGATGCAGATTTGGCGCCCCAGCCAGGGATGCCCGGGTAGCCATCCGCGGCGTCGCCGACCAGCGCCAGATAGTCGGGGATGGATTGCGGTTTCACGCCAAATTTCCTGAACACGCCATCTTCGTCGAGAATAATGTCGCGACGGCGGTCCCAACAAACGATCCGGTTGCCGGAAACCATTTGCGCCAGATCCTTGTCCGGCGAACATAGGAGGATCTGCTCCACTGACTTCTCGTCTTTCCAGTGGGCGGCGCCTGCTGCCAGGGCATCGTCTGCTTCGAATTCGATCATCGACCAGACCGGTACGCCGGCGGCGACAACTACATCTTCAGCCAGTTGGAATTGGTTCCAGAGGTCGGGGTCAATGCCTTGTCCAGTTTTGTAGCCCGCGTACAGGTCGTTTCTGAAGCATTCGATCACATGGTCGAAGGCATACGCCACGTGGGTTACGCCCGGCTGCGCAAGCAGCGCCACCAAGCTCCTGAGCAGGCCAAGGGCAGCGCCCACCTCGCGGCCATCGGCCAGCTTTTTCGGCGGAGCGCCGTAGTAATTGCGAAACAGCTCATAGGTGCCGTCTACAAGGTGGATCTTCATGGATGTTGATTTTAATCGTTGGATCTTGTCGTTTGGCAAACATGTCGTTTTCCCTCAAATCATAGGTAACTTGTCCATTGTTTATGCGTATATCTTATAGTTCACTTGAGCGCGGATCTTAAGGTTCCATGGACACTGCAAATACTTCTTGTGAAAGTCTTGCCGCCAACATCACCCAGAAGGCCAGCAAACAGACCTACTACACCGTGCGATTCTTGGTGGACCGCGAACGCACCTTGCAGGCTTACCAGGCGTATGCCTATTTCCGTTGGGTCGATGATTGTCTAGATGTGCAGCTAAGCGCGCGGGCGGAACGCCTGCGCTTTGTTGCGCGCCAACAATCATTGTTGGCGGCGTTGACCTCCGAGCAGAAGTCTGGCCGGCTTACACGGGAAGAAAAGATGCTAGAGGATTTGATCGCCAGCGATCCGGCGCCGGGAAGCGGCTTGCGCAGTTATCTTCGACACATGATGGCGGTGATGGCCTTCGACGCTCGGCGGCGCGGGCGGCTGATCTCGCAAGCGGAACTGGATAGCTATACCCATCACCTGGCTGTGGCTGTAACCGAAGCCTTGCATTATTTCATTGGCCATCTGTGCCGATCTCCGCAGGGCAATACCCGGTACGCGGCTGCCACGGCAGCGCACATCGCCCATATGTTGCGCGACGCGCAGGAGGACTTGGAAGCGGGTTACTTCAATGTCCCCCGCGAGATACTCAAGCCAGCAGGCATCGGTCCGGACGATTTTGATCACCCGGCGTATCGGGCCTGGGTACGCGAACGAGTCCAGCTGGCGCAGAAGCAATTCCGCATGGGATACGACCACCTCTCGCGCCTGGGGAGTCTGCGCTGCCGATTTGCCGGACATACCTATATCAGCCGATTCAAATCAGTGCTCTCTTTGATCGAGCGCGATGGATATCTGCTGCGGCCCAGGTACCCGTCGCGAAAAACGTTGGGTGGACTGTTAAGCTTCGCAGGTTCATTGTTAGGGTCTTTACTCAACAGCCCGGTCCAATCGATGGCGCCGATCCCTGCGGCCGAGCCCCGAAAGAACTCGTGAAACAACCCGAAGTATTGATCATCGGCGCGGGGGTGGCAGGCATCACCGCTGCGGCCCACCTGGCGCAGCATGGGCTACGCGTTACCGTGCTGGATAAGAACGACCACGCCGGCGGCCGCTGCGACCAGTTTGTGCGCGAAGGCCACCGCTTCGATTCTGGGCCCACTCTGCTGGTCATGCCACTGATCTACGAAACCGAGTTCGCCACCCTGGGCGCGTCTATCTGGGAGAGGCTAGAGCTTCAACGAGTGGACCCAACCTATCACCTGGTCTTCGACGACGGCAGCCAATTGGCTTTAACCTCAGATCTGACAAATCTGCGCAAGCAGATCGAGGGTTTTGAAACGGGATCGTTTGCAGAGTTGCTGAGGTACCTGGAAGAAGGCCGCCGCCATTACGATATCGCAGTCGACAAACTGGTATATCGCGATTTCCGCAAGGCTACCGACCTGTTGAACATTGGCAATATTCCATTGTTATTTCAAGTAAAGCCGTTTGCAAAACATTACGGGAACATGCGCGCATATTTCGACGAACCGCGCCTGAAGGCGGCATTCACATTCCAGGATGTATACCTGGGTCTCAGCCCCTTCGAGGCGCCGGCCACATTTTCCTTGATGCCCTACACGGAATTGGCGCACGGCGTCTGGTATCCCAAGGGAGGGATGTACAGCGTGGTGAACGCCCTGATGGACATCGCCCGACAAGCGGGTGTGGAATTCTTTTTCGATGCCGAAGTCGACCAGATCCTGGTTAGGGGTGATCAGGTGACAAGTGTGCGGCTTATGGGTGGGGAGATCATGGAAGCAGACGCCATCCTGGCGAACGCAGATCTCCCTTATGTGTATAGCCAATTGCTTCCAGACGATCCGCAAACCGAACGCCTGGCTCACAAGGAGTATTCTTGTTCGGTGGTTTCGTTTTTCTGGGGCGTAAATAAGGTCTATCCACAATTACCCCCGCACACATTGTTCCTCGCCGACGACTATCGCCAGAATTTCCACAGCATCTCTCATGACTTAACTCTGCCGGCCAACCCCAGCCTCTACGTTCACGCCCCGGCTAGGTTGGACACCTCCATGGCGCCCCCGGGTGAGGATACGCTGACTGCTATCGTGCCCGTGGGGCACCTCACCGAGAACGGTGAGCAGGATTGGAACGACCTACGAGACCGGGCGCGGGAGCATGTTTTCAGACGCCTGGCGCTACTGGGAATTTCTGACTTGGGCGAGCACATCAAGTTTGAAACGAATTTCACCCCGCTGTCGTGGCGCAAACGCTACAACTTGGCGAAAGGCTCCACGCACGGGTTGAGCCACAATCTGTTGCAATTGGCATACTTCCGGCCCAGCAACCGGCACGCGCGCTATCACAATCTATATTTTGCGGGCGCGTCCACGCGGCCTGGCACTGGGTTGCCGACTGCCATGATTTCAGGACGGCTGACCGCAAAACGGCTGCTGGATGATTTTGTTACTGATTGAAGCTGATCGACAAGCCAATCACCTGCCCAAGCAGGCGATTTTTATTCCTCGCTAACCCTAAACGTCGTGCTATTATGGGCGCATGCTCAACAACCTGGATCCCGGCAAGCGCTTGCTCGTTTATTTGGTGATCAATATCATCGTGTCTGCATTGACTGCGCTTGTGGTTCTCGCTCTCTGGACGCGTTTCGTTCTTGATAGCCCGCCTGATTTTGCACTATCTAATCCAACATCGGATTCAACCTCTTCTCAACTGGTGATCAATGCCGTGATCGGCGCCGGCGACCTGGAGAATGAACGCGTGATCATCGAGCATGTCGGCAGTGAGGATGTTTCACTGACCGGCTGGCGCCTGCGGGACGAGTCCGGCGCAGAATATCGCTTCCCGGCGCTGGTGCTGCACCCCGACGCCAAGGTGAGCCTCTTCAGCCGCGGGGGGGATGATAGCGCCAGTTCCTTGTATTGGGATCGCCAGGTCGCTATGTGGAAATCCGGTGAGGAAGCCAGCCTGATCGATCCCAGTGGCCAAGTGCAGGCCACTTATACGGTTCCCTAATGGATAGCGAGAGGCGCACTAGTTGGTCTTTTTGCCTAGGTTTGTTGCGCCTCTCGCTTTAAGAGTTGTTGAACTGCAAGCAGTTCAACAACTCACAGTAGAATTGATTTGATGAGCGGCGTCGAGGAGATCATCCGGCAGGCCATGCAGGACGGAGCCTTCGACAACCTGCCTGGCAAAGGCAAGCCGCTGAACCTGGAAGAAAATCCGTATCTCGATCCAGAATGGCAATTGGCTTATCACTTGCTGAAGCAAAACGGATTTGCTCCGGAATTCATCGAGCAGCGCCAATCCATCGAACTTGAGCTGGCCGATGCTCGCCAGACGCTGGCCCGCGCCTGGACCTGGCGGCAGCGGGCGATCGAAGAGGGCAAGGCATCTGATTTAGTGGAAGGGGAATGGGCAAAGGCGCGCAAAGAATTTGAAACCAAAGTTGACCGAGTCAACAAGGAAATCCGAACATACAATTTGCATATTCCCACTCAAAGTCTTTTTAGATTACCGGTAAAGATCGAAGCAGAATTAAAGCCATTTGCCGATTGAAACGCGTCTTGCCCCTGCTTTTCCCCTCTGTTACACTAACCTTATTCCAGTCGTTATTGCAGCTGATAGCTGAACGCTCTTAGCTGTCATCTGTCTACTGTCAACTACTTATGTCCCTCTCTCTCTACCGCAAGTATCGCCCCAGCACTTGGTCCGATGTCGTCGGCCAATCCCATGTGGTAGACACCCTGCGCAACTCGGTGGCTGCCGAGCGCGTGGCGCATGCCTACCTGTTTGCTGGCCCGCGTGGCACCGGCAAGACTTCCGTGGCGCGCCTGCTGGCCAAGGCGGTCAACTGCGAACACAAGGATCCCGCCAAGCGCCCGGATGATACTTGTGAGAATTGTGTGTCGGTGCAGAATGGCAGCTTCCTTGACCTGATCGAAATCGACGCCGCCTCCAATACCAGCGTCGAAGATGTGCGCGATCTACGCGACAAGATCAATTTTTCCCCCAACCGCGGCCGCTACAAAGTCTATATTATCGACGAAGTGCACATGCTTTCCACCGCGGCCTTCAACGCGCTGTTGAAAACCCTTGAAGAGCCTCCGCCGCACGCCATCTTCATCCTCGCCACCACCGAGATGCACAAGATCCCAGCCACCGTGCTCTCCCGCTGCCAGCGCCACGAGTTCCGCCGCTTACCCGTGGAAGAAATCGTGACCCGGCTTGAAAAGATCTGCGCGCAAGAAAAGATCAAAGCCGAACAGCCCGCGCTTGAATTGATCGCGCGCCAGGCCACCGGCAGCCTGCGGGATGCGGAATCCCTGTTGGACCAGCTTGCCTCAACCGGCGGCGAAGTGAAGCTGGATTGGGCGCAGGAAGTATTGGGTACCTCGGCGACGTTGGCCGTGCTGGATCTGCTGGATGCGCTGGCGGCTAAAGATCCGGCTGCCGGACTTGATCAGATTCATAAGGCGTTAGACGCCGGGTCCGACCCGCGCCAGTTCGCCCGCCAGATCGTCGACACATTGCGCGGGCTGCTCCTGCTGCGCATGGGCGCGCCGTTGGGGCCTGAATACGCCGGCGAAGAAAGCGAGCGCATGCGAAAGCAGGCCAAGGTTTACAGCCTGCATGATATTCTGCGCGCCATCCGTCTGTTCCACGCCGCGGCCAGCGAGGCAAAGACTGCCTGGCTGCCCAGCCTGCCGTTGGAAATGGCATTCACTGAATCCTTACAAGCGTCGGCTTTAGTTCCGGAAACTCCAGCGTCAGCTGCCCCGGCCGCCAGAACCAGCGCTCCCGCGCAGCCAAAAACTCCTCCTCCGCCGATTGCTCAAAGCATTCCGCCTTCTTCGGCGCCCGCCAGTGTTCAGTTGGATAACCCGACCTGGCAACGTGTGAAAGACGAAGTGAAGACGCATGACCCTCACCTGCACGCGTTGCTGAATTCAATCAAAGTTCGCGAGGTCCGCGGTGCGACCCTCTTTCTGGGTTTTGGCGGCGATGTGCTGAAAGAGAAGATGGAGAAGACCGAGAATGTCGAGATCCTGCAAGCTGCGATGGATCGCACGCTGGGAGCGCGCCTGGAAGTAAACTGCTTCCTAGCCAGCGGCAAAGCCGGCGAGTTGCCTCCTGGCCTGGATAGCTCCGGCATGGTGGCCGCGGCCGTCCGCTTGGGCGGCGAAATTGTAGATAAGACGGATCTGGGAAAGGGAGAATAACTAGCAACGGATAGCTAATAATTTTTTGTTGTTCGTTATTTATCAAACAGGAGATTGTGATGGACAAAATGCCTGGATTGGGCGATATGGCCGGAATGCTCAAACAATTGCGCCAAATGCAAGGCGAGTTGGTCAAGGCGCAAAAAGAATTAGCAAAAGAAACGGTGAACGGCGAAGGCGGAAAAGGCGCAGTGAAAGTTACAGTGACCGGCGACCAACGCGTGACGAAACTGGAGATTGAACCGGGATTGCTATCCGCTGGAAACGCGGAACGATTAAATCAATTGCTCATCGAAGCGCTTAATGACGCGCTCAACGAATCGCGCGAACTCGCAAAAAAACGCCTGGGTCCCTTAACGAGTGGGCTGGGGTTGTAAAATATTAACCAAAAGTTTTGGTTTGCCATGCTGAGCGAAGCGAAGCATCCATCCTGGAGCAGGATAAAAGAACTGGCCGGTTTTGCAGAACGGTGATCAGGATGGATTCTTCCCGTCCTCACGGCTGCCTTCGGCCGCCTTACTCGCTCAGAATGGCAAAAAGCTGAGGCCAACTTGCTGCTCCCAGAACCCATCCGGCGATTAATAGACGCCCTGTCTCGTCTCCCCGGCATTGGACCTAAGACGGCATCGCGCCTCACCTTTCATTTGTTGCGCGCGGATGGTGGCCTGTCCGCTGAACTCTCGACTGCGCTGGCCAACCTGCGCACAGGCACCGCCACTTGCCAGCTTTGCTTCAATATCACCACCGCCGGAAAGGAGCTGTGTCCGGTTTGCGCCAACGCGGACCGTGACCGCTCGCTAATTTGCGTGGTGGAAGAACCACTGGATGTATTGGCGCTGGAGCGCACGGGGGGCTACAAGGGTCTGTACCATGTGCTCGGTGGAGCGTTGTCCCCAATCGAAGGTATCGGCCCCGATGACTTAAAGATCGCAGACCTGTTGACCCGCGTCCGGGCTGGCGGCGTGCAGGAAGTCATTGTGGGCACCAACCCCAGCATGGAGGGCGACGCTACTGCTATGTACTTGCAGCAGCAACTGGCTCCGCTGGGCGCCCGGCTGACCCGGCTGGCGCGCGGCTTGCCTATGGGCGGGGACCTCGAATATGCCGACCAAAATACGCTGCTGCGTGCCCTGGCGGGGCGGCAGAGTATGTCTTAATTATTCAACCTTGCAAAGGGCTGGGGTCTTGAGCGCTACATTGACCTAAATCCAACCTTCGCAAGGCTATTGCTGCCCTTGACGCTCCGTCTGGAAGGGCTATAATCTATGGGCTTAACGTTATAGGATCTATCCCCTCTCAGGTCCCCTACCCGTCTTTGCCTTGGTAGGCCGTTACCCTACCAACTAGCTGATGGGACGCAGGCTCCTCCCGAAGCGAATTACTCCTTTAGTTGCAAGACCTCTAACTCTCGCAACCA
>JAMCZK010000010.1:0-670 GCA_023485685.1 Chloroflexota bacterium | reverse complement strand
TTGCGAAGGGCTGGTCTTGAGCGCCCCATTGACCTAAATCCAACCCGTTCGCTTCGCTCAGGGCAGGCTCTTCGCAAGGCTATTGCTGCCCTTGACGCTCCGTCTGGAAGGGCTATAATCTATGGGCTTAACGTTATAGGATCTATCCCCGCAACAGGATCCCTAACAATTTAGACGCAGACATTGCTGCCCCGATGCTCATCGCGAATGGCATCGGAAACTTTGCTGCCTATCGGCCTTGACAGGTCGATAGTGGGTGGTAGAATCCCGCCCCTGTGCATGCGCCGGACTTTAACAACTGAATAGTGATAAGAAGTCAAAAAAGCTTGCGTTAATTACTTTACCGCAAATCAATTCAAAACTCTTACATCCAAATACGTTTTAAGTATTTGGATGCTTAAAGTTTTTTGCGGAGAGTTTGATCCTGGCTCAGGATGAACGCTGGCGGCGTGCCTAATACATGCAAGTCGAACGAGAAGTTATTGTAGCAATACGATGACTTTTAGTGGCGAACGGGTGAGTAACGCGTTGGTGATCTGCCCCGAAGTGGGGGATAACAGCTCGAAAGGGCTGCTAATACCCCATGTGGTTGCGAGAGTTAGAGGTCTTGCAACTAAAGGAGTAATTCGCTTCGGGAGGAGCCTGCGTCCCATCAGCTAGTTGGTAGTTA
>JAMCZK010000024.1:6106-23315 GCA_023485685.1 Chloroflexota bacterium | reverse complement strand
AGATGACAGCGGAGCGTAGGGCGAGGTCACCTCGCCCTACGCTCCGCTGTCATTTCGAGCGAAGCGAGAAATCCCTTTCACAAATTACCTTCTACCAGAAAGGGATTCCTCGTCGGGCATCGCCGCTAAAAAGCGGCTCAAAACGCCCTCACTCGGAATGACAGAATGGTGGAAGGCATGACATTTGTCGCAGTACTTCTGAACTAGAAAACGGAGAAGGATAAAAACCTAAAATAGATTCAAATCGAGGAGGTTTTATGCGATTTATAAAGAATTATCTATTTAACCTTGGCTTACTAATTATTATTGGCGTTATTCTCTATGCTATTTATCCAGATTTCTCTAGTGCAATTGCGCAAGTTTCGTGGGCTCTTTGGGGTCCTCTTGTCCTGATTCTTCTCGCCATTTTTGCCTTCCCAAGATCTAGACGGCGCGATTAGTTTATTTTGTTTTTGGGGGATTAATGTATCGTCAGGAAATCGTCAATCAGAAATCAGCAATCAGAAATCATAGATTGTTCCGCTTTTTCTTGTCCGCGTTTTATCGGTGTTCATCTGTGGTTGCTACTTCTTCTTCCCCGTATACGCCGGCGCGCCGATCGGATAATTGGCACTCATTCGCGCGTCCCGCATCCTGCTCAGGATGGGCGGATCGATTTGATCAAAAACATCCGACGTGGTGATCACCGTGGGCAACTGCGCGTTGTAGCGGTGGGTGAAGAGCTGGTAGAGTTTCTCGCGCGCCCAGGGCGTGGCAGACTGCGTGCCTAGGTCGTCCAGGATCAGCAACTCGGAGTTGCGCACGTCTTCGAAGCGGCGGTCGTAGCTCACCGGGCTGTTGGGGTTGAAGGTGGCGCGCAGGTGGTCCAGCAGGTCGGGGACGGTGACGAAGACCGGTATGCGCCCCATGTCTTGCGCGTAGTTGGCGATGGCCGCGGCCAAATGGGTCTTGCCGGAGCCGTGGCTGCCGGTGAAGACCAGCCAGCCCTTCGGCTTCTCGGCGTACTTGCGCGCCGCCTCGAAAGCCTTCTTGAGCGCGGTCGTGTCCTGCTTGGTCAGCCCTTCGCCTTCGCGCAGCTCGAAGTTGGCGAAGTTTTTGTCGCGCAGCAGGTGCAGGGCGGAAAGCTCGTGCTGGCTGCTGTCTTCGGTGGGGCGGCGGAAGTCGGGCGCCAGGATGCGCAGGCGGGTGACCAGCTCCGGGTCGGAGAGCCGCGAGCGGATGCGCCCTTCGATCTGGTCGAGCGACAAATTCGTGGTGATCACCAGCGGCAGGTGATTGATATAGCGGTGGTTGAGGATCTGGAAGAGCTTCTCCTGCGCCCACTCGGTGGCGTTCTGCGTGCCGAAATCGTCCAGGATCAGTAGCGGCGCCTGGCGGATCTCTTCGAAGCGTTCCTCGAAAGATTCCTCCGGCGACGAATAGGTGTAGCGCAGCGCGTCCAGCAGGTCTGGGACGGTGATAAAGATGGTGGGCAGCCCGACGCCGACGACGAAATTGGCAATGGCCGCGGCCAGGTGGGTCTTGCCGGAGCCGTAGCCGCCTTCCAGCAGCAGCCAATCGTCGACCTTCATGGCGTACTGGCGAGCCTGGTTGTATGCGGATTCCAGCGAGTCCGCCTGGCGTGCGGGCAAACCCACGCGGCCGCGCGGCTCGAAATTATCGAAGGTCAGGTCCTTGAGCTCGTCCAGGCGGCTGATGGCGTACAGGCGACGGCGGGTATGTTGGGCAACTTCGCCGCGGCGGCAGACGCAAATTTGCACCTTGCCGAATTCAGCGTGGCCGGGCGGGAAATCCATGCGAATGTAGCCCAGCCCGTGGCAATGCGGGCAGTTGGGATCTCCGGCCAGATCTGGCTTCAGGTGCGACTCGAAGCTCGAGGGAGTCGGAGTATTTGTTCTCGTAGTATTTCCTTCTATCTTTTTCAGAATCCCCTTCAGGTCGTCGTTCATCGCATCCTTTTCAATATTAAACCACTGCGAGCGAGCATAGCAGTCTCCAACATCGATCTTGGGGATTGCCAACCCTCGTCGCCTGGCAATGACGGACAGGGAGCACAGACAAAAGGTGTTATGACACCTTTTGTCATTCCGACGAGGCGCCAGCCGAGGAGGAATCCCTTTGGAACCGGATGCCTGGATTCCTGTTTACTGTTACCGTTTGCAAAGGGATTTCTCAGTCGCTGCAGCTTTAAAAAAGCTGCAATGCGCTCCTTCGAAATGACAGTGGAAATTACGTGGAAATAAAACTTCATATCCAACATTGGAAACCTAAAGTTCAAGAGAGTCGGAATATTTGTTGTCATAGTATTTTCGCCTCTCTTTTTCCGAGTCTCCTTCGGCGCGACGTTCATCGCGCCCTTCCTTTCGCCAGCGAGTCAGTATGGCTTCGACATAGGACCAAGCGCGGGCATTATTTTCAACCGCGATGCGGATGGCATCTTCCAGCCATTCCAGCGGATATTCGCGCTCGGCTTCTTTCAGCGCATCGGCCAGCAGCGGGGTAACCGGTCCGATGTGGCGCTCGTACAGCGTGAACAGGTTGCTGCGCTCCTGCGAAAGCTCGATGGGATAGCGTGCTTCGCCGGATGGACGCCAGTCGCCGTCTTTGAGCGCCTCGAGCATCTGGCGTCCCTTGCCCGAGTTGAGGAAGTAGAACGTGCGCCGCGAGCCATCCAATTCTAGTTCGCCTTGCAGCAACGCGCCACGTTTCAGGGCGCGTTGTAATCCGTCATTTAGATTCTGCTGCGACTGTTTCGCATTCTCGCCCAGTCCCTCCATGAAGAGCGTATCTTCAGAGAAATCCTCGAGCTGGAGGTAGCGTTGCTCGCCTTCCATGCGATCCAGCTTCCACAGGGCGTATAAGGTGACCTTGAGCTCGTTGAGATTATTGATCAGCGGGAGCAGCTCTTTAAAGAAGGGACCGGGGATGCGGGAGAAGCGCACTTTGCCGGCGGGGAAGCCGGAAAAACTGAGGTTGCTCAAGTCGATAGCTTTCTACACCCTTCTGTCATTTCGACGAGCCCGAAGGGCGAGGAGAAATCCCTTTGGATGCGGCATCCTGCTCAACCGGATGCGGCATCCTGAAATCGGATGCAAGATGCAAAGGGATTTCTCGTCGGGCTGCGATGCTAAAGGCATCGCAAAACGCCCTCCTCGAAATGACAACTGGGTCGGATTGTTTGATAGTTCGCGGGAACTGTTTTCGCACCAGATTACACCTGCGAGAAATCGAGGTGGCGGGTGGCGGCGTTTTCGAACTTGGCCAGGTTCTCGCGGAAGACCAGCTCGACGATGCCGGTGGGGCCGTTGCGGTGTTTGCTCACCATGATCTCGGCGATGTTCTTGCGCAGGCTGTCGTCTTCGTAGAACTCCGGGCGATAGATGAACATCACGATGTCGGCGTCCTGCTCGAGCGAGCCGGACTCGCGCAGATCGGAGAGCACGGGGCGCTTATCGGTGCGCTGCTCCACGGCGCGGGAGAGCTGGGCGGCGGCCAATACGGGGACGTTCAATTCGCGGGCTAGCACTTTGAGGCTGCGGGAGATGTAGGAGACCTCCTGCACGCGGTTATCGGTGCGCGAATCGCCTGCCATCAATTGCAAATAATCCACCACGACCAAATCGAGCCCATACTCCATGTGCAGACGGCGGCACTTGGCGCGCATCTGCGTGGGGGAAATGGCGGGCGTATCGTCCAGGAAGACCTTGGTGTCGCCCAGCACTTCGATGGCGTGGGCGAACAGGTCCCACTCGTTTTGCTCCAGCTTGCCGGAGCGCAGTTTCTGGGAGTTGATGCCGGTCTCCTGGGCGAGCAGGCGCTGCACCAATTGTTCGTTGGACATTTCCATCGAGAAGATGGCTACGTGTTTCTTGTTGAGTTGCGCGGCGTTCTTGGCCACCGACATCAGGAAGCTGGTCTTGCCCTGGCTGGGGCGGCCGGCGATGATCAAAAGGTCGGAGGGCTGCAAGCCCATCAGCAGGCGGTCTAGGTCGATAAAGCCGGTGGGCACACCGTAGATCTCTTCGCTGCGGCGGGAGGCAGCCTCGACGCGGTCGTAGTAATCGGAAAGGACGGTCTTGATGGGCTGCAGATCGGTGGCGAGGCGATGCTCGCTGGCGCTGAAGACCGCTTTCTCCGCTTCGTCGATGGCAGTCTCCACGCTCAAGTCTTCCTGGTAAGCCGTCCTGGCGATCTTGTTGGCGGCTTCCAGCAAGCGGCGCCGGATGGAGGACTGCTGCACCAGCTTGCCATAGGCTTCAGCGTGCAGCGAAGTGGGCGTATTGTTGAGCAGTTGGGTTAAATAAGCCGGCCCCCCGACTTCGGCCAGGTGGCCTTGCTTGTCGAGTTCTTCGGTGACGGTGAGCAGGTCGATGGGGGTGCGCTGTTCGTGCAGGCGGGTAAAGGTCTCCCAGATCCAACGCAGGCGATGGATATGGAAATCCTCGCCGGTGAGGAACTGGGCGACGTCGTAATAGGCTTCGGGGTTGATCAGCACCGAACCGATCACCGCCTCTTCCGCCTCGCGGCTATGCGGCACGATCTGGGGAGCGCTGGCTTGTTCGAGTTCAGGAGGAAATGTGTCAGTCATTTACCTTGTTATTTCACACTTCCCTGTCATTCCGATGAGGGCGTCTAGCGCCGTTCTTAAACGGCGCTGCCCGAAGAGGAATCCCTTTGGATCCAGCATCCGGAATCCGTTGGCAAAGGGATTTCTCGCTCGGCTTTGCCTCGCTCGAAATGACAAAGATTTGGAGTTAGTCAATGGCGACCTTCGGAAATAGTGCAATAAATCGAGCCATCTATTATCAATTATTTTTGTCGTTCTTCTTCTTTTTATCGTCGTCGTCTTCATCTATATCGAGGCAAGGAAGGCTTTGCCTTCCGCAGTTGCGAGGAGGCCGCAGGCCGACGAAGCAATCTTTGCCATGCTGCTAGTTACTTTTATCGTTCTTCTTATCGTCGTCATCTTCATCTATATCGAGGTTCTCGAGGAAATCCTCGAAGACCTCCAGGCGGCCTTCGCTTTCCCCTTCCAGCAGGTCGCCCTCCTTTTCTTCGATAGCTTCTTCCAGGCCGTTCTCACCTTCGTCCAGGTCTTCTTCGGGGATGATGCCGGCGGCGTCCATGACTTCGCGGGAGACGAGGATAGGCACATGGGTGCGGACGGCAATGGCCAGCGCATCCGAAGGACGGGAGTCGATGTTCAGAGTCTTGTGATTGACTTCCACTACGATATTGCCATAGAAGACATCGGCTTTCAGGCTGAGGACTTCGACGCGGACGACGCGGGCGTCCAGGGAGCGCAGCATCTCGCGGATGAGGTCATGCGTCATGGGGCGGGCGACCTCGACTTCCTGGAGGGCGAAGGTGATCTGCTCGGCCATGTAGGGGTCGATCCAGATGGCGAGATAGCGCTCGGCTTCGGCTTCGCGCAAGATGACCACGCGCTGCTGGGACATTAAGCCCACGCGGATGCTATCTATGACGACTTCGATCATCTCGCTCATTGCGCCTCCCGGCCTGATATCAGACCGGTCTTTGAACTTCGGGCGATTATTCTATCATGTGGAAAAAGGCCAAGTTTTGAAACGCGTGATTGGCAGAAGAGGTTTTTCGGAAGACTTCGCTTTATGGTTTCCTCGCTGATGTACTTCTAAGTTGGGTAAGGACTTAAATACCCGCTCGGAATGACAAAAGGAAGGGAGACACGCAAAAGCGCTATCAGCGCTTTTGCGTGTCTCTTCCAATTGAGGGGACGACAAAATGTCATACTTTGGAAAGTATCTATCGTATTTGCAAAGCGAGTTTCTTTAAGGTGATTGACTTATTTAAGGTTTGTTCGTTATAATGCCCGCCCACTTATGAACCAGTTTTCCAAAATCAAGGACAAAAGAAAGTAGACACAGGCGGGACCCGCACATATGGCGCGTAAACTATCTCAGGCCAGCAATACAAAAATCCTTTGGGTCGAGGGTCGCTGGAACAGCAACCCAGAGTTTGTCCCATCCCTGATGCAAAAAGGGTTTCAGGTGGAGCGCGTTTCTTCGGGGAAGAATGCATTGAAGCACGTGAGTGAGGGGAAACAGGATCTGGTCATCGTGGACGCGGCGTCCATGCGCACCAGCGGCAAGCGCATCTGCGGCTCGATCCGCGCCAAGGTCAATGGCATGCCCATTCTGGTGATCTCTGACCCGCATCGTCCTTTGGAAGATGACATCGAGTGCGTCAGCGCTGTGCTCACGCTTCCATTTACGCAGCGCAAACTCATCAATCGTATAGGCCCACTTCTCCCAGTTGACGAAGGGGGTTTATTGAAAGTGGGGCCGATCGAGTTGGACCTGGAAACTCAGGTCGTTCGCGCCCATGGCAAGAAGACGGTTCTTACCCCGCGACTGGTGCGCCTGCTGCGGATGCTAATCGACCATAAGGGCGAACTGGTGGAACGGGACCCGCTATTCAAGAAGGTGTGGCGGACGAATTACACCGGCGATACCCGCACCCTGGATGTGCATATCAGTTGGCTCAGGCAGGCTATTGAGAAGGACCCGAAAAGGCCGAAGTTGCTGAATACGATACGGGGGTTAGGGTATCGGTTGGATGTGTAGGGAAGCAGCTGTTAGCTGTAAGCTATAAGCTATCAGCTGTAAGCTATAAGCAATAGGCCGTGAGAATAAACCGGGCGGGGATACCCCGCCCGAAGTTTTTATAGGGCGGGTGCTTAAGGTTAAGGTAAACCGGCACTTGGGATACAACCTTGCGAAGGGTTGATGGAAGGAAAGAAAACCTTCAAGTCCAATCCGTTCGTTTCACTCAGGACAGGCTCTTCGCAAGGAGGGGGAAGGGGCACTTGGGTTACAACCTTGCGAAGGGTTGATGGAATGATAGAAAGCCTTCAAGTCCAATCCGTTCGTTTCACTCAGGACAGGCTCTTCGCAAGGTGTTGAGGGCAGGCTCTTCGCAAGGAGGAGGAAGGGCACTCGGGATACAACCTTGCGAAGGGTTGATGGAAGGAAAGAAAACCTTCAAGTCCAATCCGTTCGTTTCACTAAGGAAAGGTTCTTCGCAAGGTGGAAAGAAGGCGCCGTTTGCGGCGCCTTCTTTTGGTTAATTGATTTTTGGACTAAGAGACAGTTATTTCTTGAATTTAGCTTCGAGAATATCGCGCAAGGTGGGTTTGCCGATCTCCTGCAACTCGTAGCGTACGCGTTGAGTTGGCTGCTTAATCTTTAGCACGCGACTGAGGTCGATGGGGGTGCCGATCACCACCAGGTCTACATCCGCGTTCCGGATGGTTTGTTCAAGCTCAGCAATCTGCGTGGCGCCGTAGCCCATCGCGGGCAGTATGTCGCCGGTAGTGGGATATTTTTTGAAAGTCTCAGTGATGGAGCCGACGGCGAAAGGCCGCGGGTCGACGATCGCGGCGGCGCCGTAACGCCGGGCGGCAATCCATGCGGCGCCATAGGCCATTTCGCCGTGAGTGAGCGTGGGGCCGTCCTCGATGGCAAGGACGCGCTTGCCGCGAATGGCTTCGGGATCATCCACAAAGAGCGGCGAGGCAGCCTGGACGATCTGGGCCGTCGGGTTCAGCTTGTGAAGGGCATTGGTGACGGCCAGCACGTTCTCGCCATCCGCCGTATCCACCTTGTTGATCACGAAGACATCGGCAATGAGGGTGTTGGCCTCACCGGGGTGGTAGCGGCTCTCGTGGCCAGGGCGATGCGGGTCGACTACCACGATGTGCAAGTCGGGCTGGTAGAAAGGCAGGTCATTGTTTCCGCCATCCCAGAGGATGATATCCGCCTCGGCTTCCGCCTGGCGCAGGATCTTTTCATAGTCAACGCCGGCGTAGACAATCACGCCGTTGTCAATGTGCGGCTCGTATTCCTCGCGCTCCTCGATGGTGCAGTCGTGCTTGTCCAGATCGGCATAATCGGCAAAACGCTGCACGATTTGTTTTGAAAGGTCGCCATAAGGCATCGGGTGGCGGATGGCGGCTACTTTGAAACCCATGTCGCGGAGGATATTCGACACGCGGCGGGTGGTCTGGCTTTTGCCAGAGCCGGTGCGTACTGCGCAGACGGAGACAACCGGCTTCTTGGATTTGAGCCAGGTGTTTTTCAGGCCCAGGAGGCAGAAATCGGCTCCGGCGGCCAGCACTTGTGAGGCTTTGTGCATCACGTACTCGTGGGTTACGTCGCTATAAGAGAAAAATACCTGGTCGATATATTCGTCGCGGATCAGGCGAGAAAGCTCCTCCTCGGGGCGGATCGGGATGCCTTTGGGGTAGTCCTCGCCAGCCAGCTCGGGTGGGTATGTTCGGCCTTCAATGTTGGGGATCTGGGTAGCGGTGAAAGCGACCACCTGATAGGCCGGGTTGCTGCGCAGGTAGGTGTTGAAATTATGGAAGTCCCGCCCGGCAGCCCCCATGATCAAAACGCGCTTCTTTGTCATATCATTCCTTTTTCATTGAGATAGTCATTGATGGAGATGACAACATTAGAATGTTATGCACCTCGCAAACGATGTCCTAGTGACAATTGTCCTCTCTAGAGGCACATTTACGGTAGGGCACAAAACCAAGTGATCACATTTTCAGGGATTATAGGCTGTGAATGGGCGGGTTTAGTCGAGTCTTGGATGCGGAAGATGAGAGCAAGGAACCAAACCCGCCCCTACAAAGAACAATCAAGGCGTGGAGAATTTGGACATGATTAGACAGGTGGGTTTAGTCGAGTCGTGGGGCATAAGCTTCAAGGGTCAGGCATTTTGCCCCGCCACCGGATTTGGCGAATTCGCTTAGATCCAGGGGAATGACGGTGAAGCCGACTTTTTCCAGCTCCTTGTGGAATTTGGGCGCCTTGTGTGTACTGACGATGACATCATCGCCCAAGGCCATAGAGTTGCAGGCCAGTTCCAGCCCTTCGTCCTGATCGATGGCAATCAAGTCCACGCCGAGGTTTTCGATGCGCCGCCGGCTGTCCTCGTCCATCCCGCTGGGCACGTAGGCCAGCAGGTCCTTGCGGAGGGGGCACACGATAGTATCCACGTGGAAATGAGGGGGCAACACTCGAAAAGGGATGACCTCGACGTCCAAGGTTTTTGAAAGGAAATCCAACGCCTCTCGGTCACTGCGCACACCATAACCGGCCAAAATACGTCCATCCCAGGCAATGGCTTCGCCATTGCCTTCGAAGAACAGGCCGTCGGGAACCTGGTGGATAGTGTAACCGCGCTGCTCAAAGCGCTCGATCATGGGCGACACTTCGCCGGAGCGCTCAAAGTAGCGGAAGCGTCCGGCGATGGCATGCTTGCCATATAGGAAAATTGAATCTCCCGTAAATACTTGATCTGGCCAACCATCTACTGATTCGAAAACTTCGACCTTGGCGCCCAGCCTTTTATAGTGTTCCAGGAGGGTGTTCCACTGGACTTCGGCCTTCTCGGGTTCCACCTGGTTGTTCGTGTTCATCCAGTGATTGATTGTGTATTTGATGCGAAAATGGGTGGGTTTAGTCAGGAAAAAATGCCGGGTGTCGGCAGAGGGCATAAAAAGACTCTCCTATGGTGAGGCGATTGATGGAAGCGGAGTCTACATTATATCGGGCGACTGGATGCCCAGCAAAGCCAGGCAATTTGCCAGGGCTTGCTTGGCGGATGCTACCAGTCGGAGCCGGAAGTCGCGCGCAGGTTGCTCCGCTTGAAGGACGGGGCACTGGTTGTAGAAGTCATTGAAAGCCTTAGCCGTCTCGTAGGCCAGGTTGGTGATGTGCAGGGTCTTATACTCGGCTGCCGCACGCTGGATGGCTTCTGGAAGTTGAGAAATACGGTCAATCAGTTCTATTTCACTGGGCGCCAGATCGTGGGTCGGCACGGCGGATGGCGGCACCTGGCTTCCGTGGCGGCCGAGGATGCTGCTTGCCCGAACGTGGGCATATTGGATGTAGGGAGCCGCCTGGCCATTGAAGTCCAGGGCTGTTTCCCAGTCGAAGGTGGCGATCTTGGTATTCTCGCGCGCCAGCATGGGATATTTGATGGCTGCCAGGCCAATCTGCTTTGCGACGGTATCGCGGACGCTTGCGGCCAAGCCCGGATTCTTTTCGTTGATGATGGCGGCGCTGCGCGCGGTCGCCTCGCGGATGAGCTCTTCAAGGAGAACGACCACACCCTCGCGGGAAGAAATGATGACGTTGCCAGGCAGATTGACCACTTCGTAGGGCAGGTGGAGGACTTTCTTCATTTCCTCGGCATAGCCCGCCAATTCCAAGGTCTTGAAGACCTGCTTGAAATGAAGGGATTGGCGCACATCCACAACGTAAATGGATTTGTCGAGATGGTATTCTTTGAACTTGATCAGGGCCAGGGCCAGGTCCCAGGCTCCATAGAGTGAAGTGTTATCCGAGCGCAGGAGCACCAGGACGCGGTATTTTTCCTCTTTGAGTCCCAGCAGCTCGTCCAGCTTCACAACCACGGTGCCACCCTGAGGACGTTCGTCGGTGGCAATTCCTTTTTCAATTAATTGCTCGACGAAGACCTTGGCCGGCTTCTCCATTTCGTGTTCATAATAGAAACGATCGAAGCGGGTGTCCATTTGGCTGTAAATTTCATTGAAGCCGTCCAGCGACCACTGGCGAGTTCTCCAGTAGAGTTCACGGATTTCGTCATCCTCGGCATCCCAGCGAGCGAATAGCTCGCGGATTTCCCCTTCGCCTTTGGGGTCAGCCTCCAGTTCGCGGCTGGCCTCGGCATATAGGTCTCCCATCCAGCGGGTGACGTCCTGCATTGGAGGCTGCTCACCGTTATGGCGTTTGAGATAGTTCCAGAGCCATTTGAAGACATCTTTGCCGAAGTCGCCGATGTAGTTGGCGCGGACAATTTCGTAACCAGCGGCTTCGAGGATGTTGGCCAGCGCGGCGCCGAGGATCATGTTACGCAGGTGGCCGACGTGGAAGGCCTTGAGTGTGTTGGGTTGGGAGTACTCCACCATGACGCGTTGGCCCTTGGACGCTCCCCAGCCATAGCGCGGGCCTGAGGCGAGCACCTCCTCGACAACGCGGGAAGCAAAAACAGGCGCGGCGAAGTAGAGGTTGAGGTAACCCTTGACCGCGGCGACGCGCGCAAAACCCTCGGGTGCGCCGAGGCGGGCAGCCAGCTTTTCGGCAAGTTCTGTGGCGCGCTGGGCTACGTTCGTCTTCTTGCCACTCAGGCGCCCTTCATCGGCGGCGAGTTGAAACAAGGAGGTGGACAGCCCCCACTCACCGGAAAAAGGGATCTGGCTCCAATGTATTTCTGCCGGTGTGGGAAGAGATTCGGCCTGGCAAAAGGCGCGAATTTCTTTCTCGATGAGAGCGCGTTCTTGTTCGAACATATTTTGAGATTATAAACCGAGGCTAAACATTCAAACCACAAAGAGCACAAAGAACACAAAGAATTTTCTTTTTCACAAAGAAAAACGGCAGCTGGGAGTGCCTCGATGGCGGCGAGTTCTTCTTAAACTGGCATCAAAGAATAACCACTTAGGGCACGAAGATCTTCGTCGCGATGGATGAAAGATCAAATGAAGGATATTTTTGTAGGGACAGGTTTCGACTTGAAGCATCATTGCTAGCCGTAAACTTTGGCATGATTTTGTGATGGCGGTGGAGGTACAGAAACCTGTCCGTTTATTGGCTTGCGGTGGGCGTTTGCTGAATGGCAGGACAGGTTTCAATAGATTTGCCAGCTATCTAGTGTGGGCCCACAGAATTCTTTATCAGCCACGGTTATTTTCCTTGAAACCTGTCCCTACGGAAACCTGTGGCGATAATTTAACCCACAAAGAAAAACGGCAGCTTTCAGAGAGCTGCCGTTAAATAATATTGTCGAAGATAGGGATTATTGAGATTGCTTCGTCGGCTAAAAGCCTCCTCGCAATACGGCTCGCATCTTCCGATGCTCACCTAGATCTTGCTTTTTTCGAGGGCGGCTAGCTTGCGCATCACAGCGCCTTTGCGGCGGGCGGCGTTGTTCTTGTGAATGACGCCTTTTTCCGCGGCTTTGTCCAGGGCACTGGCGGCGGCGCGGTAAGCGGCGCGGGCTTTCTCAACGTCGCCGCTTTGGATAGCTAGGTTCGCTTTCTTCACATAGCCACGCGCACTGCTGCGGAATTCCAGGTTTTGTAGGCGGCGCTTTTCATTCTGCTTGTTGCGCTTGATGGCCGATTTGATATTTGCCAAAACTTCCTCCAAATATGCGTTCAACGAACGAGGCGAAATTCTACTTGAAGGCCATGAAACTGTCTAGACGGATGTCAGGAGGTCTAGAAGTCTGGAGGTCTTGAAGTCGGGAAGTCTTGAGGTCTGGAAGTCGGACTTCGAGACGCCAAGACATCGAGACTTCTTGACTTCCGCTGATACAATGCCAGCGTGTCTGCATACAAGGCTGGGTTCGTCGCGGTGGTGGGCCGCCCCAACGTGGGCAAGTCCGCGCTGATGAACGCGCTGCTGGGGCAAGCGGTGTCTGCAGTGTCGCCGCGGGCGCAAACCACGCGGCGCAACCAATTGGGCATCCTGACGCTGGAGAATGCGCAGATTGTTTTTGTCGATACTCCGGGGTTACATGAGGCGCGCAACAAACTGGGGGAATTCATGAATGCTCAGGCGCTGGCGGCATTGGAAGACGCGGACGTGTTTTTGTTCCTGGTAGATGCGACAGAAGCCCCTAATAAGGAAGACAAGCTGCTGGCCAAAAGGGTGGCCGACAGGGCAGGCAAGCGACCAGCCGTGTTGGCGATAAATAAGGCAGACCTGGTGACTCCGCAGAAGCTTGAGCGTCGAAGAGAAGAGTATGGGGCGTTGATCCCCAGCCAACGGATGCTAGTGATGTCTGCGACGGAGCGGACCGGGCTGGCCGACTTGATGGAAGTGCTATTACAGGTACTGCCCGAGGGGCAGGCTTTTTACCCGGATGAACAGGTCACTGACCTCTATGAACGGCAAATCGCGGCGGACCAGATCCGGGCGGCAGCGCTCAACTTGCTGAGGGATGAAGTTCCTCATGGCATTGCGGTTCGCGTGGACCGATTCATCGAGCGTGGGGAAAAAGGGGCGCGCATCGAGGCAACCCTGTTCGTGGAGCGCGAATCGCATAAAGGCATCGTGATCGGCGAAGGCGGCAAAATGATCAAGGAGATCGGTTCGGCGGCGCGCAAGGAGATCGAGACCATGAGCGGGCGCAAGGTGTTCCTGGAATTGCGCGTCAAGGTCAAGGCCAACTGGCGCCAGGACGAGAACGCGCTGGAGCGGCTGGGATATTCGCGGAAGGAAGATCGATAGATGGGGAGAGGTATGGGTTATTAGTAATTGGTAAGAAGTAATTGGTAATTTGGAATATAGAGATTGGAGATTAGAGAATATGGGATTAGGAGAGATGCGATGATTTGGTTGGCATTAGCTTGCGCTGGATTGATTGCTAAGATCGGTAGGGAAACAAGGAAACAGACGGTGCTCCGGCTTGGCGGAATGCTTCTTTTTTACGGCGGCCTGATCGCCTGGTTCTGGTTCGAAGCCGGGCGCAAAGCGTTTGGCAGCGGAGAGTCGGGGCTGATGGGATGGTTCATCATTGGGCTGGCATTATTCTGGATCGCGGAGCTGCTTCCAATCTGGGGCGCGGAAACCGCGACCTGGGCGCTGGCCGCGCAGGGCCTGGCGGCAGGCGCCTTTGCGCTCGGGTTCGATGTGTTTCGACCGGATGAATATTCGTACGTTCCCGGAGCGATCCTGGGCGTGCTCACATTGTTGGCGGGGGTGCAGACCTATGCGCGCTTGTCGGCTGGAATGAAGAAGGCGAGCGCGCTCGAGCGCGTCCTGCTGGGGCTATACGTATTTGCGATCAACGTGTTGGTTTATTCGGCCACGGCGAAGACCATCGACCGCGGTTGGGCGCTGCCGTGGGCTTACTTGGCGAGCGCGGGCGCGCTGCTGTTCGCCGCGGGCCAGGTGTGGATGGGGTGGGGGATGGCGTTGAAGAAACAGGTGGCTGCGCCCTGGGTGCAGGCTGCGGCGATCAATGTGGGGCAGTTGATGATGGTGGTGGCGGCGTTTTTTGTGTATCGGGAATTTTTATAGAGAATATGAGTGGCGACGCAAGCGTCGCCCTGGGCGGGTTTTCCATAAGGTGGCCAGGCTTGCAACAAAGTTAAGGATGGATGCTTCGCTGCGCTCAGCATGGCAGATATCAATTCAGATTGATATCTGCCATTTTTTCTATAACGGCAACCAGCGCCGAATTATCCAGATCGCCCATTTTCATTTGCAGCATTTCGTCATAAAGCCGCGTATTTACTTCGGTAGCGGGCAGCGGCATGTTCAGCTCGCGGGCGCTGTCCATGATGATGTGGAGATCTTTGGCTTGCATGTGGGCCTTGAAGCCGGGCTGGCGGTTCCCTGCGAACAGGCGCTTGGGCTTGTTGTCCAGCGTCCAACACTGAGCGGCTCCACCGCGAATGGCCTCGACAACTTTGCGCGGATCAACATCTGCTTTGCGGGCGAAGATCAGCAGCTCAGCCATGGCGGACATCTGGGCAGCGACCATGATCTGATTGCAGCATTTCGCCACCTGGCCGGCGCCGGAGGCGCCGATGTGAGTGATGGCCTTGCCGTAGGCTTGCAGGGCAGGGCGGGCGCGCTCGAGGGCGGCGGCGTCCCCGCCGACCATGATGGTAAGTGTTCCATTTTGGGCGCCGAGCTGGCCGCCGCTGACGGGCGCGTCGAGGAACTGGATGCCAGAGGCGGCGAGAGTCTCGGCGAGTTTGCGAGCGGTAGCAGGCATGATGGTGGAGTGATCGACAACGATCAAACCGGAACGGGCTCCCTCACGAACGCCGTTCGGACCGAGAACAACTTGTTCAACATCCGGCGAATCCGGCAGGCAGGTGAAAACAATGTCCGAATTAGCGGCAACTTCCTTGGCTGAATGGGCTTCGCGGGCGCCAGCGGCCACGAGTTCGGCGACTGCGCCCCGGCTGCGATTATGGACGGTGAGCGGGAAGCCGGCTTTGAGGAGGTGACCGGCCATGGGCTTGCCCATGAGGCCAAGGCCGATGAAACCGAGACGAGTGGTGTGGGGCATCAAGGTGTCCTTTCTTGATTAACGGATTAACCGATTATCTGATTGAAAAGATAATCGATTAATCCGTTAATCGGTTAATCAGAAAGTGTCTAATAATATGAAGGACTCCCCTGCAACCATTGCGAGGAGGCCGAATGGAATGAGGCCGACGTGGCAATCCCCAAGATCGATGTTGGAGACTGCCACGCTCGCTGACGCTCGCTCGCAGTGGTTAAGCGGGATATAAAGGAGGAGACTGAGCGCTTTCACACTCAGTCTCCATGTTCGGTTCCAGGCCGGTCTATAAGCCGCATTCTGTCCAGCGTGTGGCTCAGGTTTACGTCCGAAGACTTCATCCCTCAGCTTTCACGCCTGTGCGGTCATCTATCTGGGCCGGTGATTGCTCGCCGGCTCATGCAGCCAACCCGGGATTCGAACGCAGCGAGCCGCTGCTTATCCCTGCTTGACCTTGCTCCTGGCGGGGGTTGCCCGGCCGCGGGCATTGCTGCCCACGCCGGTGGTCTCTTACACCACCATTTCACCCTTTCCGCTTGCGCGGTGGTATGTTTCTGTGGCCCGATCCGGCAGGTTTCCCCGCCCCGGGAGTTTCCCCGGCGCCATGCTCTGTGGAGTGCGGACTTTCCTCTATATGCCGAAGCATACAGCGATCGCCCAACCAGCCTGGGTCGTTATGATACAATGCGCCGGGTTCAGCGTCAAATGCGCAGAACTCAGGCGGGCAACCTCAAAAATCGGGCTTGACACATCTAGACCAATTGCTCTATAATTAAGGATTGGTATCTTGCCGCGTGCCTAAATGCCAAAACAGGCATTTTCGCCAAGAGCGGCTTTTCGCATTTTTGCAGAATCCCTCCAGGAGGCGCTGAATGGCGCAAGCTCTCCCAACAAAAACTTATTCGCGTTTGTCGACTCAACTCCAATTACCCGACCTTATTGAAGTACAACTCAGTTCATTCAAACGTTTGAAAGCCGATGGGCTGGCGGACCTGTTCCACGAAATTTCGCCCATCGAATCCTACAACAAGGGGATGAAGCTATATTTTCCCAGCCGGACCCCGGAAGCCAAGCAGTGGAAACTGAAATACTGGTTCGACGATCCCAAATATTCCATTGAAGAATGCATCGAGCGGGACCTGACGTACGCCAGCCCGCTATATATCTCCGTACTGCTGGCCGGCCCCGATGTGCCCGAGCCGATCAAACAAGATATCTTCCTGGGCGATTTACCGGAGATGACGGAAAAGGGAACCTTCATTATCAATGGCACAGAGCGCGTAGTTGTCTCCCAGCTGATTCGCTCACCGGGTGTTTACTTTGAGGCGCCGCTGGATCGGGCGACCAACCGCCCGCTGGCGACAGCCAAGCTGATCCCCGACCGGGGCGCGTGGATGGAATTCGAAACGCGCAAGACGGATTACCTGACGCTGAAATTCAATCGCAAGCGCACAGTGCCGATCACCATTTTGCTGCGGGCACTTTCGGCGGTGGATGATGGCATCAAAGACAACCCGCTAAAGCAAGGGACCGACGAAGAAATCCTGGCGTTGTTTGCCGACATCGACACCAACGCGGACCGCAAGTTCATCCAGACCACACTGGATCAAGAACCGGAGTGGGACACGAACAACGGCAAGCTCACCGTTGCGCAGGCGGCGCTGATCGAGTTCTTCAAGCGCATGCGTCCTGGCGACCCGGCCACGTTAGACAACGCCACCGAATTTCTGGAGACACAACTCTTCGACCAACGCCACTACGATCTCGAGAGAGTAGGGCGCTATAAGTTGAATCAGAAGCTGGGATTGAAGGAACGCGTGCCTCTCGAACACCGAACGGTGACCAAGTATGACTTGATCAACCTGGCGCGCCGTATGATCCTGATCAATAACGGCGTGGAAGCCGCCGACGACATCGATCATCTCGGGAACCGCCGTCTGAAGACAGTAGGCGAATTGATTCAGAATAAACTGCGCGTAGGCATGCGCCGCATGGAGCGCGTGATCAAAGAACGCATGTCCATCCGCTTACGGAAACCACTTCACCATCATCTTCCGCCTGGATAACCTGGCCGGAGTCCTTGGCCGCGTGTCCCTCCATGCCAGTGGAA
>JAMCZK010000024.1:4452-6096 GCA_023485685.1 Chloroflexota bacterium | reverse complement strand
CGAGTTCTATGGATCCAGCCAGCTTTCGCAATTCATGGACCAAACCAACCCGCTCTCCGAACTGCGCCACAAGCGCCGCGTCTCGGCGCTGGGTCCCGGCGGATTGCGACGCGAGCGCGCCGGTTTCGACGTGCGCGACGTACATCACTCGCACTATGGACGCATCTGCCCCATCGAGACGCCGGAAGGCCCCAATATCGGCCTGATCGGCAATCTGGCTTCGTTCGCGCGCGTGAATGATTACGGTTTCGTCGAGACGCCCTATCGCAAGGTGATCAACAGTCTGCCGCCCAAAGATAAAAAGCTGGTGGGCCGCAAATTGCGAGAAGACTTGATCGATCCGAAGTCAGAGAGGGTCATTGCCAAAGCTGAAACGCGCATCGACGAGAGGTTGGCGAAAGAAATCGCCCGGCACGATGTAGCCATCCAGATCCTTCACGGCCTCTTCACCGACCAAACCCTCTTCTTGTCGGCCGATGAGGAAGACCGCTTCTATATCGCGCAGGCAAACGCGCCGCTCAATGAGCATAGCGAATTTGTGCGCCAGCGCTTGTCTTGCCGCTATCACTCCGGCTTCATGTTCTCCAGCCCGGAAGAAATCGACTACATGGACGTGGCGCCCCACCAGGTGGTGGGCATCAGCGCTGCTTTGATCCCGTTCCTGGAGCATGACGATGCCAACCGCGCCCTGATGGGCTCGAACATGATGTCGCAGGCTGTCCCGCTGCTGGTGCCCGAAGTGCCGCTGGTTTCCACTGGCATGGAGGGACACGCGGCCAAGGACTCCGGCCAGGTTATCCAGGCGGAAGATGATGGTGAAGTGGTTTCCGTAAGCGGAGACTCCATCGTGGTTCGCAACAAGAGCCGCAAAGAGCGAATCTACAATTTGCGCAAGTACCAACGATCCAATCAAAGCACTTGCATAGATCAACGCCCGGCAGTAGTTAAGGGACAACGCATACATAAGGGCGACGTGATTGCCGATTCGTCCTCAACCGTCGACGGCAATCTGGCCCTGGGCCACAACGTGGTGGTTGCGTTCATTTCCTGGGAGGGTGGTAACTTTGAAGATGCCATCCTCATTTCTGAGAAGTTAGTGCAAGAGGATCGCTTCACTTCGATCCACATCGAAAAATACGAAGTGGAAGCCCGCGACACGAAGCTGGGTCCAGAAGAAATCACACGCGACATTCCCAATGTCGGCGAAGAGGCCGTGAAGGATCTGGATGAGTTCGGCATCGTGCGCATCGGCGCCGAGGTCGGGCCCAACGATATCCTGGTGGGCAAGATCACGCCCAAAGGTGAGAAAGAATTAACGCCCGAAGAGCGCTTGCTGCGTGCCATCTTCGGCGAGAAATCCCGCGATGTGAAAGACACTTCGCTGCGCATGCCGCATGGTGAGCGCGGCAAAGTGGTGGATGTGCAAGTGTTTTCACGCGAGGACAACATCGAATTGTCCGCGGGCGTTGAGAAAATGGTGCGCGTCTCCGTGGCGCAGCGGCGCAAGATCACTGCCGGCGACAAGATGTCCGGCCGCCATGGAAATAAAGGCGTGGTCTCCAAGGTAGTGCCCGTCGAGGACATGCCGTTCCTCGAAGATGGCACACCGGTGGACATCATCCTCAACCCGTTGGGAGTTCCCGG
>JAMCZK010000024.1:0-4442 GCA_023485685.1 Chloroflexota bacterium | reverse complement strand
GCCGGATGAACATCGGCCAGATCCTAGAGACGCATCTGGGGTGGGCGGCCAAGCGGCTGGGTTTCCGCGCATTAGTGCCTGTGTTCGACGGCGCCAGCGAAGAAGAGATCGAAGCCGAGTTGGCTCGCGCGTGGCTCGTTGATCAAGCCTGGCGCGAGACCGGCAAAAAAGCCTGGACCTGGCTGGCTGAGCAAAACGGCAAGTACGACGCCGAGTCGTTGGAAGATGAAAACGAGGTTCGCAACCTATATCTGGAGCAGTGGCTGGGCCGTAAGAAATACGATGTGTCCAAGTTGGTACATGACCTGAACTACGCTCGACAATCTGTAGTCAATGAATGGTTGAAGGAAGAAGGCTATAACCCTGAGGAAATTCTGGCCTTCAGTGACGCAGACATTTCAACGCAGGCGCGCAAAGAGCGCGGCCAAAAAGCCCTTAATGCTTGCGCACGTCTCTGGCTGGAAAGCGTTGGCGAGAGCGCCGGCCGGGCTGAAGATGAGAAACTGCGCGCGGCCGCCATGGATGCCATGATGAAAGTGGGCAAGCCGGTTCCTTATCTGGGCAAGCAGGTGCTGCGCGACGGTAAGAGCGGCATACCCTACGACCAGGCGGTAACTGTGGGCGTAATGAACATGCTCAAGCTGCATCATCTGGTGGAAGATAAAGTGCATGCTCGCTCCACAGGCCCATACAGCCTGGTGACCCAGCAGCCGCTGGGCGGCAAGGCCCAGTTCGGCGGCCAGCGCTTCGGCGAGATGGAAGTGTGGGCGCTGGAAGCCTATGGCGCTTCGTACACTCTGCAGGAAATGCTGACGGTGAAGTCGGACGATGTGGTGGGCCGAGTCAAGACCTACGAAGCCATCGTCAAGGGCGAACCCATCGAGGAACCCGGCATCCCGGCTTCCTTCCGGGTGCTGGTCAAGGAATTGCAAAGCCTTGGCCTCTCCGTGGAAGCAGATACCGAAGACGGTACAGTGAAGTTCGGCAAGGAAGAGCAGCGCGCCCGCCCGCCGAGGCTGGGGACTGGCTTACTTGGTTTGGGGGAGGACTTCAAGACCAAACCTTGACGCAAAAATCGCTTGCGGTTAGAATCGACGGTCGCGACTGATGAGAAAACGTAGTTGAAACAGGCGATGTTTTGTAATCGCCCGAATGCATAATTGAATAGAAGAGCCATAAAAAGATCGAGGCCATCATGCACGCGATGGCCTCGAACTATGTTCGCCGGAGAAGAGACGGCGAATGTGGCGGAAGACCATCCGCGGCGAGGGAAACACGAAAAACGCGTTTCTCTAGAAATGAAGGAGAGAGTAAGTGCCAACAATTAATCAATTGGTGCGCAAAGGCCGGACCACCAAGCGAAGCAAGACCAAGGCGCCCGCGCTGCAATATGTGTTTAATACGTACAAGCAGCGACGCATCCAGCTGCCAAAGGGTTCACCGCAAAAGCGTGGCGTGTGCACAGTGGTGCGCACGATGACGCCCAAGAAGCCGAATTCAGCGCTGCGCAAGATCGCCCGCGTACGTTTGAGCAATGGCATGGAAGTCACCGCATACATTCCGGGCGAGGGCCATACCTTGCAGGAGCACTCCGTGGTGTTAGTGCGCGGCGGCCGGGTGAAGGACCTTCCGGGGGTGCGCTACCACATCGTGCGCGGCACCCTGGACACGACCGGCGTCAACGACCGCAAGCAAGGCCGCTCCAAGTATGGGAGCAAACGCCCGAAGGCATCTAGTTAAGTACGATTTCATCGTTAACATCTGAAACCAAGTTGGAGTTATTGAATGTCACGCAGAAAACGACCCGATAAGCGAATCGCTTTGCCCGACGCTCGCTATAAGAGCGTGGAGGTGCAAGCTTTTATCAATCGGGTAATGAAGAACGGAAAGAAGAGCACAGCCACGCGATTGGTATACGGCGCCCTGGACCTGATTGAAAAGCAGAAAAAGGGCAACCCAGTGGAAGTTTTCCAAGCGGCGTTGAAAAACGTCGGCCCACAGATGGAAGTGCGCCCTCGCCGGGTCGGTGGGGCAACCTACCAGGTTCCTATGGAAGTGGGCGCTCCGCGCCAGTTCGCCCTGGCGGCGCGCTGGATCATCGCGTCCTCCCGGGCGCGCGGCGGCAAATCATTCGCCGAGAAATTGGCGGGCGAACTCACCGAGGCCGCAGCCGGGCAGGGAGCATCGGTCCGTAAGAAAGACGAAACCCATAAGATGGCGGAGGCCAACCGGGCTTTCTCCCATTATCGTATTTAATATTCGCCGGAGTTTTCGCACCTTATCATGAGCATCAAGTTTCCCCTCGAGAAGTTTAGAAATATCGGCATCATTGCCCATATCGACGCAGGTAAAACCACCACCACCGAGCGCATCCTTTTTTATACAGGCAAGACTCACCGTCTGGGATCGGTCGACGAAGGCAACACCGTTACCGATTGGATGGAACAGGAACGCGAGCGCGGCATCACCATTGTTTCTGCGGCGGTGACCGCCGAGTGGAAAGACCACTTAGTCAACATCATCGACACGCCCGGTCACATCGATTTCACCGCCGAGGTGCAGCGCTCTCTGCGTGTGCTGGATGGCGGCATCGTAGTGTTCGACGCGGTACAAGGTGTGGAGCCGCAAAGCGAGACCGTGTGGCGTCAGGCAGACCGCTATGGCGTGCCGCGCATTTGCTTTGTAAATAAGATGGACCGCGTGGGGGCGTCTTTTGAGAACAGCATCGACAGTATTCGTGAGCGCCTGGGAGCGAATGCCATTCCGATGCAAATCCCTATTGGATCCGAGGCCGAATTCCAAGGCGTGGTAGACCTGCTCGAACAAAAAGCTATTATTTGGGAAGATGAGACCGGCAGCAACCCGGTTGAGCGCGACATCCCTGTGGACCTGCAGCAAAAATCAAAAGACGCCCGTGCCCGCATGGTCGAGGCGATTGCTGAGACTGACGATGAACTGACTCATAAATATTTGGAAGGTCAGGAAATCGGCGTCGATGAAATGAAAGCTGCATTGCGTCGCGCCGTAATCAGTGGAAAAGCGTATCCTGTGTTTTGCGGTTCTTCATTAAAGAATCGCGGCGTACAGTCCGTTCTGGATGCCGTCGTCGATTATCTTCCTTCTCCGCTCGACATCCCTCCGGTGAAAGGAATCGATCCGCGCACCGATGAAGAAGTTGTGCGCCACGCCGATAGCAGTGAACCGCTCAGTGCGCTGGTCTTCAAAATCGTCGCCGATCCCTACGTGGGACGGTTGGCTTATTTCCGCGTCTATTCCGGCAAAGTGACCAAGGGCGGTTCTGTCTACAATCCTGTGAAGCGCACGCGTGAACGTATTGGTCGTCTGATCCGCATGTATGCCGACCGCCGAGAAGAGATTGATGAGGTTGAGGCCGGAGATATTGGCGCCGTATTGGGATTTAAGCAATCCATCACCGGCGACACATTATGCGATGAAACCAAACAGATCGTTTTGGAGAACATCACCTTCCCCGAACCGGTGATTTCGATTGCCATCGAGCCTAAGACCAGCGCAGACCAGGATAGGATGGCCGAAGCGTTGCACCGCTTATCCGAGGAAGATCCGACTTTCCGAGTCCGTTCTGACCAGGAGACCGGGCAAACAGTCATCTCCGGTATGGGCGAGCTGCATTTGGAGATCCTCGTGGATCGAATGATGCGTGAATTCAATGTGGGGGCTAACGTAGGTCGCCCGCGGGTAGCTTACCGGGAAACAATAACGCGACCCGTCGAAAAGGCAGAGACACGTTACGTCAAGCAGTCCGGCGGACATGGCCAGTATGGGCACGTCGTACTGGAGATGGAACCGGCCGCCCCGGGAAGCGGCGTCACTTTCGAAAACAATATCGTCGGCGGCGTGATCCCCAAAGAATTCATCAGCGCGGTGCAAAAGGGCGTGATGGAAGCGGCGGAAGGTGGGACGGTTGGTGGATACCCAGTGGTTGATATTGCCGTTTCGCTGTATGACGGCTCTTACCACGAGGTCGACTCAAGCGAAATGGCTTTCAAGATGGCGGCCTCCATGGCATTCAAAGAAGGTATGCGCCTGGGCAAAGCTGTCTTGATGGAACCCATTATGAAAGTGGAAGTAATAACTCCGGAGGAATTTCTGGGCGACATCGTTGGTCAGCTCAGCGCCCGGCGTGGTGAGATTCTGGGCATGGAAGTGCGCCCCGGCGCCGCCCAGGCGATCCGCGCCATGATTCCGCTTTCGGAGATGTTCGGATACGCCACAGAACTGCGCTCGGCCACAAAAGGCCGCGGAGCGTTTACAATGGAGTTCGACCATTACCAGCAAGTCTCTTCGAGCCTTGCTGAAGAATTGATCAAAAGCAACTAGGTCTTATAAGGAGAAGGATTCATGTCGAAGGAAAAATTTGATCGCAGCAAGCCGCACCTGAACGTGGGCACCATGGGGCACAT
>JAMCZK010000005.1 GCA_023485685.1 Chloroflexota bacterium | reverse complement strand
ATGCATTCTGGGAAGATAAAACGTAGGTTCCTACGCTAAAAAACGCCGGATTTCTAAAATAAGGATATCTTGATATTTGCTTCTCAAGATTCGCATTAAACTCAATCATTAATAATCTAAAGTCTTCGCGACCTTGAAGAATTGAAAGGTCGTCTGTAATCAATCTTATCAAGTCCACCTTTTTATCTCCTCTTCGCTCCTCTATGGTTTGAACAAGGGCATCTACCACTGGCTTAATTACAGTAAAAAAGTCCTTGCCCTCTTCAGGTTGGGGAAGATCTTCGAGCGTAATTACATATAGTCGATCACTAGATGCATCAATCTCTTTCTGTGAGAAAAAGTATCTCTTGGAATCTTCGTCTCTGGCAACAAAAATTACTATTTCCTCTTTTTCAATGTTTTTTATCCCCTGGCTTACAAAGCTAGCCAAATAGTTAAAGTATTCCTTTGAATTTGATTCAACAAAAAATGCAATATTGTCACCCCCAGCTCTTCCGCCCGCAAAGTCGTGGCCTGGAATACCGGAAGGGACATAAAACATTCTGGTTTTAAGCTCCCTAGCAACATCCTCGGCCTCTACTAATTTCCAATAACTTCTCCCAATTGGTGATAGTTCTGATTTTAGAATTGGAAAAACGACTCCCACAATAAAAATTGTGCCACCAATTACTATAAAGAGTAAATTGCTACTCGATCCCAGGATTAATCCTAGGGCCATAAGTAAAATCCCCTCCAACGTTATGCTTTCAAAAATCTTCATGTTAAAAGTCCATTCTCAATCAAAATTGGTTCCGCCGCTATGGTGTAGAAGTTGACGAGACACTCGGTGTTGGAGTTATATTGGGCGTCCCCCGCAGGAAATCTATACCCTGCTTAATAAACCAATTACCTAGTTGGATAAAAAACAAGCCGACATAAGACGCAAACAAAAAAAGCCCAATAGAGAAATTTACTAATACTATAAGCACAAGAACCCATAGAATTGCAGACTGATAAAATGAAATAAAGAATTGTTTTGCAAATCTAATCCTTCTATTTGCACCAATCTTGTAATTGTCCCAAAAACAAAAAGTAATTAGCAAGCTTACTAAAGCATAAATCGATAAGGTGATGAAGTCAGGAAAATGAAGAACTATTTTAATTGTTATAACTAAGGCCCAGAGCGGAACTATTAGCGGAATAAGAACTTTCGTAAGAGAGCCAATGGTAAAGCGCTCTCCATTTGGCTTGTCCGTTTCAGAACCTTTGTTTTTTTCTCTCTGTTTGGCCATCCCTAAAAATCCTCCGTCAATGAATATGATTTTTATCAAGTCAACATTAACCAATCGTGAAACTAACTTCTTTACCCGCTCCCCTGATTGAAGGATGGAGTTTTTCAAAACTAGCTGATTAATTTGTACTTGCTTAAGGGCCCAAAATAATGGCTGGATTTTACTACAAGTCAAGGGTCCCGAGGTCTCAAACATTCTACTCAGGGAAAAGGTCACTAACGGAATACTGGTAGGTTTTCCCCTTCCTAGCAATAATCTTGTTTATTCCATCTCGGAGATTTATCTTTGTTATCATTCGAGGAAAACTGCCTTTTTCAACAAGATCTATTGTAGCTACCGCTATTCCTGATTCTCTGGACAGTTCAGCTTTTGTAATACCTTCTTCAACCCGTATTTCATTCAACCTATTCGGCTTTTTGTTAGCTTTCTTTGCCATTCTTCCTCATAATTCAAGTAGGGGTATTTGGGTCATTATAGGGGTAATTAGGTGTTTTCAACCTTAAAACTTATGAAAATACCCAATTAAGGTAGAACAAGATTTATCCTGCCTAGGGACTTGAAAAGCACCCTTGCAGGGTGTCGGTGGTCAGAACTTCGGTGGGGGTGGCGTAACCCGCGGTTAGTTATTGGCTAGAACTCAAGCTCAATATAGTTTTTGTCGGGCGTCAACAGTCTTTCAAAATCGGTACGCAAAGGCTGCGGAAACCCAAGAGTACTTTCTTCAAGGGCCTTATGTTTCCAGTGTGTTTTATGCTCTGGCTTGAGGAGATCTTTGTAGACTTTTGTATTTGCCACACGAGCCCCGAGTTCCTTAACCAGGTCGGTCCCTGGAATGGTCTCGTAGCGGCCGCGCTCAGTTGAGATCAAAGCTCGCGCCTTTGCTTTTTTGCCTCCGGTTGGCCGAGGCAGAATAGCGTCCAGGATCTGGCTTGCTTCATAGGAAGGGTCTTCAGTGATCCAGGGCGTTGCATTGATGCTGCCGTGATGGCTGACCTTAAGAAAATCGAGCGGCTTGGCGAACGCGGTCTTATATTTATGCCACATTACGTTCCAGCTGCCGTTGGGCTTGCCATCCTTGTATTCCGCATCCCATTCTGCGTCGCCCGCAAATAACAATCGCTTGCCCTTCCATTCGAGCAGGAAAACGACGCTCGTATTGTTGGTAAACCCATTTTCGGCATAAGAAAAGGCGAGAATATTTGAGAGTAGGCGGGCTCGAAGATTTCGGAAGTCTGCACCGCTGATATTTGTAGGAACCTGACCTTCCCGTTTTGCCTTCCTTGCCGCGAATTGCTTGCTTGCAGCGTTTAGTGTAGAAACCCTCGACGTCGCTATACCAGGCCCGGCACCATCGTCACCCATGTAATAGTAGTCAATATTGTTTTCGGGGCCCAGGATGGTGAGCTTAGTCTGGGGTGGCAACCCAAGACTGGCGACCGGGGTCTGGTCACCAGCGTGAACAAAGACCGGAGTGGCACCAAGATCATTCAGTAGCAGATCCATTTCATCCTCATTAGCCGCCAGCTCGACCCTTGCCTCGATTTCCTTCTTAAGCTCGTCACTTAGCGGCAGGCCTTGGTCCACCAATTTTTGCAACCGAGTCAAGCCGGTGTTAACTTCGTCGTGAAGCTTGTGCAGGCCAGTTGCCTGTGGGTGATCCTTGTTCATTGCCGCGCTTAGCCATAGGTGCTTAACTTTAATGCCTTCGAAAAACTTCTTCTTAAATCCCGACAAATGATCAAAATGAAGGTGAGTGGCCACCAACAGATCCAGCTGCCCTTTGCCCTGCTCTTTTGGAAGCTCACCCTTTAAATGAATGATAGCTTCGCCCAATTTCTTTGAGCCGCTCCAAGAGCCGCAATCGATCAAAATATGGAAGCCGCGCTTCCCATCAGGGATTCGCACATAAATGCAGTCGCCCAAACCTACGTCGTATGTCCGTACTAAGAGCTTACTGACCATTTACGAGCTCCCAATTTTTCCGACCGCTTATCTTCTGACAGACTTAGGTGTGGCGTCAGGGAAAAAGACAACGCATCTCCCGCTTGATGTACTAGCACCGGCGGAACTAAGCCGGAGGTGAATATGGCCGCAGCATCTTGGGCGAGCGCCAACATGCCGGCCCCAGAAATTTTCTCGATATAAGTAAATAAGTCAAGTAGTCTGCGTTGGCCTTCCCCATCCTGCTCAAATTCGGTGCCCGGTTTGTTGATCCAGAATAACAGGTTGCCCACCTGGTCATAAACTAAGGTGCCTCCGCAAGGCAGCGAAACCGTTTTGCCTTCAAGCTTACCGAATTTGGCTCCTTCCAACAGATGCTCCTCCTCCCAAACATATTCAACGACATGCAGGTTCCCCATTCTTTGGGGAGGCCTACCGGAGAGCCACGCAGTATAAAGCCCGCTGACCACGATATCGTGGTGAGGGGGAATAAACAGCTGACTCCGGTTATCGTTTAAGAAGCGATAGGCCGCGGCCTTAGAACTCATTATTGTAGAAATGGGATAGTTTACTTTCAGCTGCAGGTCTGTATGTTTTTGATTGTAGTAAAGATAATGGGGCTTCGCCAAGTCCTCGATCTCTTCAGCGGTCAAGATCTTGCGTCTCTTGAAGACATTCAAGCATATTTGGTAATATCCCGACGGGTCTAAGGGGTTATATAATTCAAGGGCACGTAAAAAGGCCAGCGCATAATCCTTGTAGGTGACGTCAACGGGTGGCAAGAAGTGCAAGGCATGTAGGATCATGGGTAATACTCGCTGGATCGAATTCCACAGCGCCTGGGGAACTGTTTTTCCTCTCTTTTTATAAACATAGGAGATCTCTAGCAAGATTTCGAACATTGTGCCGGTGAGGACCTGCGAGCAATCATGGGGTTGCAAATTGTCCTGGAGATGGTCCATCGTTTCTGGATTGTCCGCCGTTCGTAGATACTCCCTATCCGCGACCGTCTCCCCAAACTGCTCGGCGATATTTTTCAGTATTTTTGCTTTAGTTAGATCTCCATCTGTATTTTTTCCCAAATCCTGCCGAAAACCGTTGTTGCGCATAAGGAATAGAACGGCAGAAATATCACCAAAAAATTCGTGGAAAGCCGCGTTTTGAATGGTGGTGAAAGTTTCCAAGTAGCGCGGGCGGACGAAATCGAGCACAGCATGGGCCAGCTCATGATGAATGATATCCGCGGATAGGCACGTATAAACAGCTTTGCCATCCGCATCCTGGTAGTAATAGAACTGAATAGACTTACTTTGGCGGTCATAGAAGGCATTTTGACCGTATCCCGCATGCGGCACCACTATAAGACGGTTGCCTTCAAACGCCCAACTAATCGGCATGCCCAGCGCGTCCGGGCCTTCATACAGAGCCAGCGCACGCTGGATCGTCGCCCAAACATTGACCTGGTGAAACTGAAAGTTTTCTGCGTTGGCGCGATCAAGCCGATGCCTGCGTTCATCGAGAAATTGCCTTTTCCCTGCGTCCCACTTGGCTGCCGGTACCAGAGCACCGCTATCCCCGTTGTAATCCACAACAGCAATCTGGGCGCTCGTCGGGCCGTTACTAATACTCGGTTCCCACTTCACTTCGATCTGGTCGATGCCCCATTTTGGGTTTTTCGCAGCCATAGCTGGGTCTTGCACGTAGCCATCGATGGAAAAGTTCAGGCCGAGTTCGTTTTTGGTGTCCAGGTCCAAGGAATTCGAGGAGGTGTAGAGGTCAAGCCGCACCGCCTTGGTGAGCCTTACTCCCTTTTCTTCCTTTTTATGTGTGCCGTTACTCATTTATCCCTCTTAGCAAACTTTTGACTTTAAAGTAGTACCAATCACACGCCTATTTTACGCCACATATTATGAACGAAGGTATTAGAGAATTTGCGACACAAAATAAGAGTGTTTAGCAAAGCCTTACGTTGATCGTTGCAAGCCTCTTCGTGATCTTATGGCGCAAAACGAAGAAGAGATTATAGAGCTTCAGAAGATCCTCCGAACTGGAACACCCCCGCAAAAGGGCGAGGCTGGCAGAAAGATACACCCTTTTGAGAGAATACAATAGACGTCTTTACAGTGCATTAATTGAATGCGAGAATGTTGCTGACGGTGCCCCATTTTGGGATTGACCTCAGTTGTTTAGACGGGCCAATCGACGTATATTTAGCCGCTGTATTAGAACGGAAGCCGATATACCTAAAAATGCGTGTCAAAACGAGAGGTAACCCTATTGCGCATAAGGTAGATTGTGCGACAAGTACCATCTTTTTCGCGCGATAATTCTAGAATCAACCATAGCTGACTTTTTGAGCCTTTCCACGAAGGGATCACTCCTATTTGTTAAATCTTGGAAAACCCTATGCTTGTTTTCTCGAAACTGCCCAAGGGTGATAACGCAGCAAATCCCATTGACAAGAGTGGCCAGAATTGTTCATATTAAATCAACATTTTTCATTGCGCGTTTACCCAACAAAAAATAGCCGGTTGCCACATCTCAATCAGAATTATAGGAGGCCAGGTGTACGACATTAATGATTTTAAAATCAATCTAAGTTCATTTCGTTTTCAATTGAAAGAAGCTGAAAGCCGGAAGCTTTCTAAAGAATTTGATTCAATAATACATAGTATTAGGGGGCTTTTAACTGCCAATGCGAATAATATCGACGAAGTATTACAAGACCCGTCCGTCAGGTCCATTCAGTTAGAGCTACAAAAATGTGTCGCGCAACATTTTTACCGCACCGAAAAAGAATGGGCAATCAGAATTATAAACAGTCGCCTACCCAAGAGGGCGATAAGGAAGTTCCCCGATTATGTTGAATATAAGGCAAGGACGTATTTTGAGTTAAAAACCGTTTCGGAAAAAGAAGTAAATCACATTTTATTTGTTGGTAGTGGTCCGGTGCCGATTACACCGATCTTCCTCGCGGAGAAAAGTATATATATTGATTGTGTTGAAATTAGTAACGAGGCGTGTAATTTGGCCAACTCCCTAACTATCAAACTCGAACTAGAAAAATATATAAGATATTTTCCAATAGATATTCTGAAATTTCGGATTACTAATGTATACGATGTCGTTTGGGTGGCAGTCTTAGCTGGTGAAACAAACGAAGAAAAAGCAAGTGTCGTTCACTACCTCTACGACTCTCTTGACAAGGGCCAAACATTAATATTGCGAACAGGGCATGGTCCTGGGAAGATGCTATATGCTGAAGCGAAGATAGATGATATTGAAGGATTTGATTTTTTTATGTCTGATCAAACGCCCCATTCGGGATTTATTCAAACATATTTTGTACGAAAGAATTGAAATAGTCGCAGTACCATCAGGTAATAAATACATACTACATAATAACTCTAATCTCAGGCCATTAACCAATTGGAATTGATGCTCTGTCCTGCTGAATGAGTCATTGCAAGCACCAGGAAGCAACAAAACCTGTCCCATTGCTTATAATCCCGTATATGGATTTTTCAATCATATTTCACTAGTGCTTTTTCTGCGCGGTCATATTGCAAAAAGGTGCGTTCTTATGTCTACAACCTTGACAATCTATGTAAACAACAATGCTGAAGTTTTGGTAGACCGCATCCAGGAGTCGGAGGTTGAAAGAGAACTTTTTTTCCTTCATAGACTTGGCGACCGCTCCGCTTTGTGGCAAGGCGAACGGAAATTGCTGATCACAAGTGTGCCAATTCCTAATCTTGATTATTTCAAAGCAGTCATTGGCCATTACTCAGTGATTAACTTATGGCCAATTACACCAACCATTTCGCTCTCATATGATATTTTGCGAGAAACAGCTCTAATAAAACAGATCGAAGCCCATTGCAAAGAAGCAAAAAGCGTTGAACTTATTCCCTATGGAACTACTCACAAGTTTTTTGACCTCGCAGATCACCTTATGCCGATTCTGCGGGCTTCTGGCATATCCCTATTTTTACCTGAATCTCCAACGAGGTCATCTCTTTGGCTGGCTAAATACTTTGGGACTAAGGCCGGATTTCGTCATCTAATGGCAGAGTGGTTCGACGATACACTCCCGTGTAAATTGCCGGAAGGTTACATAATGAATGATAGCGATGGCATCATAAATGCTGTTCAATCATTCTTACTTCGTGGCAAGGGATGTATCTGTAAACCTTCTGCAGGAACTTCGGGACTTGGTCAAATCCGGTTTTTTCCGCACACTAAACCAGCTAAGGACAATATTAAGCATGCCCTCCTCAAAAAACCCTACATGTGGCACAAACCAATTGTCGTTGAAGAACTAATACCATCTAATCTTTCTCCCTCAGGCGAATCATCCGTACCAAAATCCGATCATGGAGATCCACAAATAACCTACAACTGTATTCAGTTATTTTCCGATAAAAATTATTTCGATGGAGTATTGATTGATCGCAAGCAATTGCCATATTCTATTGAGCAGATAATGGCCGAGTGCTTGTATAAGATTGGTCATAAGTTGCAGAATATTGGGTATGCCGGAATATTTGATTTAGATTTCGTCGTTGATAGCCGGGACGGTACGCTCTACCTGCTGGAGGCGAATTTACGAAGAAGTGGTGGAACACATGTTCACGAAGCTGCCACAATGCTCTTTGGTAAGGATTACATAAAGCATCGAACAGTATTGAGCGCCAATATTACACTATCGAATCCGATGAGTTGGGATGAGCTACATAAAAAAATGTCCCGGGTTATGTTTCCAATGGGACAACTAAAAGAGGGATTGGTCATTACAAAAACATCATCGCTTCCGGATGGCCTCTCATATATGTTATTTGGAAGAAATCTAAATAGGGTTCGGCGTTTACAAAAAGAAGTCGAGAAAGTATTAAAGGAAACCTGATTTGGCGAATATGTCGTCCTCTTTTTATTAAACTACTTACCCCGTTTATCTGTCTGTCTTCTGCGCCCTAAGTAAACACATATAGGGGATCCGCTCTGCAAACCCTCATCTTCCCAGGGCGTGCTAATAAGAATTCCGGTTTGAAAAAATCAATCAGTTGGAGCTACAAAAAAATTCGGTTTCCTCAAAAGCACCGCGCATGACCCACGCTCCTCTGCTGAAGGGCCTACATTCAATAGGAATCGCAACGTTGACAGATTAAGTTGCGAAGCAATTTCAGGTGCGACTAACAAAATGAAATACAGGTTGACGATCCCCTTCGGGATAATCAGTAGCCGTATACTGGCCCACATAATCAAAATGGATACTCGCAGCGGTCAAAATGCCTTTAACTGTATAGGCAGACCAACGCGCTTCTCTTGAATGCCAGAATTTACGAATAAAAAGCCTGACCAAGGAAATGGCATGTTGCTCCTTACCTGCCGAACTTAGACACTCTATTTTTGTAATAGGAATCACTCGTTTAAGTTGCTGGGTACCAACGAATGGAGTAATAGAGACGGTACTCATATCCATGCAATCCTCCCACAATCCGGAACATGCGCTATCTATATCCATGCCCTCCTTGTAAAAAATCGCCCACCTTTTCACCAGCTCACTAAAGGGGCGAATAGCTGGGGGCTGTAACAGGTCCTCTCCATGGGGAGATGCGCGTGTTAAAAACGGTGCTGTTGGCCGGGACACGCGCTTAACTTCAGCAAAAAGTTCAGCCCACTCCTCAGGCATAACATTTCCAAGAATCTTGTCACCAACCACAGCATCCACTTCATTATTATTTAAGGGGAGATGCAACCAATCACCTTGGACAACAATGTCAGCATCCGATTCTGTAACCAATGGCTTAGTTGCCTCTAACATTCTCCTGGTTATGTCAACAGAAACAACCTTGCAAGAATCACCTAACAGCCGATTCCGCAATGAGCTAGTGCAACCCAGAAGCAACACGGTAGCCTTCCGTTTCGATATATGCCCTATGTAATTTGAAACATCTTGCAAACTCGGTGCAGCAGGCGGACCCGTATCCTTCCAAGCAGAAGCTAAAATGCTCCATTTTTGTCTCGCCTCAAAGCTCATTTTTCCAACCAACCTTAAGATCCCTTTTTCGATCAAACAAGCGCATAACATGAGCAGCGGTTATCTGCATACTAGGTTTTTTCGCGTCCACCGCAAATATCACCTTTGTTACCCGGTACTCCTGGCTTAATCAAGCTTCATATCCGTCACCGCCTTTAGCGAGGACTGGATTTTTGCTAAGGTTTCAAGCCATTCCTTTTGAGAATTAGAATCCGCTGTGATACCAGCGGAGGCACGTACTGAAACAACCCCTTCTTGTAAAATGATTGTCCGTATAATAAGTGCAGAAACTAGATCACCGCAGCCTTCAGAGAACAGAACAGCACCTGCATAAAGACCGCGCTTAGTGCGCTCGTACTCAGCAATGATATCCATTGCACGAATCTTCGGGGTTCCAGTTACCGTCCCAGCAGGGAAACAAGCCTCAACCACATGCCAGGTGTCAAGGTTTGTGGCTATCTCTCCGCTAATTGTCGAAACCAGATGATACACTGAAGGGTACTCTTCTATGGCAATTAATTGAGGAACTGCAACAGAACCAATAGTAGCAATTCGGCCAATATCATTACGACAAAGGTCAACTAGCATGACATGCTCTGCTTGTTCTTTGGGATCCCGTGCCAGGGATAATTTTGCAGCATTGACGGATTTGGATAAGGTTCCCGCTAAAGGTCGCATAATAATTTTCCTGTTTTCAATCCTTATGAATAGCTCAGGACTTGCGCCGATTAAGGAAACTGAGGACAGATTCACAAAAAACATATAAGGCGAAGGATTTATTTTTCTAAGGCGCCCGTATAATGAAGACGCGTCATCTTTGGTCTCTACAATCACTTCATGACCGAGTTGGACTTGATATATATCTCCAGCCAGAATGTGCTTATGAGCAGCTTCGACAATTCGAACATATTGTTTTTCGGAAACGGTTAGTTTTACCGGGATTTGTTTAGGAGCGGCCAAAGGAACCGAAAGCCACTTGTCATTACGAGAATATCTCGTCATCGCCTCATTTATGCGACGCGGAATAAAATCAGGGGCAACCTCCCGTAAAATTGAAAGCGAAAAAGTGTTTTCCTGATGGTTTGATGTGAGTAACACCGTTGGAACTATGATCGCAATGTCAGGTACTTCAAAAATTGACGGCAGACTTGATTTCGGACTAAAAACATCATAGCCGATGATTGTTAGCATTGGCAATGTTGTTACTGTTCCATCTGGCCTAGTAACATCCGCTATATCCTCGATTGCTCTGATAAGTTTCAATACCGATGTTGCATCAAAACCACCAATATTTACCTTAGGCAGATGAGCTGAAATCGCCTTTTGCATTGCAGGCTCCCCGGTTATTTTCAAAACCCCTCTACTTACTTCAACACAAAAGAGAATCCCTAGTCCTAGAAAACTCTTCTTGACGTCAACATCTGGGCCGTTAATTGATTCGAATATAAACTGATTGTGGTAACTTAAATCACCCTTGAGATACTCAGAAATTGCAAACAGGTCAATGGGATTACTGAATACCTCCTCATTACTGTAGAAGTGCAATTTATCAAGCATAATGGGCGGCTTATAGTCAGACATCGGTTATTTCAAAACCCAGCCATAAATCTACTCTAATCTTGCGTAGATATTACTGTTTAGATGATTTTTCTCCGTTTTGGTATCTGCTTCAAAGCCCCGGATGGCATTTAGGATTTTCTCAGTAACCTCTGAGCTATTAAAATGTTCGCTTTTCTCTAGGCTGTATCCCAATCGCTGAAGCCACCACAGGTGCCACGATGTTCTAAATTCACGACTTGCAGTTAGAACCGGCTGCAACGTATCAAGAATCTCATCAATACGCCCTTGATGGAATATTGAAGTTGCTAAATGTATCGCTGCGATTAGTTCATCACTTATTGACTTTGTATCTTCATCGCCTTCTTCAAACATCTTTAAAGCGAGTCTGGTTTCTTGTTCGGCGTGATTTGCATAATCAGGGGCGAATCTCATCAAACTGTTGCCAGCATAGTAGTGATATTTAGCCGGTGAGAAAAAAAATATACCATCAGATTCGTTGAGATTACTGGGTCTTGTCCCTACGAGATTCTCACTTTCAGTGAGTGAAGACATTGTTTTTTGAAAATCACCTAATTCGGCCCACGAAAGTGCCGCCTGACAATGAAGTCTTGCTAGAGCGATTCCTGATACTGACGATTTAAAGCCTTCAGCTGCTATCTCTAACGCCTTTCTGTCCTGCTTGTCAAAGCGATTGATCATAGCTTGAGTACCTATAGCCCAGGCAGTAAGGTCACTATGACCAGCTTTATCCGAGTAGGCCTTCATTGCAATCGCACTACTGAAAGCGGTTTTCGAATCTCCGAGGTCCATCGTTGCATATGATTGGATGCCGAAGGCACGACTTTTCATTACATATATATCTATGAGTTGAGCAGGGTTGTTTTTCGCGATTTCTTCTGCAAGATCCAAATCCCTCCACAAGTGTAACACTTTCTCTAATATGGCAAGCGGCGGTTCACTATTGTAAGATCGTGAAAGCAAACTCAACTGCTTGGCGATATCTTCTAGAGCATAGACATTAGGAACACCATGGATTTGTGGCAACAAAACTTTTCCTGCCTGATTACTTGCGGCTTCCAATAATTCTGACTTATTGTGATGCCCTGTTGTAATAAAAGGCAGAGAAGTGCCCAGTGGCCGTGGAAATTGAACATGCTTTGTCGGCAGGGGCATGGTTCTGAGAGGTTTGTCAGCATATGGTTGCAACTTAAGTCGGAGTTCATGCCTAGCCGCATTCTCTGTTAACCCGAAAAGGCTTGAACTAATCAAACTTTGGTAAAGAGGCGGAGCGGTAAATTCCGGTTCAATATAAAACGGAACAATTTTTAAATAATTTTTTCTATGAAGATTATATGCGGCGTTTATTTCATCATTTGTCCAGTGCCGTGAATCAAAGTAATCCTTTGACCAAAGGGGCAAAAAAATGCTGTGTCTTAGCAATGCATCATTTATTTTTTGAGTTATCGTTTCCCCCATCCTCCAATTTTCGCTGTCCATTTCGACATCAAAATCAACAGAAAGTAACTCGTTCTGAACCCAATCTGCCCAATGTTTTTGGGAACTGGTATAGCTTAAAAAAATCCCCGATTTACTCGCCAAATGTTCCCCCTAACGAATGATCAAATCGTCGGCAGGAGCAACTAATCCACCTACCTCCGCATAACCTGGGTCAGATGGACGCGCAAGAATAACGGATCCTAAGCCATGATAAATTATCAAGCTCCTTCCCAATGTGGCGGCTAACCGCATGCACCCTGATCCATTCGCCTCATCTTCTGGAATGCCCCAGGCTGGAGCAAATGTACGCGAACGAACAGTACCTTTGGATTCGTCAATCCACGCCCATACTTGTACATGATCTTGATTGCTAGACTGCGGACCCGTGAGTTTATCGATTTCCTCCTTGTTGGCGAGTTTCTCGTGCCACCAAGGAGGTGTGGTTCGAAGTTCAGCTTTCACCCAAGTTAGGCTATCTTCAGTCCAAGCCATTATCTTCCCATCAGAGCCTGAAATACTGTTTACCTCTTGGCCAAGCTCTTGAGTAAGAAAGGCTACAACTCCAACAACAGCATGACCCGCAAACGAAACTTCCCCTTGAGGATTAAATATTGTTATAGATCGAGTTTTTATATCATTAATAAAAACCGTTTCACTAAATCCACTTGCTGCTGAAATCCGTTGGCGCTCAGCGACATTGTATTTGTGGTCAGTGTCCGCAAGAATTCCCACAGGATTTCCATAATTACCTGACTGATTTGCGAAGACACGAAGCACCTTGAGTTTTGTCATTTTTCCTCCGTTCTACGATTCACTGAAATCTATATAAGACCCAAATTAGAATACATAATATTTAATTTTTTACCCGACCACAATAGTTGCTCGGTAATTAAGTATTTCATACATACTTACTTAGTTGTTGAACACCAGCGATTTCACCAAATCCACGAGTATATTGCAAGAGTGTCTTTCGCAACTCCTCAAGTTCCTCTCGGAATTTTTGGTTCAATTCCCAATCAGACTCTTGTAATTCGGGGTGGTTCTTCTCAAACTCGGTTAAAAGCCGATGCCATTTTGACAAAAATGGCCTGATTTCTCTATTCAGCATTCGGATAGCGAATAATTCAACAGTGGTACCTTCCGCAACTGGAGTTGGCCCCATCTCCTTGAGAAGATCTCTTGTGGTAGAAAACAGAGAGTATAAGCTCTCTAGAGCCTCCCTCAAGTGGCCTGTTTCTGGTTGTAACGGCTGGGTTGTTATCCTGGTAATAGATTCGACAAATAATTTCCAGGCAATCTTACGATACTCACGATTGACCTTTATCTTCATCTCGCTAAATTCGGGAATAGAAAGAGTGATTTCCTCGACATAAAACTTTTTTACAAATTTTGTATATTGTTTTATTAATAAATAAATGATCAAGCTGAGTAATGCCCCGCTTACAATATATGTATTGCGAACTTCCCATTGAATATATGGAAGCCGGTTACTGGCCTCAAAAACGACATATCCTAAAATCGCTCCGATAAGACTTATAGTAAATATCATCGTAATTTCACTTTTAAAGAGCTTTGCCATAACCCTCCTTAGCACCCTTCCATAAACAGAAATACTTTGGTTCCCGTAAGAGTCCTGTCAAATGAAATCTAACCTCCATATTTTACTTCAACGCATATTAGCGAAACAATAATAAGGACATTATTTTCCCTTTGATAATTCATAAAGCGCCCTTACTCCAAGCGCATAAGATGTCCACCCAAATCCAACGATAACACCTTTACAAACAGGTGAGATTACGGATAGATTCCTTTCCGATTCTCTGGCATAGGTATTTGAGATGTGGACTTCAATTACAGGAACTTTTATTGCTTTGATGACGTCTCGCAGGGCTAACGAAGTATGTCCATACGCACCTGGATTAAAGACTATTCCATCGCTCCAGGTTTGAGCCTCTTGCATAGTATCGATCAATACCCCCTCATGATTCGACTGGGCGAAATTGATCTCAACATTCAATGACTCGCCCAATTTAGCCAGCCTTGCATTTATTTCGTCAAGACTCATTAATCCATATATCTCTTTTTCCCTTAAACCGAGAAGATTCAGATTCGGGCCGTGCAATATTAGAGTCTTCACAAAACCTCCAATACCTTATCTAGATCATCAATCTTGACGAGCTTTACACTGCCAATTTGCTCAGGTAAGGCAAAAACCCATGACTTGTTGATTCTCTTCTTGTCTAGAAATAATGCGCGAATTAAATCTTCCCGTAGTACATCTTTTGGCAAGCCAACTGGCAAGTTTAACTTTAATAGCAATTTAGCAATTTCATCTGACAATCCTTTTTCTGTAACCCCCAATGATTCCCCCAATTTTGTTTCCTTTACTAAACCAATTGCGACAGCCTCACCATGACGTATTCTAAACTTGGATACGGCCTCCAAAGCATGTCCAATTGTATGTCCTAAGTTTAAAACCGACCGAATCCCTTGCTCCTTTGGGTCTTCTTCTATTATTTTTATTTTCACAGCCATCGCCCGTTTAATTAGTTCCTCGACGTGGTTTTTCACCCACGGCAGTCCAAGGGTGCAAAAATAAAATAGTTCTGGATCCGATATGACTGCGTGTTTTACAACCTCTGCTAACCCAGCGCAAAACTCTACCTCCGGCAAGGTAAACAACAATCCGGGATCGGACAGAACCAACTTCGGAGGGTAATATGACCCAACTATGTTCTTCCATCCAGCCAAGTTCAATCCTGTCTTTCCACCAAGAGAAGCGTCTACCATAGCAAGAAGTGTTGAAGGCACGCACACCCAATTGATACCACGCATAAATGTTGAGGCTGCAAATCCTACTAAATCACTTACCATACCACCGCCTAAAGCAACCACAGTGCTGTCTCGATCTAATTGAGCATCAATAAATTCTTTCCAGACCTGATTGACAATAATCCACGATTTGTTTGATTCGCCTGTTGGTATTTTTATGATCACTGGAGAAAATCCTTCCCTCTTAAACGCGGAAACTGAATCTTGCACATAAGTATTAGAAAGATTCTCGTCAGTAACTAGGGCGGGGTTTCTTAAACCTCGCGATTTAAATAACGCACCCAATTCCTGAAGTCCGTCAGATTGGAAAACCACTTCGCACCCTGCCATTGCTCGTAAGTAGAATCGCCCAAGATGAACTTTTATTTTCCAAGCAACCTCCGCAGGGCCAAGATCTGAGGTATCAAAATGCACCGGGAATGATTCATAATGGGTTCGGCGTTGAACCATTAATGAACTGAATTTCTTTAAAAAATCATCAAGAAGGAGGGGACGAGGCTGAGACGTAATATCGGACTGAAGACGATTAATTAAAATTTGCTCTTCTGCCATTAAAACGATCAGGTTTCCAATATTTTCCACGATCATGCGATTTTTCTTTTGAAGGAGAGAACCTCCCCCTAGGGCGACGACACTAGCAGGCTTATCACCCAAGTTCTGAATTGCAGTATTCTCGTGATGCCGAAATTCCTTCTCCCCTTTCATTGTAAACACTTGTTGTATGTTCATCCCTGTGGCGAGTTCAATTTCATGATCCAAATCAATAAATGGCATGTTTAATTCAGTTGCAAGAACTTGACCTGTGTTCGTTTTACCAACTCCGGGCGGGCCATAAAGGAAAATATGTTTGCTTTTCATTCCCAGTAAACCTTGGGAGGATTGTCGAAGTGCAAATCATCTAGTGTCGCCTTGGATAATTTTGCGAAGCGTGGTTTCATTTCAACCATCGAGTCACCACCAATCTTTTTTATCAGCACATCAGAAACGACAAAGGCAACCATAGCTTCCAGTATTGGAACACATCGAGGTACTGGACAAAAATCCGATCTCTCATATTTGGTTCCTGCCTCTTGACCCGAAGCTAGATCAACAGTTAGCTGTGGTTTCAACGTTGAAGGAATTGGTTTCATCGCCGCACGGATAATCAGAGGCAGGCCATTAGAAATGCCCCCTTCAATTCCTCCATTATGATTTGTTGGTCTCACTATATGATTATCCATTAAGCGAATAGCATCTTGAACCTGGGTTCCCTTCAGGAGCGTGTTTGCAAAAGCCTTGCCGATCTCAACACCTTTGATTGCTTGAACACTCATAACGGCCATTGCTAGTCGCGCTTCAAGACGCTGATCCCATTGCACAAAACTGCCTAAACCTATTGGCATATTTAATACAACAATTTCGATTACACCTCCTAAGGTATCTCTGCCTTCTATTGCTTTCTCAATTTCCTTCCTCATGCTGGAAGCAAAGGACTCGACTGGGCATCTTACGTCTGATTGTTCTGCCAAACGGAACCGTTCTTCATAAGTCATTTCTCCAGGATCACTTTCTATGCTGCCGATTGAAACAACATATCCACCGACCTGAATTCCAAATTGAGCAAGGAAGTGCTTGCACACCGAGCCTACAGCAACTCGCACTGCGGTTTCGCGCGCTGAAGCCCGCTCTAAACCCGGCCGCAGATCTTTGTACCCATATTTGGCAGCACCGGTTAAGTCGACGTGACCCGGTCTTGGAACCGTCATTGGCTCAATTGCTTTAGATCTCCATTTGTTGTGATCGATATTTTCAATAACGAGTGCAATTGGCGCTCCAGTTGTTTCACCCGCTAACACTCCGCCAAGAATTTTGACAGTATCCCTTTCTATTTTCATCCTTCCACCAGATCCGTATCCGCGTTGCCGTCGGGAAAGTTCAAAATTAATCATTTCGGGCGTAAGGCTGAGTCCTGAGGGAATGCCTTCCAACACCCCTGTCAATGACGGGCCGTGGGATTCTCCAGCTGTAAGAAAACGAAGCATAAAACTGCCCTCCTAATGTATTATTTCGGCTTTGCGGTTAAAACCGCGGAAGTCAATATATCTCTTGGTGGAACTTGTCCCGTCCATATTTCAAACGAAAGGGCTGCTTGTTCAATCAACATGCCTATTCCACCAACAGCAAATAGTCCTGATTTGCGAGCGTCCTTTGCTAGTTTTGTTTCCCTTGGATGGTAGACGAGATCATAGACCATAGCTCGAGCAGGAAATGGTAGACCTTTAGGCCATGGTGAATCCTCGTCAGCCTTAGGAGCCATGCCCAAAGGAGTCGCATTTACGATCAATGAAACTTTAGCCAAATCAACGTTTTCAAGCCCTTGATTAGTAATCCCTAGATCAGCATATGGTAAATCATTTTTCAGTTGCAGTGCTTGACTAGTCTGACGAGCCGAAATTGTTATTTTCCAGCCATCCTCAACCAACCCACGTACAACGGCTCTCGCAGACCCCCCTGCGCCAAAAACCAATGCATTGGGCGAAAACTGTTTGTAGTTTGCCGCGACCATCTGATGATGTAAATCTCGTAAAAAACCCTTAACATCGGTGTTTTCGCCGATAAGTTTATTGCCCTCAACAAAAATTGTGTTCACGGCGCCGACAGATTTGGCAGAGGAGGTTAGGAAATCCAAAAACTGAATGACATTTACCTTGTGGGGCCTTGTTATATTTAGGCCATAGATTTCACCCGATTTTGCGCGAAACAAAATAGTTCTTAATCCGAGCAAATCAGAAGAAGGAATTGGATAAAGTATATAGTCACCCTCTAACTTGAGGGCTTGCAATGCGGCTTTGTGGATCACCGGAGACAAGCTATTATGGACAGGGTAACCCACCAGCCCAAGTTTATAAGCCACTACTATCCCTCCATAAACCGCATTTCCGCGCCAAGTGCAGACATAAAGTGGACAAATTCTGGAAAGGAATCACGGATGCATTCCGCCCTTGAGACAATGACAGGGTTTTGTGTTGCCAAACCCGCAACCGCAAATGACATTGCCAGTCGATGGTCACCATGTGAATTTACCGACCCACCCTCCAATCCGTCGCTGCCACCGATCACAAAACCATCTGCCGTCTCGTCGACCAAGGCACCGATAGAACGCAATCCATTGCATAACAAGGTGATACGATCAGCTTCCTTGTAATGCAATTCTTCGGCATTTTCAACAACGGTCTTTCCTTTTGCGAAAACGGCTGCAACAGAAAAAACGGGAATCTCATCTATCATCCGCACGATAATCTTCCCACCTATCCTTGTTGAAGTGAGCTGGCTCGAACGAACAAAAATATTGCCAACAGGCTCACCGTACTGTTCACCAGTTTGTTTTACCACGATGTTTGCTCCCATCGACAAGAGGGCATCAAGCAAACCCGTGCGTGAATAATTAATTCCTACGCCCTCCAAAGATAGCTCAGAATCAGGAGTCACTAGGGTGGCAACGATAAGAAACGCAGCTGATGAAATATCACCAGGGACTGAAAGACGCAGCGGTTTTAGCTCACTAATAGGCGATATCTTTGTGATGAATTGCTCACTATCGTAGTAGGAAGAAACTGTGGCACCCATTTGCGCTAACATTAGCTCAGAATGATTTCGGCTGGGCGCCCGTTCGCGAATTGTAGTTTGCCCATCGGCAACCAGCGCAGCCATCATTATTGCCGACTTCACTTGCGCGCTTGCAACTGGCATTGAATACTGAATCGCCCGTAAGGCTTTGAGAGACGAACGCCCCGCAAGTAATAAGGGTGCGCCATTGTTTTTTGCGGCCTTTATAGCAACGTTCATTTGTCGAAGAGGTTCAACAAGCCGACTCATAGGTCGAGCTCGGAGGCTTGGTGATCCATCCAGTCTCGCTGGAATCCCACATGATGCAATTGCTCCTGCCAATAAGCGCATAGTGGTAGCCGAATTGCCACAATTCAAAACACGGGTTGGCTGTTGAAAACCGTGTAAACCACAGCCAACAACAGTTAAAGACTGATTTTGGAAGTTGAATACAATTCCGAGTTGGTTGAGGGAATCCAATAATACTTTTGTTGCGCTTGATAACGGAAAATTATCGACCAGACTCTCCCCATCGGCCAGTGCAGAGAATATGGCAGCACGAAGTGATATAGATTTGTCTCCCGGTAGAACAATTCGTCGCCCATTTAGTTTTTGTGATGTGCAACTAATAATGTTCACGCACGATCCAAGTAAACAATCGAAGTCTAGGGCATCACAATGCTGAGAAAGTTATTTAATATGACTTTGCCCCATTCAGTCATTATCGATTCGGGATGGAATTGAACTCCAAAGGTTGGGAACGTCCTGTGCCTGAGCGCCATAATTTCCCCTTGCTCGGAAACCGCAGAAACCTCTAGTTCACTTGGGACAGGCGGATAAACTAGTAGCGAATGGTATCGCATTCCAACGAAAGGAGATGGGATGCCATAAAAAATATCTTTCCCGTCATGGAAAATTTGTGAAGTTTTTCCATGCATAACCTTTAGGGCACGCCTAATCTTACAGTCAAATATTGATCCAAGACATTGATGCCCAAGGCAAACGCCAAGAATGGGTATTCGCCCGTTGAAGAAATGCATGGCCTCAGACGAAATGCCGCCGTCTTTTGCAGGAGAACCTGGCCCAGGGGAAACGACTAGTTGCGCTGGGTTTAACTGTTCTAATTCTTCTATGGTTACCTGATCGTTACGTACTACCTTGACACGCTTACCAAGCTCACTAATGTATTGGTACAAGTTAAATGTAAATGAATCGTAATTATCAATAAGCACTAGCATTGCATCCTGATTTATACAAGATCATTGCATCAAACGATATCAACTGTGGACCACATGCTTACTTCGCCATCTGACGTCCAATCGCCATAACCACATTCTCTGCCTTCAGGATGAATTCAGGTATCAGCTCTAATGGTAATGATTGTTGGCCATCGGATAAGGCAATTTCATTATTAGGGTGAACTTCCACCAATAATCCATCCGCGCCCGCAGCCAATGCGCCAAGCGCCAAAGGGATAACTAGATTGGTATGCCCAGCGGCATGACTCGGATCTGCTATTACTGGTAACCCAGTCATAGATTTGAGAATAGGGATTGCCGATAAGTCAAGCGTAAATCTAGCTTTAGTGTCAAATGTGCGGATACCGCGCTCGCAAATGATGACTCTTTGGTTTCCTCTACTCTTGATATGTTCTGCCGCATACGCCACTTCATCAATCGTATTCATGAAACCTCGTTTAAGCAATACAGGCTTGTCAGTTTCCCCCACGGCCCACAATATGGGAAAGTGCTGCATATTTCGAGTCCCTATTTGGATAATATCAGTATATTTATAAACTAGGGGCACCTGTTCAACTGAAAGTGCTTCCGTCACTATGAACAACCCATACTCATCTGCCACTTCTCGCATCAATTCCAAACCTGCCTGACCAAGGCCTTGAAAGGTGTAAGGAGAAGTCCTTGGCTTGAATGCTCCTCCTCTCATAATCTTTATTCCACATGATTTCAGTGTTTTTGCGACTGCATGGATTTGGGCTTTGTTTTCAATTGCACAAGGACCCGCCATTACAATTACATCTGATCCGCCGATTTCTAAGTTGCCTTTGATACGCATTTTACAATTCTCCACACCATATTTTCCGGTAACTTGGATCGCCAGGGAGTATAAGCCCAAAATTATAAAACCTTATGGCCAAAAACTAGTGAACCCTAAAAACGAAAACGCCCCCTAAGTCAATAAAAGTAAACTTCCATATCATCAGAATGAGTGTCAGGTAACCTAAAGGTCTTCAATTTCAGAGTCGTTCCATTTTGAAGGGAAATCGACATTTGTCTGGGAGCTTGAAATCTCAACGCCTGAATCCACTTTTCCCATTGTTCGGACAGAGAAGAAAAGAGTTCGTATTGATTTGCATGTCTTGCAGAGCGTTTTACCTCTTCAGGGTCAACGAACCCGATTGTTTTTCCGAAATACTCGGCATCAAGCCTGCCGATTCCAAAGATCACCTTTGTATAAACATTGCTTATGGCTCCCAGCATTCTTTGAGAGAGTTGTCCGATATCTTGATGTGCAACTGTTAGTCCAAGCCCAAATTTTCTGCCCTCCGAAAACACGGTTGCCAAAGTCTTTGCTGAACCATCATTAGCTACATAGTTGGCAAACTCGTCTATTGTCAGATTCCATAGTTGTCTGTTTTTCCTACTCCTCATCTCGCGTTCCAGTCCGGTTGTTATCAGGTTTCCCAGGAGACGGTTTGTTTCAACGTCTACCTTACCTAGGCTGACCAGAAGTACTTTCCCCTCATCCATGATTTCCCTAAAGTCCAGATGGTTTTCTTGTTGGCCAAGCATTGCATTCAATCGCGGGTTTAAGGTGAATGCACTTACTTTGTTCAATGAACTTTCAATCAAGGTGGGTGTTTCTCTCCCCCATCGATCGTAACGATCATGGAAGAATTCAAGCACACTCTGGTTTCGCACTCTTTCCAGGCAATTTTCCCTGAATTCTTCATCGGCCAGCAACTTTGGCATATCAACTAAGGTTAGGTCGTTCTCGATCAGGGTTATTAGACTCGCCATCATCAGATTTGAAAAATGCGGAGCTTCTCTCAGGCTTTCAGGCCATGCGCGCCTAAAGGCTTCTAATATCGAACTGGCTAAGTCATAACTGCTCTCCCCTTCCCCAAGTCTCAACACGTTAAAGGGGGTAACTCGATCTGTTCTGGAAGGATCAAGGTAGATTATCTTCTCCCGTATTTCGGGTTTATAGAGAAATCCCCGTTGGTCAAGTAAACTCAGTAAATCATCAATCAAGTCTGAATGTGGGTCGATGACGCCACAGCCTCTCCCATTGACAATATCCTGATAGATGCAGTGCTCAAGAAACTTCGATTTGCCCATACCGGTCAAGCCAATGACGTACATATGAGATGGGCGGTGTTTTTCTTTTAGCACGTATTTGGGTGCAAAGGGGAAATTTCCCATTTGGCCCAGCACCAAATCTCCTGGCTTGGCGATAGAACTTAGTGTCCAATTCATACTCCAAGCTAGTGAGTGAAAACGGCGAAATCAATGGCCGTTTAGTGATGTGTCAAACTATGATACTTTGAGGATCTGAACTATTCCCGCTGTTCCAAATTGCTTCGTGGAGAAAATTTGCACCAAGCAGTCGATCAAAAGTGGAGAAGCAAAACTCATCTGCTCTCCCATTCCCTATTTGACTAGTTCGGTGAACCATATTTTGCATTCGCTTCTCTCCAGTGGTTACCACGAGCCATCGACTATAAATATCATCTCCAAATCGCTTTCGGTAAGCCCTAGACTTCAGATAGGCCAACCCTGGCAAAACTTTTTCTCTGGCGAAGCGAGGGTTATCTTCTGTTGCCATATCGATTTCGATCAGAAACTGATAACGGCAACCATGTCTGCCGATTGAAAAACAACCATCCGGTCTGATATATCTGGATTTTCTTTTTCCGTTCGGCAGCTTGTATTCCACTCTATCCGGCTTTGCCCAAAACTCACTTTCAGGCATCCAGTATTCCAGTTGGCAATCCCCACATTGATTGCATGAGCGTACAAGTTCCAACCTGAAATCATTTACGGCAATATCGTGATTGACGGTGAACCACTTTGGTTCCTTTCGATACCTGAATTCTTTGAGGTTTTGACCGGAAAGACCGGCAATAAAACTTGCTCCTTTCTTGCCAAGCCAGTAAACAGTATTGCTTATTGCAGCCCGCCGTTTCCTATCTGGCCTTGCCACGTAGCCATTGTGGAATAGCAGGCTCATCCGGTGCTGCATCTGACGCCTTCCACTGAAGAAAAGCCGTTGGATCTGGTAGTCGGCCAGCATCCCGTCAAAGGTATGGATCGCTTCTAGAATGGCACTGTCGCGCTCTGTAAGGCGCATAGAAGGGGCGGTCTCGGCCCTGGTATAGATTGGTAGCCTCTCAACCACCTTCAGGCCTGCTTCGGGGCTAATGTAGATGTTTTCCATTGGTTTCAGCGACACTTGAGTAATAGCCTCTGATAAACGCCTCAAGCAGATAGGACTTTGTTTCCCCGTCTTTGGCAACATCATCCACATATTGCCTGATCTCTACCAGATTTTGTTTTTCGTCCCGAAGCATCTCGAACAGAAGCATGTTTGCCTTTTGGTTTTGAAGATCCAGTTCACTGACAACAAGCACTTCAATCCGGTTCGGGTCCAACGAAGGTCGCAGCAAGTTGCCACCAGATTTTCCGACGACACTCATCCAGCCTTCGCTTACAAAGAAAATCTTTTGCAGTCGTCCGATAGTGCCCTCGCGCCTAAACACTTTGCCCAGAACCCGCATAGCCCGGATTCTTTCTTCATGGTTACCCAAATCCCCTTCCAACTGCCCAATCCCCTTACCATCAGTTCCGACAGCAATTACAGTCGGCACGTGGTTGCCAAACTTGAGCAGGTTTTCCTTAGCGATTTTGACAACGACCTCGATGTCTAACTCTGCATCCCCCAATAGTCGTTCTTTGGACATTACAAAATCACGGTAGCAAATGAAAAATCCTTTGTAAACAAAGAGCCGCCAAAGGTGGCGGTTCAATCCCAAGCGCCATCGGGCAGAGGGTTCGGGAGAGGCCCGAGGCGCAAGCGTGTCGGCGTCGTGACGCCGACTTTTGCCGCGTTAGCGAACAGGATGGTACCGAAGGCGGCCGCTGGGTATCACATGGCCCCAGCCGCTGCGTATTGAGGCACGATCCTGGAAGCGTAAGCGCCGAGGAGCTGGCGAGCCCTCTTTTGGCGACACCAAGCGACGAGGGTACTTGGCAGCCCACAAGGTTTCATATTGGAGCTGCCAAGCGCAGCGGCGAAAGTCGGGGTCGACCGCGCCTCTTCTTTTTGCGGTCAGACCCGACACGCCCGTTTGGCGAGTGCGGGGCCTGGACGGAGCGAATGGTCGTGCCTAAATCACGCTCAAAGACGATTCGCCGCCCATGGCCTCTCCGAGCAAAACGGGACTCCCGAGTTCCACTAGAATCTTAGATGCCTTTAGGCCCTCATAACAGATGAGGCATTTCGTGAGGGAGTGAAATTATTTACTCACTCCCCTATTGGCTGCTTTGGATCGGCGCAGGACTTCTCCGGAAACCCGGTAGATGATCTTGGCGAATTCCTCGACTTGGTCTGGAAAGACATTGATCGTCGTTCGCTTGAAGCCCTGATTCTCCCCCTTCCCCCGGCTTTCGGTTACCGATAGATAAGGCGATCCCTGTTTGGTTTCCCTAATGTCGAAGAAATAGGTCGTGGCACCGGCTTTCAGGCTAATCCCTTCTTTGCTAGATGCTTTCATTGTTTCTCGCTACTTTTG
>JAMCZK010000026.1 GCA_023485685.1 Chloroflexota bacterium | reverse complement strand
AGGACGTGTTCAAGGTGACGGGACGCAACCCGCTGCTCGATATTGCCCTCGAATTGGAAGGCATCGCGCTGAAGGACGACTACTTCGTCTCGCGCAAGCTCTACCCGAACGTGGACTTCTACTCGGGCATCATCTACCAGGCTATGGGTTTGCCGGTGGCCATGTTCCCGGTGATGTTTGCCATCCCGCGCACCGTGGGCTGGCTGACCCAATGGCAGGAGATGCTGAAAGACGAAGAGCAGAAGATCGCCCGGCCGCGCCAGGTTTACCTGGGCAAGGACGAGCGCGCTTTCGTGCCGATGACGAAGAGGAAGTAAACAGTAAACAGTTCACAGTTGACAGAAAGCAGGGCCTCTTAAAATGGAGGCCCTTTTCAAAACCTTGCGAAGGTTGGGCTTGAAATCAAGCTTGTCTTCAAGTCCAGCCTTCGCAAGGTTGAAATAGATTAAGGCGTCTGCGTTGCACCGCCACTTGTTCCCGTCCAGATGAAGACGCGGGTCTCGCTGGCCGGACCGCCGGTTACATAAACAGGCAGCCCCTCGGCGTCCACGCCGATCTGGGCAACGGTGACAACTGACCAACGGTACACATGCGGGCGGCCGTCGGTGGGACGCAACGAAGTCGGCACAATGAAGGAAGTGTCCTTGACCTCGTCGATGATGTGCCGGTTCTGGCCGCCGGTGATGTCAATCACGGTCACCTGGTAGAACTCGTTGTTGCGCAGAGTACCTACCGAAGCCCACTGTAAGCTGATGGTGTCATTGGAAGAGTCGAAGGGCTCGCCATCAGCGGGTAGCAAGAGCTCAGCGGCCGGATAGGGCGGGGCCAAGGTGGGCGTTACCGTTGCGCCGCCAACGAATGTTTGCATACAGAAGGGAATCGTGATGCGTTGGCCAATGAACACAGAATCTGTCGTTAGCCGGTTCCACTCCAAGATAGCTTCGATGGGAACTCCGCGGCTGACGGCGATCAGGCTCAGGCTATCGCCTTCCTGGACTACATAATCTTCTGTCTCGCAAGCTGCGATAGTCGCCTCAGCCTCTCCCAGCGTGGCCGTTGCAACAGGTGTTGGTGTAAATGTGGGTTGAGGGATGACCAGGATTTGATTCTGGAAAATATCGCAATTAGCATTCAGTGAATTAGCAAGAATAATGTCCTGGTTAAGGATGTCAAATATGGCAGCAATGCGACTACAATCATCTCCGGCTTGCACTGAATAAGCCAGCGGTGTATATGTGGGCTGCATTGTCGAAGTCGGGGTCGGTGTTTCCGGCGTCGGCGATAGCGTAGCCGTGGGTGAAACGGACGCGCTGGGTATGGGTGTGGGTTGCGTCACGCGCCCAGTCCCCGCTAAGGCTGCGAAGGTGAGCGCGCCGCCGACGATGAGGAACGAGGCTAGCAAACCAATGGCGATTGGAATGCTGAGGCGCAGCTCCGGTACGCCGCCGGGACCGCCTGAGGTCACCGAAGCAGGCGTAGCTTTTCTACCGGCACCGGTGAATTGGTGGCCGCAAACAAGGCAGCGGGGAGCGCTTTCGCTAACTCGGGTGCCGCAGGAAGGACAGACTTTGGTGGGGGTGGAACGAGGTTTGTCCGTGGACATAAACCGGGGCATTATACCTTTTTAGTTTAATAGTTCATAAGTCTGGAAGTTGCCTAGTTCGGTTAAACTTGGTTCAGCGCCCTGAATGAACTACAAAACTACTGGACTATCCAACTACAGTATTTATTTACACATTCCGTTTTGCACTCATCGGTGCGGGTACTGCGATTTCAATACTTATGCGGGTTTGGAGGCCTTGATGCCCGCTTATGTGGACGCGTTGGTTGCCGAGGCGCGTCAGTTGGCGGCTTCGGCTGGGGAGCGGCTGCCCGTACACACAATATTTTTTGGTGGCGGGACGCCATCGTTGCTGCCTGTAGAGGCGGTAAAGCAAATTCTGGACGTGTTGCGTATTGCGTATTCCGTAAGCGACGATGTGGAAATTACCTTGGAAGCGAATCCCGGCACATTGAACCAGGAAAGATTGGCCGGCTTGCACCAAGCTGGGGCCAATCGTCTCAGCCTCGGTGTGCAATCCGCCAATCCGGAGGAGCTGCGGTTATTGGAACGCCAGCACGATTTCGAGGATGTGATTCAAGCAGTGATGTGGGCGCGGCAGGCAGGTTTTGACAACCTCAACCTTGATTGGATCTATGGACTGCCCGGCCAATCCTTGGAGACGTGGCAGCGAAATATCGAATTAGCCATTGACTTGAATCCCGAGCATCTCTCCCTTTACGCACTGAGTATCGAGCATGGGACGCCATTCAAGGAGATGTCCAGCCGGGGATTGTTGCCGGCGATGAACGCAGATTTGGCAGCGGACATGTATGAATGGGCGAGCAGCCGATTGGAAATTGCCGGTTACCAACAATACGAAATCTCGAATTGGGCTAAGGCAGGCATGGGCGGGCAGCCGTTGGCCTGCCGGCACAATCTGCAATATTGGCGCAGCTTGCCAGCCCTTGGGCTTGGGGCCGGAGCGCACGGGTTTGCGGGCGACTTTCGCACTGCCAATGTTCTGGCGCCCGCCGCGTATATTAAGCGGATGAAGGAGGGCGACGATTTCGAGTTTCCGCGTACCCCGGCCACAGTCACGATAGAAAAGGTTGACGAGAGGCGGGCGATGGGCGATATGATGATGGGCCTGCGGCTGGTGGATGAGGGCGTACCCAACCACGTATTTGCGGACAAATTTGGCAGAGACTTGGATGAGGTCTATGGCCCGCAGATAGACCGGCTGCGGGACCTCGGCTTGCTGGAACTTGCCAATGGCTTCCAGAAGAATGCCATTCGGCTGACCAAACGGGGACGATTGTTGGGCAACCAGGTCTTCATCGAATTTATATAAATCTAATTGACATTAGGGTGGGGCAGGAGTAGTCTGGATTCAAGCGCACGAATGTTGCGATCTTCTCGTTTTCCCTATCAAGGTGCAAAAAATGGCCAATAGAGTTCGCTTGGATACACCTAAGTTCCCATCCCGCGAAGACAAGATGTATTCCCAGGGGCGAGAAGATCCTTATCAATCTCGCAAGAAACTCCCTGACCCCACGCGTTGCCCAGCCTGCGGCGCATTGTTCACCAAAGGCCGCTGGACCTGGAATCAGGCAGGCGACGGAATCAATGAAGAACTTTGCCCTGCGGACAAGCGCATCAAAGACCGGGTGCCTGCAGGGGTGGTCAACATCCAAGGCGCTTTCTTCGAGGCGCACCGCGAGGAGATTGTTAGCTTGATCAAAAATCAAGAAAAACTGGAGAAGGAACGTCACCCGCTCGAGCGCTTAATGGGCATCAAGAAATCCGGCAAAGGCCTGCGCGTGGAAACCACTGGTTTGCATATGGCGCGGCGACTGGGAGACGCGCTTGGGAACGCGTATCAGGGAAAACTCGATATTGAATATTTGAAGGGGCAGGAAAAGGTGAGGATAAGCTGGGAAAGGTAACTACACTTCCCTGCGTCCCAATTCATCGGCAAACTCGGTTAATGCAGCACCAGCTTCCGCAAGCGGCTTGGCCATAGCCAAGGCATGCAACGATTCTTCCGTCAAACGCGCAGCCTCGCTACGCGTAAACTCTTTGGCGCCTTCGACCTCCAGGAGCTGGGCAAATTCCTTGACCTGTTCCTGAGGCACACCCCCGTTGGCCCATCGCTTGGCGAACTCCCCATTTTGTTCCAACGCGTAAAGCACTGGCAATGACTTTTTTCCGCTGAGCAAGTCGCTGTGTGCAGACTTGCCCATTTCTTTAGGGTCTCCCCAGATTCCGAGCAAATCATCGTGAACTTGGTAGGCAAGGCCAAGTTTTTCGCCAAAGGTCATATAAGCTTTCAGTTTTCTGCCGGTGGCTCCTGCAATGGCCGCACCTAACTGAGTGCAGGCGCGGATCAGCATGGCGGTCTTACCCCAGATCATCGGCCAGTAGGAAACCAGGCTAAGATCATTGATGTTTTCGTAGCTCAAGTCCAAATATTGGCCTTGAGTGAGATGAAGGCTGGTGCGTGGCAATAATCCCGCGGCTGTAACGTAGATAGATCGAGAAGTTGTCTTTAGCAAACCTTCCAGGCTCATGTGGGCCAGCGAAAACATGGCATCGCCGGCATTGATGGCCTGCGCGATTCCGTGAATCGCCCACAAGGTGAGGCGCCCGCGACGCTGTTGGCTGCCATCCTGAATGTCGTCGTGGATCAGGGAAAAGTTGTGCAGCAGTTCCACAGCGGCAGCGGCGGGTAGGGCCTGCTTCCAGTCTCCGCCAGCGGCAGCACAGGTGAGCAGCAGCAGGGTCGGGCGGATGCGCTTGCCGGCAGCCCGCGGCTTGGCCTTGCCTCCCTCCCAGCCCAAATGGTATGCGAGCATGCCGTACAGCGCCTCGTGACCAACGCTATTCGCCGGCGCCATGGCATCCCTGAGCGCCTGTTCGATAGCGGGAAGCAGCTCGCGTCTGTAGTGAGCCAGGGACATGAGGATTAACTACGCAGAACCAGAGTAACGCCCTGCAAGGCCGCGATATTCGCAGCGCCTGCCGCGAACATGCAGACCCGCAATTCGCGGGATACTTCGCCAATCATTTCGACTACAGCTTTCGCAGAGATGTTGGCGGCCTTGAGATAAGGACCGGCCATGCCGCCTAACTCAGCACCCAAGGCAATGCATTTGGCAATGTCGACTCCCGAGCGCAGGCCGCCGGAAGCAAAGATGCGCATTTTGCGCAAGGCCTCGCGAATTTGGATAATGGATTCGGAGGTAGTGATGCCCCAATCGCCGAAGGCGGCAGCCAGGCGCGCCTGGTTCTCGTTTTCGGCGCGATGCATTTCCACTTGAGTCCACGAGGTTCCGCCGGCCCCAGCCACGTCGATGGCTTGCACGCCGGCGTGAGCCAATTGTTTGGCCACTTCGGCTGAAATGCCCCAACCCACTTCCTTGACTACTAAGGGCACCGGCATCTGTTTGCACATAATCTCGATCTTTTTTAGAAGTCCGCTGAAATTCGTGTCACCTTCGGGTTGCACAGCTTCCTGGAGAGCGTTCAGGTGCAATACCAGAGCGTCGGCTTCGGCCATCTCTATGGCCTTCTGTAAGTGCGCCAAACCGTATCCATAGTTCAATTGAACCGCGCCCAGGTTAGCGAACAACAGGATATCGGGCGCCACGTTACGCACCTTAAAGCTGACCGCCAGCTTTTCGTCTTCGATTGCTGCCCGTTGGGAGCCGAGACCCATGGCAATGCCGGTTTCTTGGGCGGCTTCCGCCAGACGCTGATTGAGCTCGGTCGCCTCTTTGCTGCCGCCGGTCATCGAGGAGATGAACAGCGGCGCTTTGAGCTTCTTGCCGAAAATGTCAACACTGAGGTCGATTTCTTCCAGATTGAGTTCTGGGAGGGCATTGTGCAGGAAAAAATAACGTTCCAGTCCTGTAGTCAACTTGGAACGCACATCTTCTTCAAGGTTTATGCGGATATGGTCAGATTTTCTTTGGCTGGTTGGATTGCTTTTGGATTTTGGCATTCGTTATCCTTTTAAGGAAAGTGTACCAGTGGCCGAATCGAGTGTCAATTAATCGAGGGTTGCAACAGAAATTGGCGGCCCCGAACTCAGCTGAGAAGAATTCCTGGGACTTTGCCAGGCTGCAGCCGATAAGAACCGCGATGATGAAATCGAGAAGGCGAAAGAGAAAATAGAAACAAAGTTGTCTGCTTTAGAAAAGAAGCTTGCTAAAGCGAAGCGTGAACTAAGCGAAGACCAGGCCCGCGCTTCGAGCCGCAAGCTGGAAGAATACGGCACACATGCTGAGAACATGCTCAGCCTCTTTCTTGGCCGCCGGCGTACATTGACCACCTCGCTCACCAAGCGCCGTCTATCTGTCGAGGCGGACGCAGACGTGCAAGAGACCCAGGCAGAGATCAAAGACCTCGAAGCCCAGATCGCGGAACTCAGCGCCGAAGCCCAGGCGGTGGTCAACGAGATCGACGCCCGTTGGGACCAGTTGGCGCAGGAAGTTACGCAAATCTCGCTGCAACCCTCTCGTAGCGATGTGTATGTGAGCCTATTTGGCATTGCCGGGTTGCCACACCATCGCGGGGACCTGGGGGCAGGCAGGTCGAATTGCCCGCTTTTAGCAATGTGTGAAACCCGTAACTTTGCCTGCTAAAGGGTGTTCCTGTGCGTGAAGGTAGTTTACTGGCCGTAAAACCGCGCACCAATCTTTGCTTGACAGCGAAGATGCGGCAGGTAGAATTGCCCCGTTTCCAACCTGACTGGAGGCCGTAATGGCAGAGACGTTTGAACAAGTGAAGGGAACGATCGTCGAGTTACTCGGCGTGGATGCTGGCAAAGTGACCCGCGAAGCCCGTTTCCGTGAAGACCTGGAGGCGGATTCGCTGGATATCGTGGAACTCATTATGGCCCTGGAAGATAAGATGAATATCGAAATCTCCGATGAGGACGCCCAGAATATCACCACTGTAGGCCAGGCTGTAGATTACATCGACGGCCAGAAGAAATAACAACGACCTTAAACCAAAAAGCGCAGCGTGCGCTGCGCTTTTTGGTTTAAGCTGGACCAGGCATTGGCGGTGGTAGAATAACCACCGCTTTGTTTGTAGGACGGTCGCCTTAGGCTCAACCTATCGAGTCTTCCCCTTCCCCCTGCAATCCAAAAAGAATCACGGAGACCTTTGAATGAGGAATTCCCGCGCCCTCTTATTATTCCTGCTCCCTCTGCTCGCTTTAGCTATCTGGATTGCCTGGCCAACCGATTTGGCGACCATTGGTGATACTCATTTCACGACTCATTTAGGCTTGGACCTGGTGGGCGGTGTGCAAGTGCTACTGGAGGCAGACCTCCCGCAGGATACTGAACTTTCCTCCACCTCAATGGATACAGCTCGAGAGATCATCGAGAGCCGGGCCAACGGCATGCTTGGCGTCGGGGAAGCGGTGGTCCAGCAAGTAGGGGAGCGCCGGATTTCGGTGGAACTGCCCGGAGAGACCGACCCGCAAAAGGCTATCGATGTCATTGGGGAGACCGGGCAGCTCGAATTTGTTGACATGGGAACGATTACTGCACAAGAAGCATTCGATTTGGTGGGTCAGATTTTAGTAACGGATTATCCCTCTGAACCTAACGCCACAGAAGGAGTAACGGTGTATCACACTGTGATGACCGGCTCGACGATTGAAAAGGTAGGGTCGCAAGTTGACAACTTTGGGGAACCACAAGTTGTATTTACGCTCGATGTGGAGGGGACCCGCATTTTTGCTGATTACACTTCCAAGCATGTAGGCAGTTTCCTAGCCATCGTTTTGGATAAAGAGGTGATTTCAGCACCACGCGTCGGCGGGGCAATCACCAGCCGGAGCGGGAGCATCACGGGCGATTTCACTTTGGAGACCGCACAAAATCTGGCAACCACTCTCCGCTATGGTTCGCTGCCAATTCCCTTTAGTGTCTCGCAAAGTAGGACGGTGGGCCCTTCCCTAGGCCAGGATTCCCTCGGGAAAAGCCTAAAGGCGGGCGGGATCGGGCTTGGGCTAGTGTTGTTGTTTATGGCTATCTATTATCGCTTCCCAGGCATATTGGCGGATATCGCCTTAGGAATTTATGTTGTCCTCACGATCGCGTTATTCAAAGCAATACCTGTTACGCTCACTTTGCCAGGCATCGCAGGGTTCATTCTGAGCATTGGGGTTGCCGTGGATGCCAACATCTTGATCTTTGAACGCATGCGCGAAGAGCTGCGCAGCGGCCGGCACCTTGATGACGCCATCGACCAAGGTTGGAGCCGAGCCTGGCCTTCCATCCGGGATTCGAACATTTCAACATTGCTCACCTGTGCCATCTTATTTTGGTTTGGGTCACTGTATGGCGCCAGTATCGTCACAGGCTTTGCCACCACCCTGGCGCTGGGTGTGATGGTCAGTCTATTCACGGCCATTTTGATTACACGTTCGCTTCTCCACTTGGTGTTGGACAACATCAAGATTAGCAATCATCGCCGCTGGTTCGGTGTTTAGTGCCATATAAGGCATCGGGCGATAAAGGACATCGCTATGAATATCGTCGGTAAGCGTTACTTGTATTTTGTTATTTCCTTGTTGCTGATCATCCCTGGGATTATTGGGATCATCGTTTGGGGCCTGCCTCTGTCCATTGATTTCACCGGCGGAAGTTATGCCGAACTCAGATTTGAATCAGGTCAGGTTCCAAATCTCGAAGAGGTGCGCGCCGTGTACGCTGCATTTGGTGTGGAAGATGCACTACCGCGCACCGGGGGACCCGATGTATTGATCGTACGTACGGAACAGATCGATAACACCACTAATAATCGAATCGTCGCCGCACTCACAGCGCGCTTTAGCAGCGAGATCACCGTGTTGCGCTTTGAAACTGTGGGACCCAGCGTAGGCAGAGAAATAGCCTCGCGGGCAGCGTTTGCGATTGGATTGGCTTCCGTCGGAATCATGCTGTATATATGGTACGCCTTTCGCGGAGTGCGCAATGCATATCGTTATGGGGTTAGCGCCATCATTGCTATGATTCATGATTTGGCCGTTATTTTTGGCATTCAAGCATTCCTCAGCCACTTCCTCGGTTGGGAGATTGACTCGTTATTCCTAACCGCCACGCTAACTGTAGCGGCTTTCTCGGTTCACGATACTATCGTTGTGTTTGACCGGATTCGTGAAAACGCACAAAGCAGGTATACACGCAAAGAAGGTTTCGAAGCAGTAGTAAACAAATCCATTCTCCAGACACTGGTGCGGTCGATCAATACCCAATTCACTGTCTTTCTTACCCTGTTGGCCTTATTGGTCTTCGGTGGCAGCACGTTGCGCCACTTTATTCTAATCTTAATGATCGGCGTGCTCAGTGGTACCTATTCATCGATCTTCAACGCTTCTCCAATGCTAATTGTGTGGGAAAATCAGGAATGGAAAACTTGGTTTAAACGGCGACCACCCGCGACTCCGTCGCCTTCGGTTCCCTAAACACAAAGCACAGCGATCGCTGCGCTTTGTGTTTATTAGGCAAAATTCTGTTCGGGTTGGCTACCCGGCGAGCAGTTAGTTGCTATAAGCTACTGGCGCCGTAGTGAAAACGACTAGACTCGCCAAAACAATTTTTTTAATTGGACTTATCTCGGCGTGTTCCCCACACAAATTCCTTCTAATGAGCGTGAATCCACTTATATAAGTATTCCAACAGCGTATGTGCTTGTATCTCCGACGAGGATTCAGTTCGAAGGGGTCGGGCAGATGCGTCACTGACCCATGGAACCGATGATTGGATCTGGATCAGTTATTCGGCGGTCGAGGCACCCGCGGATAATCCTGAGTTGAGCCCCATCAACACACGAATTGCTTTTTCGGATGATTTGGGAGCCACCGACTTGAAGGACAAAGCGGAACGTTCAACGGCGCCTGCGGTTTTGACGGAACAAGCACGAGTAGCGGGATTATTTACAATCAGGCAGAGCTAGATCATGATATTGAGTACCAGATATTTAGAAGTGGCGTAAATCTAAAATGAAAAAGAGCCTCAAAGAGGCTCTTTTTGGGTGGTTACTTCCCGATGAATTCCGGTATCTGCTCCGGGTGGTCAGCCACCTGGACGCCGGCCTGCTTGAGCGCCTCGATCTTATCCGCCGCAGAGCCTTCGCCGCCCTCAACAATAGCGCCGGCATGCCCCATACGCTTACCGGGAGGTGCGCTGCGCCCGGCAATGAAACTCACCACTGGCTTGGTCATATTCTGGTTGATGAACTCAGCGGCCCTCTCCTCATCGGTTCCACCGATCTCGCCGATCATCACGACTTTATCGGTTAGGGGGTCCTCTTCGAACATCTGGAGAACGTCAATGAAATTGAGGCCTTTCACCGGGTCGCCGCCGATGCCAACGCAGGTACTGGCGCCCAGGCCGACCAGTTTGAGAGCGTAGAGCACTTCGTAGGTTAGCGTGCCCGAACGCGACACGACGCCGATATTGCCGGGTATGGCGTTATCACCGGGGATGAAGCCAATCTTAGTCTCGCCGGGCGTCAGCAACCCTGGGCAGTTAGGCCCAATCAGTTGCACGCCTTTGAAATCCAAATAGGCCCGTATGCGCATCATATCTTGGATGGGGATGCCCTCGGTAAGGCAGACGACGAGGCGGATGCCGGCGTCGGCAGCTTCCAGCATGGCGTCCGGCGCCGCAGACTGCGGCACGATGATCATGCTGCAATCTGCGCCTGTTGCATCAACAGCTACTTTTACAGAGTCGAAGACGGGCACTTTGCCATCCAGCACCCATTCGCCGCCTTTTCCGGGACGGACCCCGCCCACAACCTGCGTCCCGTATTCCAGCATGCGTTCGGAATGGAATAGACCTTCGCGGCCGGTGATGCCTTGCACCACCACACGTGTATTCTTGCCTGCGAGAATTCCCATCTTTAAAACCTCACCACAAAGACACAAAGGACACAAAGATTTCTATTCAACTCAACCACGTACCATTCTCCTTATCCCGTGTTTCAGGAATAGTTCGTTGAAATTCAACAATAATCCAAGCCAAAGATTTGTCATTCGCAGATAAGTCGGCAGCTGAGCTTCATGAACTTTGTTTAACTTGTCAACGGTTTTGATTTCAACAATCACTAATCCGTGGACTAACAAATCCAACCGATAACCGACTGGGAGTTCCGCACCTTTATATTTGAAAGGTAGTGAAACTTCCCGCTCGAAAGGTATGTTCCTCAACGAAAGTTCATGGCACAGGCTAATTAGGTAAGCAGACTCAAGTAATCCGGGTCCAAGGGCAGAATGGACTTCTATCGCCGCGCCGATGATTTCCTTCGATATGGAATCAGCTTTCTGCTTTTCGTCCAGGACGGTGCTTGGCTTTATTAATGATCCCGCCAGGGTTTTTTGATTCATTTTCTTTGTGCTCTTTGTGCCTTTGTGGTTAATCTTTTAACTCTTTGCCGCAGCCACGGCTTTTTTCGCCGCTTCGGCCAGGGTTTCGGCGGTGATCATCTTGGCTTCTGCCAGCAGGGCGCGGCCTTCTTCGGCGTTGGTGCCCACCAGCCGAATGACCATCGGCACCTTGGGTTTTACCTGGTTCATCGCCTCCAGGATGCCGCGAGCAACCTCGTCCCCGCGGGTGATCCCGCCAAAAATGTTGAAGAGCACGGCCTTCACATTTTTATCCTGCAGAATGATGCGTAATGCGGCTGCCACCTTTTCGGCGTCTGCCCCGCCGCCGATATCCAGGAAGTTGGCAGGCTGCCCGCCGAACAACTTGATGATGTCCATGGTGGCCATGGCCAGGCCAGCGCCATTTACCATACAGCCGATCTCGCCGTCCAGTTTGATGTAGGTGAGCCCGTATTTGCGGGCTTCGGTTTCGGTGGGGGCTTCGGCATCCAGGTCGCGCAGTTCGGCTAGTTGTTCGTGGCGATATAGCGCGTTGTCATCGATGATCATCTTGCCGTCCAGGGCAATCAGCTCACCGGCGCCGCTGATGACCAGAGGGTTGATTTCTGCCAGTGTGGCGTCGTTATCGCGATAGGCTTCCCATAAACCCTTACAGATTTCGTGAAACGCGGGCCAATGTTTGCGCTCCAGCTCGATGCCTATGGAAAGGTCGCGTATGTTGTAATCTTGCAAGCCCAGCAATGGATTCACGTGGGCGCGGATGATCTTCTCTGGCGTGGTGCGCGCCACCTCCTCGATGTCTATGCCTCCCGCTGCCGAAGCGATGATGACTGGCTGCCTGGCGGCGCGGTCGTTAGTGATGCCCAGGTAAATTTCGCTGGCAATGTCGATGGCCGGGTCCACGAGTACCTTGCGCACAGGCAGGCCTTTGATCTCCATGCCCAGGATGGACTTGGCAAGCGTCTCGGCTTCTTTTGCGTTCTTGGCGAGCTTCACCCCGCCGGCTTTACCGCGACCGCCTACCAGCACCTGCGATTTAATAACCACGCGGCCACCCAATTTCTTTGCGATTTTGCCTGCTTCTTTCGGGGTAGCCGCTACTTTGCCCTGTGGCACGGGGACGCCATACCTGGCGAAGATCTGCTTGGATATGTATTCGTGTAATTTCATCCTTGGGGAGTTGCTCCTTGATAGGCAGGAAAACCGGGCGCATTATAACACCGGCGTTTTTTGGGCTTAAAATCAAGTAAAGTTCTGCTTTCCGTAGGTGCGGGGAGGCCGAATGCCAGTGAGGTAGACGAAACAATCTAAAAATTGGCAATTGGATAGTCTAGTCATTGATGCGAGGTGGCTTGGCATACGATGAAGTTTTAACGCAGCGGGTTAAAGAAGAGTTGAAGGGCAAAGAAGGAATCGCCGAAAATAAAATGTTTGGCGGCGTCGCCTTTATGTTAAATGGCAATGTGGCGGTGGGGGTGAATAGGGATGACCTTATCGTGCGCGTGGATGCAGAAGAACACGATCAACTAGTCTCCCAAAAGAACGTTCGCACTTTTGACCTTTCAGGCGGGCGCCCAATGAAGGGCTGGCTGCTGGTGGCTCCCGCAGGGTTGAAGTCAAATAAGGACTTGAGGAGTTGGGTACAACTCGGCTTAGATTATGCCGGGTCGTTGCCGAAGAAGTAACCTATGACCGGAACCCAGCTTCCCGACCTCTGGACCTGCCCAAAATGCGGCGCCCGGTTCGTCACCAGGAATATGTCGCACTCCTGCGTTACTGGACTCAAGCCGGAAGATCTGTTTGCCAAATCGGAACCTTGGGTCCTTGAGGTGTTCCTTAAATTCGAAAAGCTGGTGCGCGCCTGCGGGCAGGTGACCCGCATCGTGCAGAAGAGCCGGGTCACGTTTATGGTGCGAGTGCGCTTTGCCAGCCTCTACCCGCGCAAAGAGTATTTCGATTGCGGCTTGTTTTTGAAGCGTAGAATTAACAACCCCAGATTCTGGAAGATCGAGCACCTGGGCGCCAGCAACTACATCCATCACATCAAGCTTCACTCCGCCGATCAATTCGATGCCGAATTCAAGACTTGGCTACAAGAAGCCTACCAGGTCGGAGAGCAACGTCACCTGCTAACCAAGGAGGCTTGAAAAATGACATTCGAACATCATTCGCAGCCGCTCCTGCACACGCGTGGGTTCTTGCTCAGGGTACTGATCTATCTTGGATATGCCACACTGGTTGTCATTGGATTCTTGATACTCGGCCTGCTAGGCTACCATTTCTTCGTTGGGCTAGCCTGGCTGGATGCGTTCCTGAACGCGGCCATGATCCTCTCGGGCATGGGTCCCGTGGACCCCGTCAATTCGGAAGCGGGCAAGTGGTTTGCCTCGTTCTATGCGTTGCTGTCGGGCCTGGTCTTCGCGGTTACCACGGGCATCATTATTTCGCCAATCATTCATCGCGTTATGCACCGCTTACACCTTGAAAAAAATCGTAGGGACAAACGACCCTAGAACAGGGAGAAGGGTTAGGGGTAGGGTAACTCCAACAGATTTCAAGTCAGGCTTCGCCTTAAAAAATGGGGGGTAATTGATTTGAATTGGCTTTCGGAGTATGTTGTAGGCGAAGAGGTGGCTGTGAAAATAAAAAAGATCTACCAACAACTAGCCGACAAATCGATCACCGCGGAGCAGCTGGCCCGAAAAGTTATCGCCAAGCCTGCCTTATTGCCAGTTCTTGTGGACGGTTTGGATGAAGTCAAGGCTGACGTGAAATATGGCTGCGGAAAAGCCTTGCGTATCGTTGTTGATCAGGAACCCGCATTGCTTTATCCATATTTCGATATATTCGCAAATATGCTTGAGCATCGGAACAAAATTATGCGCTGGGAAGCCATCTACCTGATTGCCGGCCTCGCCTCGGTGGACGAAGAAGACAAAATCACAGCCATCTGGCGGGACTATTTCCGGCCTATTGAGGGCCCTGAAATGATCACGGCCGCGAACATTGTCAACGGCGCAGTGAGCATCGCCGTGGCCCGCCGCGAGCTGGTCGAGCCTGCCATCCGTGAGATCCTACGAGTCCGCAAAGGCAAATACGAGACCGAGGAGTGCTACCGGGTGGTTGCTGGGGCTGCGCTCAAGGCCTTCGACAAAATCTACAAACTGGCCCCAGATAAGAAGTTGCTGGTCGAATTTGCCGAACTGCACGCGAAAAGTTCCCGAATACCAACCCGCAACGCCGCCAGGAGACTGCTGGAGAAGCATGCCCGTTTGAGCGCCGTACAGGTTTCATCTTAGTGTGACCATAGGTGGACAGAAAAACACCGGGAAAACCCCGTGTTTTATCCTTGGTTGCGCATAGACGTAGCTGTCCCGCCCAGCCCCAAAGGATTTGTGGCGATTGTCTCTGGGGGTTGTAATACCTAAACCGTTATAGTTTTGGTCATAGCCCCAGGTTATAGTCTCTTGCCCATAAAGTTGCTTATGTCTATTGAAGAATTTTTTAGAAATCTCGAATCCAAAGACCACTCGATGCGAAAGATCGTCGGTCAACTTTTATCCAGCCGAAGAGTGATCTTTTTCCTTGTAGAGGGTTTGTTTGCCAGGGATGCTCGTGTGCGCTACGAGAGCGCCGGGCTGCTGCGCCTGATTGCTGAAAATAGCCCGCAGTTGCTCTACCCCCACTTTAATTCCTTGCGTGACGTATTGACCTCGCCTGATGCGATTTTGCGCGGCGATATCCGTAGGGTCATCAAGCAGCTGGCACGAGTAGATAGCCAGCAAAAGATTGGTTACTTGGCCGAAGATTACGGTCTATCGACTGCTTTTCAACCCCTATAATTATTCAACAGGAAAGTGGATCAGCCGGTTATTCTGGCTGTCTGTCACCCAAAGGCCGCCCGCGGCATCTGCAGCCACGCCCTGGGCGACGCCGATATCCACTGCGGTCTGGTCGAATCCGCCGAAAAAGTAGACAAACGATCCGTCAGCTTCGTAGACTAGAATACGCCCGGCTTCCGGGTCGCTGATATATACGCGGGAATCCGTGCCCACACTGAGATAAGGTTTGTTCACCAAGGATTGCCCATACCACCCGGCAATGTCCCAACTTTCCACTGCTTCGAAATTGCCTCCTGAATAATTGAGCACCTGCACACGCTGGTTCCAGGTGTCGGCCACGTAGAGGCGGCCGGTGGCGCGGTCCAGCGCGAAGCCCACCGGTTCATCGAATTGGCCCAACTCGAAACCGAACTCGCCGAATTGGGAAATGAAATTGCCATCGGCATCGAAGACTTTGATGCGCTTATTGCCCGTGTCCATCACCAACACATTGCCATCGTTGTCCACTGCCACATCGCGCGGCCCCCACATGGAGAAGGGCTGATCGTCCTGGCCAAAAGTCCCCCAAGAGGCCAGGAACCGGCCGTTTGTTGTGAATTTCTGAATGCGGTGGTTCCAGGTATCGGCCACGTACACGTAGCGGCCATCTGGAGAAACCGCCACCCCCCAAGGTTCATTAAAGCTGCCGCCTGGCAGCTCACCGGTGTTGGGAACTGATTGCGATCCCCATTCATTGATGAACGCTCCGTCGGAAGCGAAATGTTGGATGCGATGGTTGTTGGCGTCGGCCACGAAGACGCTGCCATCCGGCGCCACGGCGACGCCGCGCGGCGAGTTGAATTGGCCGGGACCGGTGCCCGCGGCCGCAAGAACGAAATCGGCCGCCAGTTCTACCCCTTTACCTTCATAGGGATCTTCGATGACGGTTTCAGTGGACGGCTGCACGCCGTAATCCCAGATCTGCGCGGCGATGTCTTTGCGGACATACATGCGCATGGTGCGCGAAGGGACCCAGTTCGAAAGGCTGGGTTCCTGACCCTTGGCTTCCAGGTAGGCGCGAAAATCGCGGTTCATCCAGACTTGCCAGATGGCTTCTCGCATCTGTGGGTTTCCGAAATAAGACCAAAGTCTGTTGCCAACCCGCGCAAGATATTCAAGTAAGGACATCTCTGAAACTTCCAAACCGGTTTCTGCAGCAAATTGACCCCCAATTGAATTCCATGTGTATTCGAAATAATCCTGGTTCGGCCACCAGATGCGGTTGTATTCAAACAAATAATACGAATCGCCCACGATAGGTTCGATTTTGCCGTAATTCGTGTCCCCTACCAAGATCACCGGAAAGTCGCGCAAATCTCGTGTGGGCGACTCGGCGTAATAGCGCGTGTTGGGATAATTACGCAGATACCACCAGAAGGGGTAGGTGGTTTCATTGTCGTAGGCGATGTTCAGGTCATTGCTATCCGTCAGCCGTGCCGAAAGATCCTCGATTTGCTTCATGATCTCTTTCGGGCCCGGCGCCATATGTGCGTACACCAGGTATTCGGTGGCCAGATCGTAATTGATGTAGTTGGCGCGGAACGAAGTTCTGGCTGTGTAAAAGATGAGACCCGCGAAAACCAGGGTCAGAAAGACTTTGCTAGTTTGTCCAGGTTTCCACTGTGCTTGTTCTGGCAGCGCCAACATGGCGTAAGCGCTTGCGGCAGCCAACAGCGCGTAGAACACGAAGCGATAGGTATCCTGAAGCTGAAATTGCTCTGATCCTGCAAATGGCGGATGTGTGCCAAGCAGCGAGCCCAATGCGTTAAGGAAGGCCACGATGAAAATCACCATGGCGAATAAAGCGAACATGCCCCGTATGGTAAACAATCGTTCCCCATCTACTCGTTTGAGCAGCCATGCTACCGCCCACCCGGTCAGCAAAAGCATTGGTAGGGCAATGTGGACTGTCAGCCAGGGCATCTTTTCCCCGGCCAGTGTATAGGCTGCCAGCGAGGTAACTACCCAGAAGGCCAGCAATATTAGGGCCAGCCGCCGGCTTTCCGCAGGGCGCAAATTGCGGTACTCGGCCTCTAGTTGCGGCTTCTCTCTTAATGATCGCCGCCAAATGCGAATACCGAGCACCGCCGCCAAAATGCTGCCGAAGAGCGCAAGAAATTCGTACATGGGGATTTGCACAGCCCAGTAGAAATACCAGGGCTGGCTGCCGCGCTCGACGCCTTGCTGCTCCAACCAATAGCCGAGCGAGCCAAAAAGACCGGTGAAGAATCCTCCTCCATTGGTAAACATGGTGGTGAAGAGCGGGATGAAAATAACAAAAAAGATGCCTATATTGATAAGCCAGACGCGCGGAGACCAGGCCAATCCCAGTGCGGCTGCCACCAGGAACAAGGCGATCATTACCCCAAACACCAAGAGGATCACACTGATCTCAGCAGGGCCCAACGGTATGCCTTGAACCCAATTAAAGAAAATGTTTTTCAAAGCTGTATAGTTCAGATCTGAGCGTAACCATTGGGCCGGGAAGGCCGCCAGGTGGGGAAGCACCAGGGTGAAGAGCAGCAGCATCAAACTGAAGCTGCATTCCTCCCGCAGACGCTGCCAGCCATAGCCGCGTACCAACGAAAATAAACTGAAGCCCAATGCGATCAACCCAGCTGCGCCAAGAAATCGTGGGACCACCGACAGTGGTGCAGCCGGCGCCACTACATCTGTTTCTTCTTGCACGGCTGGTTCTTGCACGTCAGTACTCGACATGACCACCGGGGCAGGTTCGCCGGCCGTCATTTGCGCGCCAACTGCGAGAACCAGCAAAGAAGCTGCCAGCAGGAAGATGGTGAAGAAGACCCGCTTGCTTTCTGGATTGGCCCACTGGCGGCCGCCGATGCGAACCAGAAATAAAAAACCAAGGAACAGTAGCGCCTGCGCGGCATAAATAAAGGAGGTCTCTTTTGCAGTGAAATGGAATGCCAGCGCGGCAGTGGTGATGTAGAGATACTTGTTTTCGCCGCGATCCAGATAGCGCAAAATGCCCCACAGCATCACCAGCCCGAAAAGCGCCACATAGGATTCGTTGCGGGCATAGCGTTCGTAGTACAGGATGTAAGGTGAGATCAAAAAGAAGAACGCAGCCGCCAAAGCACCGACTCGCCCGAGGTAGCGGCGAAAACCCCACCAAACGAAAAAGATCGTCAGCACACCGAATACAGCCACAGGAACGCGCGCGGTAAACTCGTTGTCCCCAAACAGGAAGTAGCTCAGAGAGATGAGGTGGAATTGCAATGGCCCATGGCTGAGCGGGTCGTGCGTATAACCCTGGCCCTTGAAGAGCTGCCAGGAAAAATAGACGTGGGTGGTTTCGTCGTGGCTTATCACCCGGTCGCCGAGGCCATAGAAGCGGGTCAGGATGGCAGCGATGAGCAGCAAGGCCACCATGCCTGTTTCCCAATTCAATTTAATGTTGGAAAGGAAAGGCCGGTCTAGCCAGGAAGTTTGCGGGGTAGGGCGTTGTTTAGGCATCAGCTCGTTTGGTTGGCTGCAAGAGAATGCCGTATTTTACTCATTTCGTCATTGAGAGGAGGAGTTTTGCGTCGCCTTTAGCGGCGGGGCCCGAAGGAGAAATCCCCACCTTGGTTTGCGATCCTCCGCTGTTAACCGCTAACCGCAGTCGCCACAGGCGCTTCCTGTCGCGCGGGAGCAAAGCGTTCCCGAGCGCCAAGGCGAAGGTGCAATGCGTAAAAGGCCAGCGCGGCTACCGCGCACATGACCCCTCCGATGTACCACAGTAGGTTCGGATCGAAGTTGTCCAGGATGATGCCGGCGGCCGTTGGCCCGACCGTCGCGGGGATCTGCCAAAGTAGGCCGAACACGGCCATGTAACGCCCGCGCTTGTCTTCCGGGGCAAAGTTGGCCGCCAGCGCCGAGCTGACTGGCATCACGATCATTTCACCGATGGTGACCACCACGATGGCTGCCACGAATAATAGGTAAGCGCTGACAAAGCCGAACATGCCGAAGCCGACCATGTAGAACAGGCTACCGAGCGCCATCATCACAAAGGGCGGGCGCGTTTTAATGACCCGCGTCGTCCAAAACTGGAAGAAGATAACCACAATGGCACTCGATGTGAGCAGGAATCCATAACCTTGCGCGTTGACACCATGATTGTCGCGTAGATACACCGATAACGAGTTGTACATTTGAATGTAAACCGTGGTCATGATGATTGAAGCAAAAATAAAAGCCATGAACGCGAGGTCTCGCAGCACCTGGCCATAGCCCTTAAACGTCTGCCCGATGCTCTCGGGTTTAGCGCCTTCTTTCGGCTGCGGTTTGGTCTCTGGGATGAGTTTATAAAAGAGGATGGCAACAAGGCAACTGATGAGTGCGTCAGTGACAAAGAGCGAAAAGAAAGTTGGATCGATCGCCGAGACAAATCCTGCAACACTTGGCCCGATGATCCAAGCCATGTTGCCAACTACCCGCAAAACGCCGAACCCCTCTTGGCGTTTACCCTTTGGCAGGATGTCTGCGATCATGGCCTGGTGTGCGGGTTCAGCTACATGCGAAAGCAGGCCGATAAATACCGCCAAAGGGAACAGAACTGCAAATTCATTGACCGAACCCAAGGTCAAGGTGCTGATTGCGCTGGCAATTAATCCGAAGATGATTAACCGTCGTCTTCCAAATCGATCAGTGATTGCCCCGCCGATCAGTCCTCCAAAAAGGCTGGAGATAGAGAAAATGCCGAGAATCATCCCCGCCTGCGTCATGCCCACACCGAATTTCTGGGTAATGTAAAGGGCAAAGAACGGGAATAGCATCGTCCCGCCGATGCGGTCGATGAAAGAAACGCCCACCACCATCCAGAACCGGCGAGGGAATTCGTTGTAGATTTTCCGAAGGCCACTGAGAGGGCGGAATGCCTTTAATTGGCTTGCCATGTTGTTTTCCTTGATAAAAAACCGCGCGGATTATCGCACAAATGTTCAAAGAATCAAAGTAAATACTGCAAGAGTGTTGAGACCCTAATGGTTTCAACGCTCTTTTGTCTTACCCGTTTTCAAAGCGGCGACTTCCTCGCTAGTCAACTTTCGCCATTGTCCTGTCTTCAGCCCCCCGACGCGCAGGCTGGCGATGCGCACGCGAATCAACTTGACTATCGGGAGCCCAAGCAGGCGGGCGATCTCACGGATCTCGCGTTTGCGGCCTTCATGCATGATTACGCGCAGCCAGGCGCCTTTGCCCTGAGCTTTCTCCATACGAACGTCAGCGGGTTCGCTGCGTTCACCATCCGGGAGTACCACGCCGCGGCGCCAGGCTGCCAGTTGCTCGTGATCGGGGTGCCTTGCCACCAGCACGCTGTATTCCTTTTCCTGCTCGTAACGCGGGTGCGTTAGCCGCTGGGTTAGCTCGCCGTCGTTGGTGAGCAACATCAAGCCCTCGCTGTCTTTATCCAGGCGGCCGACCAGGTGCAGATGTTCACCGCCAGGCACCAGGTCGGTAACCTTTTGCCGCGGGTCTGCTCCTGCTGTGGTGGAGAGAACGCCACGCGGTTTATAGACGGCGTAATAAACGAATTCCTGCGGGAGAGTTACCCGTTCGCCATCCACTCTGATGTCGTCACGGACTGGGTCGGCTTTGGCCCCTAGCTCAACCCGGGCTCCATTCACGGTCACACGTCCGGCCGTGATCAGTCCTTCTGAGCCGCGCCTCGAACCATAACCGGCCCGAGCGAGGATCTTTTGGATGCGTTCTTCAGCCATTGGAAAGATTTTTCGCAATACGCATTACGAAATACGCAATATTGCGTGTTACGTATTTCGTAATTATTGACTGTTCGGTTCCGGCAGTGGTTCCTGCTTTGCAAGATGGTCCAAATTAAGTGGCGGCAGCTCTTCCAGCTTGCTGAGACCGAAATGTTGCAAAAACTCGGGAGTGGTGGCGTACAAGATGGGGCGGCCAGGTCCTTCTGTGCGACCTACCTCTTCGATCAACCCGTGGGTGAGCAACAAGCGTATCGAACTGTCGCTGTTCACACCGCGCACCGCGTCGATCTGTGGGTGGGTGATAGGCTGCTGGTAGGCAACAATAGCCAGGCACTCGAGCGCCGCACTGCTCAGGCGCGTGGTTGCTTCCAGGTCTAAGAAGTGTTCCACGAGTTCTGCTGTTTGCGGCGCGGAAGTGAGCCGCAACTCACCCCTATTACGCTGCAGCCTGATTCCGCGCTGCGCATACGATTCTTCGAGTAGTGCAAGGGCTTTCTCCACTTCACGCGGCGCAACCTCGAGCGCTTCCGCAAGCTGCTTGATCGTTACCGTGGCCGGTGCAACAAACAAAAGCGCCTCCAGTCGGGACTCTAAGCTTAGATCAGAAGGTTTTGCTTCTAGAGACTTGCTTTTAGGTGACATGCTATACTCATTGCGTCATTCCCATTGCGAGGAGCCGCGAGGCGGCAGAGCCTGCCCTGAGCATCACCTGCATTTCTTGCAGGGGAGGTGTAGGATGGCAATCTCCAAGTTGACTTCCAAAATCTGTTCTCAATTATAGGCGCGGGTCATTCTATGAAGACCGTGCGATTATACACTTTAGTAATTTTGCTCATCGTTTTACTGGCGGCTTGCCTGCCTGTTGCCGCATCTCAACAAATCTCCATTTCAATTCAGGTTGACGGTGGAATAAACAAGGTCTCGATGCCCTCCGGCAGCAGCGTTCGAGAAGCGCTCGCTGCAGCCAATATCGAACTCGGCAACCTGGATCGGACCGAGCCAGCCTCATATGCGCAGCTGGAAGAGGGCGACCAGGTTCGCGTCATCCGAATCACGGAAGAGTTCGAAACCGACCAGGTCGCTATCCCTTTTATCTCCCGCACTTTGCCCAACGAAGGCTTGCCTACGGGCGAGCAACGCCTGATCCAAAACGGGGCCAATGGCCTCAAGGAAGTCCACTATCGCCTTCTCTACGAAGATGGCCAGCTGGTCTCGCGCACTGAAATTGATTCGGCCATCCTTGTTCAGCCTGTAGAAGAGATCATCATGCTCGGGGCGCAATCCCCGTTCAGTTCGGTGCCTATCGTCGGGCGACTAGCTTTCCTTTCCGCCGGTAATGCCTGGGTGCTGGAAGGCACCAGCGGCGCCCGCCGCGCCGTCGCAACTACCGGCGACCTCGATGGACGTATCTTTGAGGTCTCTCCTGATGGCCGCTGGTTACTATTTTCACGCGCTGGCAGAACCGGCTCTGACATCAATGAACTCTGGGTCGCTAGCCTCGGCGAAGGTGAACAGACCCTGATCGATCTGCATGTCTCCAATGTCATCCACTACGCAGGCTGGGTTCAGGATACTGAATACCAAATAGCGTTTTCCACGGTCGAGCCAGTACTCAGCCCGCCCGGCTGGCAGGCCAACAACGATTTGCAAGTGGTCAGCCTCAGTTCCGATGGTGAAGTTGACCGCCCGCAGGCGGTGCTTAGCTCACGCGAAGATGGCTTTTATGCTTGGTGGGGCACCGACTACGTCTGGTCGCCTTCCGGGGACCGGCTGGCCTTCTCGCGCCCTGACGCCGTGGGCATTGTTGACCTCGATACTGATTCGCTCGACGTTTGGTATCCGTTAACCGCTTACCAGACCGGCAGCGATTGGGCTTGGATCCCCGGCATCTCCTGGCTGGACGACGCGACCTTTTATTACGTGCGCTATTCCCTCAACCCCCCGGCGTTTTCCCTGGTGCTGGCCAGCCAAAACGATGAAGAGGAAATCGCCGCCGATGTTGGCATGTTCGCGGCGCCGGCGGCGGAGCCCGATGGCGGGCAGGTTGCCTATTTGCGCGCCTTCACACCCCCGCAAAGCGATATCAGCACATATGAGTTGATGGTAGCCGCGCCCTCCGGCGTAAGCACGCCCTTATTCCCTCCTGAGGGCGCCGCCGGCCTGCAGCCGCAGCGGGTAGCCTGGTCTCCTTCCGCCGAAACCGGACCGCTGATCGCGTTCGTTTACGAAGGCAATCTTTGGGTTGTGAATGTGCTGACCAGCGAAGCCCAGCAGCTCACCGGCGATGGGTTGGTGAGTGCTATTTCCTGGCGATAGGTAATCTAGAGGCTCTTCTTGCCAATAGATAAATTACATTTAGGTGAGCCAGATATCGATGTCGACCTTATGCAAGGGTTGCTTGCGGCTCAATTTCCCGAGTGGGCAAATCTTTCTATCGAGTTGCTCCCTTCGAGCGGGACAAGCAACGCTATCTTTCGACTTGGCGATGAAATGAGTGTGGGTCTACCTCGTAACGAAAGCGCAGAGGAGGGCGGGGAGAATGAATACAAGATTATTCCAAAACTAGCGCCACACCTGCCTCTTACAATTCCCGCCCCCTCGCAACGGGCACACCAGATGAAGGCTATCCTTGGCATTGGCTCATTTATCCTTGGATCAAGGGCGAAAAGCGCAGATGTCAAACGGCCCTCTGATTTGAGACAGGCGGCGAACGACCTGGCTAATTTTCTAATTGCCCTTCAGCGGATAGATACTGACGGCGGTCAACCTGCTGCAGATCGAGGTCTGCCTTTACAGCGGCGAGATGATTACACTCGCCAGTCAATTGCAGCGTTGAGCGGTCAGGTTGATATCGAGGCGGTAACAAAAGCATGGGAAATGGCTTTGAAAGTACCCCAGTGGAATCACAAACCTGTTTGGTTTCATGGAGATATGTTACCCAGTAACTTGTTAGTCGATAATGGGCATCTGAGCGCGGTAATTGACTTCGGAGGATGTGCAGTGGGAGATCCTGCCTGTTATCTAATTATCGCCTGGGCCCTATTTTCTGGAGAGAGCAGAAATGTATTTCGCAACGCCTTATCTATTGATGATGAGACCTGGGATCGAGGTCGAGGCTGGGCGTTATCATGGGCTCTGATTTATATACCTTATTACCAGTATACAAATCCTGCAGGCGTTGCAGTTGCGCGTCACACCGTGGATGAAGTTTTAAACGATCTAGGCTTGACCTAAGACATAGCGTTGAGATTCTCACAACGTCTGAATAAAATGATGCAAGGCTAAAATACCGTTCATCTACACCAGAGGCAGCTGGATAACATCCTGTGGTGAACGTATTGATTAATGAAATCAAACAAATTGCCTACAGACGACGTGATTAGTGCTATTACAGGCAATAGATTTGCCATCGTGCTAAAATCCCTGGGCTTCCAATGAGAATTCGCAGAGGAGAGGAAAAGAGGGTATCCGAATAATTGTGTAAACGGATTATCCTAGGCAAAGGAGAAACCGTGACACACAAAAAGGAACCAGAAAAAAGCGAAATCCAGAAGCATATGCCGGACCCCGAAGAGCTGGCCCGGGAATTGGGCCAGGCCCAATCCATCGATGACTTCTATGGCAAAGAGGGCATCTTTGCGCGTCTGTTTTCCAAGACCATCGAACAGATGTTGGAAGCCGAACTCACTGAGGAACTGGGCTACGAACGCTACCAGGCAGAAGGGCGCAATTCAGGCAACAACCGCAATGGGCACTACCGGCGCAAAATGCGCACCTCCGGCGGGGATGCCGAAATCCGCGTGCCGCGGGACCGCAATAGCGAGTTTGACTCGGAGCTGCTCAAAAAGAACAGCAACGAGATTGAGCACAAGGTGATCGCCATGTATGCCAAGGGCACCACCATCCGCGATATCCAGGGCATGCTTGACGAGTTGTATGGCATCCAAGTATCGCCGGAAACGATCAGCAAAATCACCGACCAGGTCTGGGAACTGGTTGAGCCCTGGCAAAACCGACCCCTGGCGCCGGTCTACGCCATGCTTTACCTGGATGCGCTGCACATCAAGCTGAAACGGGAGGGCAAGATCGAGGCGGTGGCCGTCTACAACGTCCTGGGGGTCGATCTGGA
>JAMCZK010000047.1 GCA_023485685.1 Chloroflexota bacterium | reverse complement strand
GCCTGCCGGATAGGCATTATTCAAGTTGCGCACCACTCCTCTGCTCCTTGGAGAAATCCTCAGCGTCGGCCTCCTTCTCGTGCTTGGCGTGTCAGCAAATTTCTGGCTGGCCATAGGCATCGTAAGCTTATGGGGTTTTCTATTTTCCTGCATAATGCCTATCCGGCAGGCCTACCTGAATTCCCTAATCCCATCGAAACAGCGCGCCACTGTGCTTTCGTTTGACTCACTACTGGGGTCTGCCGGCGGCATTGTTACTCAGCCCATACTTGGGCGCGCCGCGGACCTGTGGGGCTATATGCAATCCTTCATGCTTGGCGGCCTGATCCAGGCGCTCGCCATCCCGCTGGCCGTGCTTGCCAGGAGGGAAAATATTAAGCTTGAGGAAAAAAGGGAACTGCTAAAGGTAGAACCAGCATAAATGGCTTCCTTGATATAGTCCGGGAGTTGTCAAGTTGGCACGAGGGCGGTGTGTCTGTGCGTCATTATTATTACAACTTTGGGATTTTCTGAGATTGACTCGAAATAAGGGATAATTTAGCCACGTTCCCCCATTTGTAATGATCGCCATCCTTCAAGACAACCCCCTGCTCTTGCTCTTCGTCATCGCAGCTATCGGCTGGCCATTAGGCCGCGTCGAAATCGGCGGCGTGCGCCTGGGAGTGGCGGCCGTGCTCTTCACCGGCTTGGCCGTTGGCGCCTTAAGTCCAGACTTGCGTCTCCCCGAAATCGTTTACCTGATTGGCCTTGTGATCTTCGTCTATACAGTAGGCTTGAATAGTGGCTCCATCTTCTTCGCCTCGCTGCGTCGCAAAGGACTGCGGGATAACCTGCTGGTCGCTGGCATCCTTGCGTCAGCAGCGGGGCTGGCCATTGCAGCCAGCAAACTGTTCGGCATTCACGCCGCTGAGGCCGCCGGCTTATTCGCAGGCAGCCTCACCAACACGCCGGCGCTGGCTGGCGCGCTCGAATTTCTCAGCGCCAGCGCGCCCCCCAACCTGGTCGACAGTCTTCTCGCAGAACCAGTGGTTGCTTATTCAATCAGTTATCCCATGGGCGTTCTCGGAATGATTCTCGCTGTGTACCTTATTCAACGGCTTTGGCGCATAGATTATTCCAAAGAAGCGCAACGAGCGGATTTCCGCCGGACCACTCAATTGGATAATCGCACCATCCGGATCACACGGACGGCTGCAACAAACCTAACCATAGCTGAGTTGAGTAAAAAAGAAGGCTGGAATGTCGTCTTCGGACGTATCAAGCGCGGCGATGAGCTCGAGCTGGCCACCACCTTCGTTCAATTCCAACAAGGCGACTTAGTCACCGTGGTCGGTCCGCCTGAGGAACTAGAGCGTGTAACCAATAGACTCGGCGAAGTCAGCCGGGAACAGCTTGACCTGGACCGTAGTGAACTCGACTATCAGCGAGTATTCGTTTCAAACCCGCAGGTGGCGGGGCACACTCTGCGCAGCCTGAATCTGCCTCAACAGTTCGGCGCGGTCATCACCCGCGTACGGCGTGGTGATATTCTGCTAGTGCCCAATGGCGACACGGTGCTGGAACTCGGAGACCGCGTGCGCGTCCTGACAAAGCGCGACCATTTAAAAGCGGTCACCTCATTCCTGGGCGACTCCTATCGAGCGGTGAGCGAAATAGACGTGCTGACGCTAAGCTTAGGTATTGCGCTTGGCGTTCTCCTCGGATTGATCCCCATTCCGCTCCCAGGTGGCTTGAGCCTAAAGCTGGGCATGGCAGGCGGACCCTTGATCGTGGCGCTTGTCCTGGGCGCTATCGGGCGAACCGGGCCTTTCCTTTGGAATATTCCTTACAGCACCAATCTAACCTTGCGCCAGTTTGGCCTGGTCTTGTTTTTAGCAGGTATCGGTTCGCGCGCAGGCTACACTTTCGTTTCCACTGTGACGCAAGGAAACGGGTTGCTTTTGTTTGCGGCCGGTGTCTTCATCACTTTTTTCGCCGCGTTGTCCATGCTCTGGGCGGGCTACCGCCTGCTAAAAATCCCAATGGGCCTGCTCGCCGGCATGCTGGCTGGCCTGGGCACCCAGCCCGCCTTGCTCAGTTTCGCCTCCGAACAATCTGGAGATGAGTTGCCCAACCTGGGCTATGCCTCGGTCTATCCGATTGCTACGATTGCCAAGATTGTCCTGGCTCAAATCATCCTGGTTGTATTGATTTGATAAAAAGAGGGGCCTTGAATCCAATGTTCCGAGTCGTTAGGCGTTAAAATTGCCCGATTCCAAGGTTTAGGAGAATTCAATCTTGCTGCGAAAGGTAAGTATCGGTACCTGGGTCTTGCTCGCCGCCATCCTGGGGTCAAGTATGTCATCGGTGGACAGCACAGTAGTTTATGTTGCCCTGCCTGTGCTGCAGGAAGAATTGGGCGCCACTGTTGTCCAGGCCCAGTGGATTGTAGAAGCCTACGTTTTGCTCCAGGCAGCATTGATTCTGGTTGGCGGCTCCCTGGGTGACCGCTTTGGCAGGCGGCGAGTTTTCGCTATTGGTCTAGGTTTGTTCGTATTTGCTTCAGCCCTGTGCGGACTTTCCCAAACTGCCTCACAATTAATAGGCGCCCGGGCCTTGCAGGCGCTGGGTGGAGCGCTGCTGGCGCCGAGCAGCCTGGCGATGATTACTGCTTTCTTCGACGAGAAGAGCCGCGGCAAAGCCATCGGCGCCTGGTCTGGAGCCTTAGCCCTGGCCGCTGCCATCGGGCCGTTGTTGGGCGGCTGGCTCATCGGCGCCTTTTCCTGGCGCTGGGCGTTCTATATCAATGTCCCCATCGGGCTCATCACCCTGGCAATTCTATTTTTGCGTGTGCCCGAGAGCCGCGACGAAGAAGCGGGCGGGACGCTGGATTGGATTGGGGCCACCCTGGCGACCCTGGGTTTGGGTGGCATAACCTTTGGCCTGATCGAATCCTCAAATTACGGGCTCAATAGCCCAATCGTGCTAACCAGCATCGCTATTGGCATCCTCAGCCTCGTCTCATTTGTATGGAGCCAAAGCCGCGTGCCTCACCCCATGATGCCCCTGTCATTGTTTCGTTCCTCGAATTTCAGCGGCGCAAACCTGATCACTCTGTTGCTTTATGGAGCCTTCGCTGTCACCCTGTTCTTCTTGCCGTTTAACTTAATCCAGATCCAGGGTTACACACCCTTGGAGGCAGGAGCCTCTCTTATCCCTATCAGCGTGATCCTGGGGACGTTTTCTGGTTGGGCAGGAGGACTAGTGTCGCGATACGGCGCCAAATTGCCGCTCATCGTTGGACCACTAATTGTCGCTGCAGCCTTTTTGTTCATCTCGCAAATAGGTATCGGTGGATCCTACTGGCTCACAATTTTCCCCGCAGTGGTAATCATGGCCATCGGCTTAACCATCGTATTCGCCCCGCTTTCGACCACCGTCATGAGTTCGGCTCCTATGCGATTGTCGGGCACGGCTTCCGGGGTCAACAACGCATTGATCAGTACAGCCAATGTTTTATTCGTTTCGCTTTTGGGCGTTGTGGCACTCCAATCGTTTGGTGCAGCTGTGGACAGGCGCGTGCAGCCGCTGGAGTTGCCGGCCTTGGCATTGCAACAAATAGACGCCGAAACAGTGAAGCTTGCCGATGCCACCGCGCCCTCATCTCTCAATTCTTCCCAGCAAGCCGCGGTGAATAATATCTTTGACCTGGCTTTCGTGGAGGCCTTCAGCACGCTGATGGTGTTTTGCGCCGGGTTGAGCGTCGCCAGCGCGGTCGTGTCCTGGCGCATGATCGATGGCAAACCGCAAGCCAAAAAACCCGGATAAAATGCAAATATGCCCGGTCGCCTGACTTTAGCCACCGACGCTGCCGGCCTTCGCGCTGCATTCCCCTGGCTAAAAGTGCCAGACGAATTGCAGCCGCGTTATAACATTGCTCCTACTCAACCCATCGCAGTCGTGCTAAATGACGGGAAAAACCAAATAGATTTCCTCAACTGGGGGTTAATTCCTTCGTTTGCCAACAAAGTAAAGATGACGAGCTTCCTCCTCAATGCACGTTCCGAGGGGATCGAACGCAAGCCTGCCTTTCGATCGCCGTTCAAGCGCAAGCGCTGCCTGGTATTGGCGGATGGATATTACGAATGGGTCAAGATTCCGCGCAAGAAAGAGAAGATCCCTTATTGGGTACACATGAAATCCAAGAAACCCTTCGCCTTCGCCGGGTTATGGGATAGTTGGCAGGCACTGGATGGATCGGAAGTAAAGACCTGCTGCTTTATCACCACCGAACCGAACGAATTAGTAGCTCAGATCCACCACCGCATGGGCGTCGTCCTGCACGAAAATGATTATTCCCGGTGGCTGGAACCAGATGAGGCGGTTCCAGCTGAATTGTTGCCATTGCTCAAACCATATTCCGCGGAAGAAATGACCTATTATCAAGTGTCGACCGTGGTCAGCAACGCCCGCAACGATGTGCCCGATTGCATCGCGCCAGTAGAGCCGACGAACAAGCCTGCCCTGAGCTTACCCAAAGGGTAAGCATGGGGGAAAGTAACCGAATTTTCGTGTACCCCATCGCGTTCTTCTGCCCGCAAGGCCATGAGGCTCACTACCGCTGGGGTCATCCCGAGCGGCCCGAACGGGTCGAGGTAATCCGGCGCGCCCTAACGGATGCGGGTTTATGGCAAGTGGGGTTGCAGGTGGAACCCGAAAAAATTCCCGATGAAATTATGCAAACGGTCCATTCGCAAGAACTGCTCGAGGCCGTTCGCAACCACAGTGAACGCCAGCAAGATTTCGATCTCGATACCTATCTGACCAAGGAGAGCTGGCGCCTGGCTCTGAACGCCGCCGGCGGCGCGGCCGCCTTGGCCAGAGCGGTGTGGGGTCGCGAAGCCAATGTCGGCTTTGCGCTGACGCGGCCGCCTGGCCACCACACCACCCGGGATCAGTCGATGGGGTTTTGCTTGCTCAATAATATAGCCATCGCTGCCGAAACATTGATCCAAACCGAGAACGCCAACCGACTGGCCATCGTTGATATGGATGTACACCACGGTAACGGGACGCAGGAGTTCTTTTGGAAAAGAGGCGACGTCCTTTTCATCTCGACCCACCAGTCACCGCTGTACCCGGGAACAGGCCAGCTCAATGAACGCGGCAGCGGTGATGGCGAAGGGGCAACCTTCAATCTCCCATTGCCTCCTTTCTCTGGAGATCAGGCCTTCCATTTAGCTTATGGTGAGATCGTTCCTGCCCTACTCGATCATTTTCAACCTGAGATGATCATGGTGAGCTTTGGTTTCGATTCGCATTGGAAGGATCCGCTGGCGAATCTAATGGTGAGCGCCCATGGATACGGAGAAGCTATCAAATCACTAAAACGGTGGGCAGATCGTAATTGCGAAGGACGCATTGCCGTTTTCCTTGAAGGCGGCTACGACCTTGAAGCGGCAGTGGCGTGCGGCCTAGCTGTCACCCAAGCGCTGCTCGGCATGGAGATCACAGATGCCGTTGGCCCGCCTCCGCAGCCAGAAAGCGAAAGCTGGCTTGCCGTGTTGAACAAAGCCAAGGAAATCTGGCATATCTAGGTGACTATGGACCTTGCACTGATGATCGAAGGCCAGGACGGTCTGAACTGGAAACGCTGGAAGCGGATCGCCCAGGCCGCCGAGGACCTGGGCTTCGCCGGCCTCTATCGCTCTGACCACTACACCAATCCCGAACCACCTGAATTGGATTCGCTGGAACTGTGGGTGTCGCTCACCTACCTGGCCACGCATACCAAACGGTTCGAATTCGGCCCCCTAGTGTCTCCATTTTCCTTCCGCCACCCGAGCATCACCGCCCGCATGGCAGCCAGCGTGGACGACCTCTCCGGCGGGCGATTGCGACTGGGACTGGGCGCAGGTTGGAACCAGCGCGAGCACAATATGTTTGGCCTAGGCTTGCTCGACGTGAAAGGCCGTATGCAGCGTTTCCAAGAAGGCCTGGAGGTTATCAGCAAACTCTTGAAGAGCGATAAGCCGTTTAGTTTCTTAGGAAAGTTCTATCAACTCAAAGGAGCAATCCTATTGCCACGCCCTGCCAGGCTCGGCGGTCCACCGATCGTTGTGGGAGGGAATGGACAGCGTCGAACATTACAATTCGCAGCGAAGTATGCCGATGAGTGGAACGGTACCAGCCAAACTCCCGAACGTTTCCGCGACCGCATGCGTCGACTTGATGAGTATTTGGCTGCTGAAGGTCGGAAGCCCAGCGATGTTAGGAGAACAGCAATGGCTGGCGTAGCCTTTGGACGGAACAAGCGCGAGGTTGAAGAGAAGATCGCCTTCTATGGACGCAGCGCCGAAGAGTTGCGCGCCGACGGAAAACTAGTTGGCGGCGGCAATCAGATCGTCGAGCAATTGAACGCACTAGCCCAAGTAGGCTGCCAGCGAGTGATGCTTCAATGGCTTGATCAGGATGATATGGACGGTCTCGAAGCTTTTGCCAAGGCTGTACTACCTCAGTTTAAATAGAAGGTGAATGATGAATGTTTCAGAAGCGATAAGAACTAAGCGCGCCGTACGCGAGTTCCGCAAGGAACCATTGCCCGAAAAGGATGTGCGCGCCATTCTGAACGCGGGTCGCCGGTCGCAATCCTCGAAGAACCGGCAAGCCTGGCGTTTCATCGCCATCCAGGATCGGGAGACACTTAAGAAGATTTCGAAAATGGGCACATACGCCGGACACTTAGCGGGCGCCGCCCTCGGGGTGCTGATCCTAACGCCGCCGCCCGCCAAGTTCTACGGCGCCCTATTCGACGCCGGGCAAGCAGCCGCCTACATGCAACTAGCCGCCTGGGAGCTGGGCGTTGCCTCTTGTCTGGCTACCCTGCATGAGCCGGAAAAAGCCTACGAGTTATTAGGAATTCCCGAGGAGGAGTGGCAGGTTTTGATGGCCATCTCGTTTGGTTATCCAGCAAAAGGCAAAGGCTTGCATTTTCGTCCGCTACGCGGCGGCCGCCGGGAATTTGACGCATAAGTTCATCGGGAATTTTTTAAGAAATAGCGCGCATTGGATGCGCTCTATTTTTGATGAGAATGAAATGCTCAGGGCTGACTTGAACCGTGTACAGCGCCAGTGTATTCCCTTCGGGGTCGGTGAAAACACTAAACCAGCCAAACCCGGGGACTTCACAGTCTTGGCAAGGATCGTTTTACCTCCCAGAGCTTCGATCTTTTTGAGATCAGCATCAATGTCATCACTCTGCATATAGACTAAAACCCTATCAGTCTTGTATAAGTCTCCATCAACTGTAGGGAATCCACCGCCCGGGCCTTCCTTCGGGTCGAATAAGGTGTAATCCATTTCATCGTACTCGGTGAGTTCCCAGTCGAATAACTCCCTGTAGAACTTGCTGTTCTTTTTTCGGTCTTTGCTGGGAATTTCGATATGGACAACGGGGTTTCTGCTCATTTTTTCTCCAGGTGATTAGAGAAGGCGAATTTCTCGATTTTACTACGACCGAACACACAAAAAAGAGGCGGCCAAGCCGCCTCATATACTGTTACATATGCTGAGTGGTTCGACTAGGGATGTACCGCCGCTGCGATCCCAACCCCTTCAGCCAGGCGTACATAGGCGCGGAAAATATCCGATTCGGTGATGATGCCGACCACGGTTTTCCCTTCCACCACGGGCAAGCCCCCAATCTTGTGATGAAGCATCAGCTTGGCAGCCTCGGTGAGCCCAGTCTGTGGCGTCACGGTCAACGGGTCTTTGGTCATAATCTCGCCCACCTTGAGACGGGCCAATAGATAATTTAACTCGAAAACACTGAGAGAAGTTGCATCCGAGGGGCCGGCTTCCCGCAGGTCCCCCAGAGTAATAATGCCAACCAGTGCGCCGTTGTCCACCACAGGCAGCCGACGAATCTTTCGCCTCTTCATAGTTTCGTGGGCGTCAGGCAGGGTCTGCTCGGGCGAGATCGTTACTACCTTCACAGACATCCAATCCTTTACGCGTTCTTCCTGTACCATGTTGCCTCCAACAATAAGTGTGTTTCGTCCAAATTATGGAACCTAGCCTGAGGCAATAGCAGGGGCAAATGTCCCCAAAACGTCGTTTTTGGTCATGTTGATTGCCACAAAAAAGAGCCGCCAAGGTTCTGGCGGCTCGATTCAAACGACAATATTTGTTGGAGCTTTAGCTTTTACAGTGCTTTTCGTAAATGTCAGTCAGCGCGTTCCAGAGGGATTCGCTCATCTCCTCGCAAGCGGACAAGGCTGACTGTCTGTCGCTGGGGTGTAGCATGGCGATCTGCGAAAGTAATTTGGCAGCCTCGTGATGGTTGGCGGAATGCACTTCAAAATAGGCTTCCGCCAACCCTGGAAGATTGTAATGTTTGCGCAAACCATCCAACTTGCTTTTTGCGGTTTCGGGCTGCTGAATCTCAAATGCATACAGTGCGCCCAGAGCGGTTTCGAGACGGGAAAAGAGTCCATTTGCCTTGGTTACCAAAGCGTTTATGGCAGGTAACTCAGGCTCACCAATATTGGTCTCCAGGCTCACGGCAAATTCATTCCAAAGGGCCGCATGCTCCCGCTCCTCTTGCGCAGTTCCTTCATCGAGCAACAAACTCCATCCCGAGGGCAGTTGACCAATGAACGCGCCATATTCGCGGGCATAGGTCTTGAGGGCTTCTATCGGTAAAGTGCCGGATTCCCAAGCCTGGTAAAAGGGATGACGCAACAGTGCCCAAGGCTGGATACGCAGATCTAACTCTTTTTTCAAATCCACGGTAACTCCTAACAATACTAGATATTTTTGGCGATAAGCAAGTTTACTTGAATCTGCTATCAATGTAAACGTTCGACGACATAATTTGCCAAGTCAGCGAGCGCCTCGCGCTCCGGGCTGAGCGGGAACTGATCCAATGAGTTTACCGCGCCCTGCACCAGCTGATCAGCCTCTGCGCGGGCTTGTTCAACGGCGCCAGACTTACGGATATCCTGCACCAAGTCCTCCATGATAGGGGGATCCAATTGATAGCCGGATTGGAATTGTTTCAGGCGTGCGTCATCTGGATGGCTTTCCAAGTAACAGATGGCCGGTAGGGTCAGCAAACCGATACGCAGGTCTGAGGCAACCGGCTTACCCAGTGTTTTCGTGTCCGAGGAAAAGTCAAGCACATCGTCCACAATTTGGAAGGCCATGCCGACGCTGTAGCCGTAAACGCGTAAGGCTTCACTATATTGGTCTTCCACTCCCACCAGGTAGGCGGGGGCGCGCGCCGCCATCTCGAACATAGTTGCCGTTTTGGCATAGATACGCTGGTTGTAGTCTTCTCGATGTGTTACCGAATTCCGCTCGAAAATTTGAGCGATCTCGCCGTTCACAATGGTGGACAAGGTCCCAGCGAACATCCGCATCACCTCAGTGGAATCCACTCGGGCACCCAGGGAGGCGGCTTGTGAGAACAAGAAATCGCCGGCAAGAATGGTGGCTGGCGCATTCCAGGTTGAGTTCAATGTCGGACTGCCGCGCCGCAATGTGGATCCATCGATGAGATCATCATGTACCAAGGTGGCCGTATGCAGCAATTCGACCGCCGCGGCTAAATTAAGGCTATCTTCCTTATCGACGCCCAGCATGCTGGAGACCAGCAAGACCACGGTGGGACGTACTCGCTTGCCGCCAGAATCCAGCAGTTGGTCCAGGGCTTTTTTCAGCGAGGGGTGATAGCCGTCTGTCTGGCCTCGCATACGCGCCTCGACCTCGGGCATCAAATCCTGGACTTGTGTACTAAAGGCAAGTGTGGTCATTGTCTGCTTCCAAACAGGAACAACCGCTGGGCATTTGCTGTGGTGGCCGCGGCCACCTCTTCGAATGGCAAGCCCTTTAGCTCAGCTAACTTCTCGGCGACTAGTTTGACCTTGGCAGGCTCGTTACGTTGGCCGCGTTGCGGATGAGGAGAGAGGAAGGGGCTATCGGTCTCTACAACAAGATGGTCAAGGGGCAACGCCGAAGCTAGTTCTTGTAGAGACTTCGCATTTTTAAAAGTCAATGGACCGGTCAGGCCAACGAAGAATTGAGCCGCAATGGCTTTCTCTGCCATGGTGCGATCGCCCGAAAAGGAATGCAGCACGCCCGGTCTCTTTGCCAACGGGGATCGTTTCGCCTCCAAGGAGGCTTGCCAATCCAAAAGGATTTTTAAGACGTCTTCACTCGCCTCGCGGTTGTGCACAATCACAGGCAATTCCAATTCGGCAGCCAAATCCAACTGTTCGCGGAAAATAGTTTGCTGCACGTCTTTGGGCGCCTTATCCCAATAATAATCCAGACCTATCTCTCCAATGGCAACGACTTTCGAATGGTGAGCCAAAGCTCTCAACTCATCTCCGGTTTTGGGTGCCCATTCCTCACTAAAATTTGGATGGATGCCAACCGCGGCGACTAATTCCTTGTGTTGATCGACCAGCGCCAATACCTTGGCGCTGTTCTCCAGGTCCGTGCTCGGGATTAATATCAGATTCACTCCCGAACCCACCGCCCTGGTAATCACGTCCTGGCGGTCAACATCAAAGTCTTCGTAATCCAGATGGCAATGCGTATCGATTAGTGTCATGCATTCGACAAGCCGGCAATCCTAAGGCCATCCTGCAGAATCGCTTGCACTTTGTCCTTGTGCGTGGTTTCGGTATAGACCCGCATCTTGGGCTCGGTGCCCGAAAAGCGGATCAGCAGCCAGCCGCCATCCTCTAAATCGAATTTAAAACCGTCGCGCGTCACCAGATTGATGACCTTCAGGCCGCCGATTGTTTTCGGCCTGGCATCCAAGATCTTTTGCTCACGTGCTTCACGATCTCCACTGAACAAGCTATCGATGCGATCGTAGTAATGTGCGCCGACCTTGGCGAACAGCCATTCAATGAGCTCGGTAGGTTTCTTTCCCGTCTTAACCATCAGGTCGAGGATGTAAAGCCCAGCTAGGATGCCGTCGCGCTCAGGCACGTTGCCGCGAAAAGCGTACCCGCCCGATTCCTCCCCGCCGATAATGGCGTCCGTTTCCAGCATTTTAGGAGCTACATACTTGAAGCCCACGCCTGTCTCATAAACCGGCACGTCATAGAGCTTGCCAAGCTTATTGAGCATCGTGGTGGTAGAGAGTGTTTTCACGATGGGGCCGCGTTGGCCGCGAATTTCCAGCAGGTAATAAGCCAGTAGGCCGTAAGCTCGGAGCTGATCGATGAATTCGCCTTTTTCGTCGCCCAAACCCATGCGATCGGCGTCGCCATCGGTGATAAGGAGCACGTCTGCGTGGTTACCTACTGTCGCGCGTAAACCGGCGTCCACGTTGGGCCGAATCGGTTCCGGGCGCTGCATCTCCGGGAAAATAGGATTGCGATAATTATGGATTTCCAGCACGCGTGTCTTACCGCCGGCCAGCAACTTCGGGAACCAGCCAGCCCCATTACCCCACATCGCATCTACCATCACCGTAAGACCTGCGTCCTTAAGCGGCTGCAGGTCAATTAGGTCCTTGAGATGTTCGATATATTTTGGCGACGCATCGAAGACTTCGACAAGCCCCTTGGCCTTCGCGTCTTTTAGGGGCAACCGCATAACCTTATCGAACGAATCCGGAATTGCGGCTTCGATTTGCTTCAGGCCCTCGGGATCCACGGCGCCGCCATTGTGGTCGCGCACCTTGAAGCCATTGTCCGTCGGCGGATTGTGTGACGCGGTGATGTTGACGGCGCCGGCGGCCTTCTGGGTCAGCACCGCGTAGGCGATCACCGGAGTCGGCGTGGCGTCCTGGGTCAGATAAGCAGGGATGCCGTTAGCTGCCAGCACCTCGACGACTGCGGCGGCAAAATTTTCCGAATGGAAACGCTTGTCATAGCCCACGACAATGCCCGCCTCGCCCCTCTTCTGATCCTTTATATATGTAGCGAAACCCTGGGCAGCGCGCTGCACCGTTTCAAATGTGTAATCTCTTGCGATCTCTCCCCGCCAACCATCCGTCCCGAAATGTATTTGGGCAGTCATGCGCTCCTTAAGGCGATGCGCCTTGCGAATGTGATAATTGGTACAAAGCGATTATATCAGCGGATGGGTTACTAGTAAACGAACAGGCAACTAGATTTTCGTTTTATTTGCGCGTTAACCGTAATTTCTGCGCTTTTCGATGTATTCTGGAAGGCTTGCCATCGGTGGCCGCTCTTGCTCACTGATTTCCTCAACATCTAGAAAGAAGCGTTCGCCTCCATAGCGGATTAATTTCATAGTCCTGTTGACATCTTCCTGGATTTTTCTCCCATATCGTTTTTCTAGCTCACGAATGACGACTTGGATAATGGCAAAGGACATTAGACTCAGGGCTTCCAGCGGTTGGTTGTGGTGTACGCGCTCCTGCAAGTCCACCTGGCCGATGGCCGACAAGCCATACTTCTCGAAAGCTTCGATAAGCAAGCCAGTCTCCACCCCGTAGCCGGAAAAGAAGGGCAGTGTCTCCAGCGCACTCCTGCGACCACCATATTCACCTGAAAGGGGTTGGACAACTCCAGAAAGCTCGGGAAAGAAAAGATTCAGCAAGGGGCGGGCGGTTAATTCTGTCACGCGACCTCCTCCACCTGCTTGAATTCTGTTGCCTACCCGTATGGGGCGTCGATAGAATCCTTTCACAAACTGTAATTCAGGATGAATAAGCAACGGCCCTATCAATCCATAAATAAAGCGGGGATTAATATTCAAAATATCCGTATCGATCCAGAGGATGATGTCACCCTTCGTCACATACAAGCTTTTCCACAGGGCTTCTCCTTTGCCATGTCGAGGCCCATATTGCGGTAGAACTTCCTGGTGTATGTACACCGGGATCCCAAACCGTGAAGCAATCTCTCTGGTCTGGTCGGTGGAACCGGAATCCATTAGGATAATTTCATCCACCAAATCGATATGATCGACTAAATTTTCTTTGATGCTTCTGATCACGCGGCCGATGGTTTTCTGCTCATCCAGCGCCGGCAGGGCCACGCTGATGGTGAGGGCTTGTTGTTCTTTCAATTCGTGAAGGTGATTCAAATTTTCGAATTCGTCAGCGTGATAGGTGTTTTCAGCAAACCATTTATCCACCAACACGGAGATAGCTTTCTGTCCCGCTGCCTCTAATTGCATGCCGGTCGGCATGGGTCGCTTGGTCTTTACAATAATTACCCCGCTCTTACTTTCTCGCAGTACTTTACCTGCGGTTTCACCAAATGGAATACTGGCGCCAAAATACTTAGCAGAAGCGCCCATGATGACCAAATCCGAGTTTCGTGCGTATCGAATTATGGTTCCGGCTGGATCGGTGGTATTCAGGTGATGCTGTTTAATCTCCGGAAGGTTTGCTAACACCCTGGCAATGCCATCGAACGCCGCATCCTGTTTCCTTGCGTTGCGCCTTTGCGTAGGCGTAGCAGCCGCTTGTGGAGGTCGGATATGTAAAGAGCTTAGCTGGGCTCCAGTGGTAATCGATATTTCTAGCCCGATGCGCAAGGCCAACTCTGAAAATGGTCCGCCGCGAATCGGCACCAGAATTTTCTCTATGTCATCGATAATCGGCTGGCGAATTAGACAGATGTCACAAGGCGGTCTGTTTAAAATCTCGTCAATGGTTGCGCCAAGAGCTTCGGTGGCTGAGGGCCATTCAAGGACGAGCAGGTCTGGTTTTTCTTCTGCAGCAATATCAACCAGCGCTTGCCACGGGTGGAAGGAAACCTGCGGCTTGATCCGAGTTGCTTTTGGAAAGCTTCCCAGCACCTTGCGCAGTTCCTGAGCGCGGGTTGCGCCCACACTTAGCGAATCACCCAAAGCCACACGAACCAAACCCAGCAAAAGTAGGTTCTCTTCGCCACCAATCAGGCGCGCAGCCGTCAGCGCAGCAGTGGGATCGAACCCAGCTACGACAGGAACTAGAACCTTGCGGAACAATTCAAATTTGCGTTCGGAGATCATTACCTGGCTCCATCAAAGGTGCGATCTGCTTGGAATAAATAGCCTGCCATGTATAGTTTTGGCGCACACGGATTCGGAGGCGATACGACGCGTTAGCTTCCAATACTTCCGCTATCTGAGCAGCAACTCGGCTTGGTTCCGCATGGGTCAAGAAATAAAAAACTTCAGATCCACCTAACGCCCGAAGTGTTGGGATATCGGAACTAAATACGGGGATTCCGGCTAATCCAGCCTCCAGAATCGGGATCCCAAATCCCTCTTCGTGGCTGGGCAGGAACAAGGCGTCAGCTGCGCGATACAAATCGAATATTACTTCGTCGGGCAAAAGGCCCTCCACTTGCTCAGCAAGGAAATAAGCCGATCCCGTGAGATTTAGTTCCTTTCGAATTTTTCGCAATTCCTGGAAGTAATCTAAATTAGCGGGGTTATGGGCGCCCAACGGTCCAGTGATTACTAATTTCGCAGCGGTCATCCTCTTCCGCAGCTCCCACAACGCCTGGAGGGCAAGCTCGATATTCTTACGTCTCGTAATGCGCACAGGTAACAGGAGTAATGGAGCAGCCGCCAACAAATCCAGGCGCTCAACCAGATCTCGGGCAACGGATCCTAACTTGAGCATCCCGGCCACGTCCAAACCGTTGGAAATTACCTCAATGTGCTCCGGTTGAATCTTTTGAAGCCCGGCAATTTCTTGGCGGCGCATATCAGAGATCGTGACCTGTTTGACCCCAGGCCATGAGATACGCAGGAGATCCCATGGATAACCGGGGTACAGCTCGCCCTCGTATCGGGCGCTGGTCCAGGCTAGGTCGTGATGCCAAAGAATTAGCTTTGGAAAGCCAGGTGTCTGCGATAACTCATATAGAGCTGCGGTCAGCGCAAGATTTTTGTGCAACGAACAAACGTTATGTGCAATCAGCCAATCTACTGAATGCAAGAGGGGAATAAGTCTGCTTTTGATCTCCTTCACCAGTCCGGCGAATCCTGTCGGAACAATGCCCTTGTCGAGTTCAGCTTTTACATCGAGTACTGCTGTGTGTCGCGAAGAGATTAACGGCAGCGACAGGAATCGGATGCGACGATCGAACACTTCACCAGTTCCGGCAATGACGAAAACTTCATGGCCTGCGCTTGCCATTAATTTGGCGTGCTGGGCCATCACGCTCTCCACACCCCCTACGGTGGGAGGAGCCGAATAATGGAGGAGTGCTATTTTCATAAGGTCGCCTGGTGGATCGAATGAGCGCAGCCTAAACGTGAGGCGGGTCAAATCGACTGCCTTCACCGCGCCTTGCGGTGTTCAATTGGTCTTGGTTCTGCTAAGGGTCAAGTGCTTCCCGTGGACAACCTTGCGGGAACAGCTCGCGCAACGATTGAATCGCTGATGAAATCAGGGCTGCGCAGTTCTTAAATCAGTATAGCATAACTTTTTAGCACGGTTCAGCATCCAGATATAATCGCATGGATGCCTTCGCCCGGGCCCATCTACCTCGATTACGCCGCCACAACACCGCTCGACCCTCGTGTGCGAGAAGCCATGCTGCCTTACTTCAGCGAGGAGTTCGGCAACCCATCCTCCGTGCATGGCTACGGGCGGCGCGCTGAGGCTGCATTGGAAGATGCCCGCCAACGAATGGCAGAGTTGCTGAATGCGCAGCCGGAAGAAATCATATTTACCTCCGGGGGCACGGAAAGTGACAACCTGGCCTTGCGTGGCGCCGCATTGGCCGCCCGCCAGCAACGAGGCGCCATACACCTGCTGATCAGTCCGGTCGAGCATGACGCCGTAGCCAAAACGGCCGCCCAGCTCGCTGACCACCTGGGCTTCACACTTGAGAAATTGCCTGTGGATGAATTTGGTATGGTAAATCCCGACGAGGTGGCCAAACGACTGGATCCGGAGCCCGCGTTGCTTTCCGTTATCTTGGGCAACAATGAAATTGGCACCGTGAATCCCATGAGCGAGATCGCTGCTATCTGCCGCGAGCGCGGCGTGCCCTTGCATAGTGATGCTGTGCAATCCGGCGCGTATTTGCCTTTGGATGTACAAAAGCTTGGCGTAGATTTACTTTCCATCGGTGCGCACAAGTTCTACGGGCCAAAGGGTGTAGGAGCCCTTTATGTCCGCGCCGGAACTCCGCTGCTGCCTACGCAGACCGGCGGCGGGCACGAGTCTGGACGACGCGCCGGTACGCCCAACGTTGCCTACATCCTAGGCATGGTCAAGGCGTTCGAGCTTGCTCAATCTGAACTCGACCGGCGGGTTTCCCGATTAGGAGAGATGCGTAATAAGATCATGAATCGCATACTCGTCGATATTCCCGATTCACAATTAACCGGCCACCCTGAGATCCGCCTCGCCAACCACGCCAGCTTCGTATTTAAAGGCGTGGATGGCAACGCTCTACTAATGCTGCTGGATGACGCCGGCTTTGCCTGCTCCTCGGGTTCCGCGTGCAAGACCGGCGACCCGGAACCCAGCCAGGTACTGCTGGCGCTTGGCCTCTCGCCAGAATGGGCGCTGGGTTCTTTGCGCGTCACGCTCGGCGTCGACACTACTGGCGAGCAAATAAATTCGTTTCTGGCTGCACTACCCGCTTTAGTCGAAAAGGCGCGGGCCTTGGAGGCCGCATGACAAAGGTCGTTGTGGCTATGAGCGGCGGCGTCGACAGTTCGGTGGCGGCAGCCCTATTGCAGCGGCAAGGCTACGAGGTCATCGGCATGATGCTGCGCCTCTGGTCCGAGCCAGGCCGTGAAGCCAGCAACCGCTGCTGCGCGCCCGCGGCGATGAATATCGCCCGCCGCGTAGCCGGGCGACTGGGCATCCCTTTCTATGCTGTCAATGCGCAGGAAAGTTTCCGAAACATCGTCGTGCAGAATTTCCTGGATGGCTATGCCAGGGGGCAAACGCCAAACCCCTGCCTCGCCTGCAACCGTCAAATCCGCTGGGAATTTCTGCTTGCCCGTGCTCTAGCCCTGGGCGCGGATTTCATGGCCACGGGCCATTACGTTCGTATAGTGCGCAGTCCCGACGGACCTGTACGGCTGTTCGAAGCGGTGGACACGCACAAGGACCAGTCGTATGTATTGCATGTACTCGACCAGGGCAAATTGCAACATGCGCTGTTCCCTTTGGGGAACTTGACTAAATCCGAGGTGCGCCAAATCGCTGCTGATCTGAAGCTGCCCGCGGCAACGTCTAAAGAGAGCCAGGATCTTTGTTTCCTGGCCGGGCAGGATTACCGTGATTTTCTGCAACGCTATCAGCCACACCAGGCTCAGCCCGGTCCCATTGTGGACCGCACAGGCAAGCAGCTCGGAGAACACAGTGGGTTGGTCAACTACACAATTGGTCAGCGCAAAGGTCTCGGCATCGCCGCCGCTGAAGCGTTGTACGTATTGGGAAAAGATCAGGCACGCAACACCCTCGTCGTTGGTTTCGCCGACGAGCTAGGCAGCTGCGAACTGCTAACAGAATCCGTGAACTGGTTGGTCGGCTTTGCGCCTGCCGAACCGTTGGACGCCGAAGTCAAGATCCGCTACAGCGCCAAGAAGGCTGCTGCGCGAGTGACCCCCCTATTGGATGGAAGCGCTCACGTGCAGTTTAAAGAACCCGCCCGCGACATCACGCCCGGACAGGCAGCCGTGTTTTATGTCGATGGCGAAGTGCTTGGCGGCGGCTTGATCGCTAAAATGACCAAGAAATTAGCCAGGGTTGAATCGGAATTGTCACCATCAGATGTAATACCTGTAGCATAATAAGTACGGAAGTTAAACCATTGCGAGGAGAACCGTAGGTTCGACGTGGCAATCCCCAATACTGAATCGGAGATGGCCACGTCAGCCTCATTGAATTCGGCTTCCTCGCAATGGGAAGACTAAAATGACCCTTCCTTCATTTGTTCTCGGTGCAACAGTGGCGACCTTACTTGGGGCTGCATTCCACCTCTGGCGCGGTGGTGGTTTGGGCCGCCTGCTTCTATACATGATCCTCTCGTGGCTGGGGTTCTGGGTTGGACATTGGGTGGCTTCGAATCTTGGCTGGGATTTGTTTCGAGTTGGCCCCTTATTCCTTGGCTTCGCAGCTCTAGGAAGCCTTGGGGCTTTGTTTGCAGGCCACTGGCTGCTGATCGTACAGCCCCGGTAGCCTTTCCATGACATCCAGCAGCCGCGCCCAAGCAGGAGACCTCGCCCAGTTGCTTGGGCCGCGCGGCAACCGCATGACCGTGCTGCTCAGGCCCGGCCTGCGCGTGGAAACTATGCACGGCATGATCCCCCACGAACAAATAATCGGAAAAGAATGGGGGCGCGAGGTCACCACCCATCTCGGCAAAACTTTCACGCTGCTCCAACCAGCCTTGGATGACCTGTTGCGCGATATCGAACGCAACACCCAGGTCATCTACCCAAAGGATATCGGCTATATCCTGCTGAGCCTGGGTGTTGGGCCCGGCAGCCAGGTTCTGGAAGCAGGCACTGGATCCGGGGCTCTCACTGTTGCACTGGCCCACGCCGTGGGACCCATTGGCCACGTGTTTAGCTATGAGCGACGGCCGGAGATCCAGGAGATTGCCCGCGGCAACTTGGAAAGGTTTGGTTTCGCAGATCGAGTCACCCTGAAGGTCCGGGATATCTCCGCAGGCTTCGACGAGAATGGTCTCCGTGCAATTTTCCTCGACTTGCCGAATCCCGAAGATTACTTATCCCAAGTTCGAGCTGCCCTTCAACCCGGCGGTTTCTTTGGCTCGATCCTCCCGACGGCGAATCAAGTCAGCTTGCTGTTGGCGGCGCTTAAGCAGAACGGATTTGGCTTTGTAGAAGTATCTGAGATTTTGCACCGTTATTACAAGCCGATCGCCGAACGCTTACGTCCAGTGGATACAATGACTGCGCATACTGGATTTTTGATATTCGCTAGGCGCTTAGTGGAAAACCATTTGGAGACATGATGAGGTACTCAGGTATTACGTTTCCAACTTGGGTAAGAGCCTTTTTTGTTTATGGCTTAAAGCTAAAAGCTGATAGCTGACAGCTGATTTATATGAGACGACCCTTTCGACGATTCCGCTACACGCGCCGGGCGCCCTGGGACCGTCCTTGGAAACCGCGCGGCCCGTTGCTGCCTGGCAGGACGCTGAACCCGCGCGTCCAGCGCGAACTGCGTCGCGCTAACCACTTGATGGCCGTAGGCGAGCATCTAAATGCGGCAGAACTCTTTCTGGACGTCGCCCAACGCGCCCGGGATATCGGCATTGTATACCCCGCGCCAATGCTGTTTATGCAAGCGGCGCATGCATACCTGCTTGGCGATGCCTACGCGCAGTCTTTGGAACAGGCGCGTGTCGGTCTGGATCTCCTCGCCGACCAGGAGCGCTGGAGCGTTCTACAAAGCGAAGGGGGGAAATACATTGGCGAATTGAAAGCTGCGGGCCAGGAAGACCAGGCTCACAAATTAAGCGCCTGGCTCAACGAGTCTCTGGAGGATCGCAATCTCGGAGAGGCGACTTCTCAAGGTCAATTGCCGGAGAAGTGCCCTTATTGTGGCGCCTCAATGAGTTTGGAAGCGCTCAATGCCCGTGGGGGCCGGGCCGCCGAATGCCAATACTGCGGCAGCGTAGTTCTACCTCGCAACGAAGAATAGTTTGATGATCGCGCCTTTTTTGTCACTCCGAGCGAAGCGAGGAGTCCCTCTGGTCAAAAAAGACAGCCTGGTTTCGAATGACTAGAGGGATTCCTCGTCAGGCAGCGCCATTAAAACTGGCGCTAGACGCCTTCTTCGGAATGACAGTTTTTTGTAACTCGAGCGCTGCGAAGATCTACTTCAATCAAGAAAAATCCGAGTCTACGAATGTCCAAAGAGATTATTTCGAGAATCTCTGATCTGACTGAAGACAGGGTCAGCCAACTGCTGGCGAAGCGAGTTGCGAATCCGTACATCAGTCCGCTTCGGGAAATTGAAAGCGAGGTCGAACCCAAACCCGCAGCTGTGCTCATTCCCATGCTGCGAAATGATGATGAGTGGCAGCTGTTGTATATATTAAGGGCGCAAGTGGAAGGTGACATGCACAGCGCACAGGTGGCCTTCCCCGGCGGCCGTTTGGACCCCGGTGAAACCAGCCCACAGCAAGCCGCATTGCGCGAAGCCCGCGAAGAAATTAGCTTAGATACGAGCCGCGTCCGACTACTAGGCCAATTAGAAGATTTCGTCACCATCAGCAATTATCGGGTGACGCCGGTGGTCAGCGTCATCCCCTGGCCCACTGAGCTGCAGCCCGATCCGCGCGAAGTGCAGCGCATCTTTACCATCCCGTTGCCTTGGTTGGCGGACCCAACGAATCGGGAGCAGCGCGAACGCGTTGCGCCCGATGGCCAGAGCCTAAAGGTGGCGTATTTCAAACAATATGACAAAGAATTACTTTGGGGCGTCACTGCGCGCATCACTTTGAATTTTCTGCAAGCGCTTGAGCTCGCGTAAATTTAACAGGCGAAAAAAAGAACGGCCAACGGTAGGTAGGGGCGAGGTTTCCTCGCCCTGACTATTGAGGGCGGGGTGACCCCGCCCCTACCAATTAGCAAACAGCCCGCCAAGAATGGCGGGCTGTTTTTTGTTCATCACTTGAGTAACTATCTACCTCTGCCACCCTTTTCTCTTGCGCGCTTTTCTTTGTCTATCTTCGGTTTCGCCACTTTCCCTACGGGAGCCGAGGGCGCCGCAGGAGTAGCGGCAGCCGCTGGAGCACCAGCAGCCGGGGCAGCGCCTTCGGCAGGAGCCGCGCCCTCGACCGGGGCTGCGCCTTCGACAGGTACAGCCTCCCCTTCGACAGCCACGGCAGCAGGAGCCACTTCCTCGACCAGTTCAGTGACGGGAGCAGCCGCCACGACCAGCAGTTCATCCTGATCGGTAAGCACGGTGACATTTTCAGGCACGACCAAGTCGCGCACAAAAACGGCATCCCCGAAGTTCTCCAGGTTGGAAACATCGATGACAAAATGCTCAGGCAAGTCTTGTGGCAAGCTTTCCACTTCCACGCGTTCCAAGCCGGTAACCAGCAAACCGCCGAGGTTGGCGATCACCGGCGCCTTGCCTTCCATGACAATGCTGACCTCTGTACGCACTTTCTCGGTGAGTGAAACAACGAGAAAATCCACATGGGTCAGGTCGCCGCGGATCTTGTCGATTTGGAAATCACGGATCAGGGTGTTGTGTTCTTCCCCATCCAGGTTGACCATGATCAGACTCGAATAGCTGCTTTTGCGCAACGCCTTTGAAGCTTCGATACGATCCAGCACGACCGGGATGGGCGCTTTCAAGGAGCGGCCATACAACACGGCAGGCAGCTTACCCTGGTTGCGCAGTTGGTTCACTTTCTTGCCCGTCAGTGTTCGGCGGGTGGCACTCAGTGTTACTCGTTCCATCTTAATACCTTCCTTTTGGGATGCCTTTCACAAGCTCAGCGAAGCAAATGTTCGCAAACAATTGCTTGCGGAGCAGTTATCTTCATCCCTTTGGATTTTATCTACTTTGTAAATCTCCGACAAACCTTGAGCTTGCTTCGTCGGCTTGCTAGGCAAGCCTTCCTCGCAACTGCGGAAAGCAAAGCTTTCCTTGCCTTTCTTTTGAGACGCCTCTCACAAGCTCAGCGAAGCAAATGTTCAAAACATTTGCTTGCTGGAGCAGTTACCTTCATCTCTGTGGATTGTTACTCAACCTTGCGAAGGTTTAACTCGAATCAATGATGATAACAAGTCCAGCCTTCGCAAGGTTTAGAAAAGCAATCTTATCGCCTGCGCAGCATCTTTGCAATGGAGAGCATCAAACCAATGCCCACGCCGGCCGCCAGGCCGGCTCCGATCGCTCCCATGGTATCCAGCAAGGTTTCGACATTGCCTTCAACCTTTCCGGCGAGCAGTACTCCGGTTCGCAGCGTGGTGCCGTGCACCTCGCGGGCTACCAGCACACCTGCGGTGGCGTTCTCCACCACGGCGGCGTCGCTAACAATAACGCCTGCAGCGCCGTCACGTAAGTTGATCTGAACTCCGGAGATCATTCCGATCAAGCTCAACTCGGCGTCCAGGTTTTTTGCCTGCACATTGCCTAGTGCGCTGAGCTTGCTGTCCACGTGCTCCGCATCCAGATACCCGGCGGCGCTCATGTTGAGCTGAGCCTCTTTGCTGTTGAGGTTTTGCGCCGCGCTCTGGTGCATGGACAGGGTGTCCGCATGGGCGTTTTCTACACTTTCGTTGCTGAGAGCTTTCTCGTTTGCCATACGCTTGCGCTAAAAACGTCTCCCTGCGGGAGACGTTTGGAGCGAGGGGCATTTTAGCCGCGAGGCAGGCTTTCGTCAACTTTGGGTTGACACTTTGGGTTGACACTTTGGGTTGACACTTTGGGTTGACACTTTGGGTTGACACGTTTCCTTCCTGGGCCCGGCAAATAAAAATCGGCATACATCTTGCAACAAGAAGGACATCTCGTTTTCGGAGGTTGACATGTACGCAATCAATCAAACGGACACCCTGCTACTGATGGCTGCCGCCCTGTTTTTCTTGGGCATGTGCACCCTCACCATAGGCCTCTTCGTCCTGGTGACCCGCACCATGAACAAGGATATCAAGGCAATCAGCGCGACCACCGCCAAGATGGTGCAAAAAGGCATCGCCGAGGAAATGGCCGGACTGGTGGGCAACGCTTCTGCCTTGCTGGACACCATCTCTCAGTTGGTGCGCACCGCGGCTGGCGTTGGCATCTTTGTCACCGCCCTGGGCTTGGGCATGATGGCCGCCGCTTATTGGATCGTGCTGCAAGTGAACTGGACCTTATAAGTTTAGGAATCCGTCCCTTAGACCAGGAGGTTAGCATGGCGGCGTTCATCGCAGAACCAAGGAAGGCTCTGCCTTCCGCAGTTGCGCGGAGCCGACCAACGCGAGGTGACGAAGCAATCCCTAAGAGGTTTGGGTGATCTCTCTTATTGCCGGGATCAAATCTCGCCTACCAGAAGCCGATTGGCCTGTGGTGGTGGCCGCTCTGCGTTCCGAGCCGCAAACCTGGGCTGAGCTGCAAGACCCGGTTTTCGCTGCACAGGTCCTCGAAGCCGCAGGCGCCGACCGCGACCGCTGGTCGCCGGCATTCATCGGTCTGTTGCGCCTTGACCAACAACAGCTTTTTGAACCGCTGCGCGCCGCGCCGATGCAACCGGTAACCGAGAAGCTGCGATACCAGGCGGCTGCCGTCTATGAAAAGTTGGCGGGTAAAGGAGCCGTCGGCGAACAGCCCACCCCGGACCTCTCCCAAGCTACGTTGTTGGCGCTAGCCTTTCGCGAACGCCGCCGGTTACTGGGTGGCTGGGATCAATTGGCCGATGACCTCAGCATTGCTTCCGCAGAGTTCTGGCGCCTGCCGATTTCTTGCCTCTTCGGGTTGATGCCCAATCCGCAAGAATTGCTTGCCCAGCTGATTTCCATTGACCAGAGCACCGAGTTGCAGCAACTGGGCCTCCATGCACTGCTCAGCAACCCTTTGCCTTTGGATGTGCAGTCCGCACATTTGCTCGAGCTCGTCCGCGATTTTCCGCTTCCACACTTCCTGACTCTCTTGCGCTCCCTCACAAATGTGAACGCGCCATTGGCGCAGCAGGCAGCCGTCCAGGCGCTGGAGAACCTGCAAGACCGAGACCACGGAAATAACCCTGGGCTTTCTGAAATCCAGCGTTTGCTGCTTGAAGCCGAGGTCCGCCAGATCAGTGGGCAATCGGCGCAGGCTGACTCTCTGCTTCGTTCTGCGTGGGAAGCCTCACGCCAACTTGAAGTCGATTTGGCGGCCAAGGTCGCCGAAGCAAACGGGGCAGATGTTGATGCAGTGGCTGCCCTGCAAGAAAGCGCAGATCCAAAAAAGATAAGGAATAGATCCAAGCGGCCAACTTCGCTGTTGGCTGCAGCCAATGTAGCCTTCAAATCAGGCGACGCCACAGAGGCCAAGGAGCTGGCTGTAGCCGCGTTGCGCTCGGCCACCAAGGAAACGGAGCCAGCGGATAGCCGCAAGGCATTGCTTCTTCGACAACTCTCTGACCTTTTCGTAGAACTGGAATTAACCGAAGAGGCCTTATCCGCAGCGGAAGCGGCTCTGCAAGCGCAGCCGAATGACGCTGAATGTGCTCTGCAATTTAGTAAGTTATTGCTGAAGAATGAAAAGACTGTTGAAGCTCTGCAACAGGCTCACCTGGCTGTCGCCTTGGCGCCAGATCGTGGCGAGGTTCGACGTAATTTAGCCAAAGCCCTGCAGAACAACCACCAGCCAGTTGGCGCTTTCCGGGAATGGAAAGCGATGCTCGATCATGAGGACCAGCCCACCATCGAAGATTGGCTCTCGTTTGCCGAATCGGGATTGCAAAGCAATCATATTGATGAAGCGATCAAAGCCTGCCAATATGCATTAGCGCTGCAGCCCACCAATGGCGCCGCGTATGCCCTTCTGGGTTCAGCCTTGTTGGCACAGGGCGATGAAGGTAGCGCGCTTGCTTATTTGCGTCGTGCTACCGAATTAGCGCCGGCACAAATAGAGGCCTGGCTGGCTCTTGCGCAACTCCAGATAGCCGGGAAAGCTCCTCAGGAAGCATTAACCGCATTAATTTCTGCCCAACAATTCACACAGCCATCCGCCAGGTTACAGGGGCTCTTGGCGACTATCCTCCAAACGCTGGGTCGCGACGAAGAAGCGCTGGCAACCTATGAAAAGGCTGCCCAATTGGCGGACGAACAGGTCGACACGGAGACCGCGCAATCAGTAGCGCTCAAATATAGCCGCCAACGCAGA